>DATBSG010000202.1:0-4184 GCA_036559945.1 Pyrinomonadaceae bacterium
ATGACTCTGTCAACGTTCTCGCCCACACCGTCGATCCGGTCGCGAAATCGGGCTTGAGGTTTGAGCTTGCTGCCCTCGTTGGACATGGTCTTTCATTACCGTCCTTACGCGCGTCATATCTTCGGCTTTCATAATTCAATGGGCTAATTGTCGATTGAATTCTTAATCACGAAGCCCGAAACACCAGGAAATAGTCGACGCTGTCCGGCTTAACGAAATCGTATTGATTCACCAGCACAAACCCGGCGCGCTCGGCTTCTTTTATGACTACGCCTTTGTCGATGCCGTGGTCGTCGCCTTTGCCGTTGCGATCGATGATGCCGAGTAGCGCGCCCGCGCGCATCGCTTCGCGAGTGTGTTTGAGCAAGCGAATTGGCTGCGCGATTTCGTGATAAGTCTTTAGCAACAAAACGGCGTCAACACTTTCCTTCGGCAGGAGGGGATCATCTTCATTGCCCAGAATCGTTTTGATGTTCGGCAGCTTCTCACGAACGGCGCGCTCGTCGATATATTTCAGATAATCGCGATTGATGTCCACGGCATAGACCGTCGCGTTCGCACCCACCCTCCGCGCCGCGCGCACCGTGAACCAACCGGAGCCCGCGCCAATGTCTGCAACGCTTGTGCCTTCCTTGATCCCCAGAACGTCCATGACTCGATTGACTTGAAGCTTTTCGTCGCGCTTGGGATCTTCAAAGATCGAGAGCGGGCCCGTGTACGGCTCGCTCGTCGGTCGATTAATCGCATCGGAAGACTCAGGAGTAGGCGATTGCTGCGCGAGAGTTGGTGACGGGTTCGGCAGAGAGGCTCGCCGACTTTGCGGTGCAATAGCACAGGCGATTAGCAGAGCGCAAACCGTCAGCAGCAGCGGCTCGACCAGAGTAGAAAAAAGTGGACGGCGCATGCTCTTATTTACTTCGGACTAGCGTAGAGTCCTGCCCAGCTCGACCTCCTGCTCCGCGTTAGTATTTTATCGGAGGAGATTTTGATTTTGGCGACGGACCAGAGCCGGGCTTCTCCGAAACCGGCTTGAGTTCTTTCAATACCGGCGTGCCCTGGTGAAACAGCGCCAGCCATTTGCCGTCGCGATTCACCCAGATGGTCGTGTGGTGCTCTCCAGAAGGATCGATGCTTCCTCCCTTCACCATGTAGGTTACCAGTGCGGCGTCTTCATCGATTTTCAAAGATTGCCAATCGCTCAAGACAGCTTTCGAGAAATCCATCTCGCTGACGCCTTTCACTGAGCCGGACTTGTCGTACACGCCTCCCGGTTCCACCTCGATTGAGTCAGACGCCAGTAAGGCGGCGAAAGCGTCGAAGTTGCGATTCTTGAGAGCATCCCAAATTATTTTTTCGTTCGCGCTTGCGTCGGCACTGGTTGAAGCAGGCAAACTAGTCGCGGCCGGAGATGAAACTGGCTTGGCCGGCTTGTTCGTGCCTGGTGATGGCGCTGGCTTGGCTTCACAATCCTGATGGTAAATTGCCAGCCAGTTTCCATTGCGATTCACCCACGCGGTACTCCCGCGCACTTGACTCGAAACGAGCGGCATTCCCTTAATCCGACCGTTGATGTGCGCGGTGTAAGTGACCACCACCGCATCCTTATCGATTGGCACCACTTTCCAATCAGAAAAACTCAGTTCGGTGAGTTCAAGTTCCGCAGTTTCTCTGACAATACCGGCCGGATCCAAAACACCGTGATGGCTGACATAAAGGCCGTTGTCGGCCATGATCTTGCGAAAGCCTTCAGGGTTCTTGTTCTTCACTGCGTCCCACGCGTCTTTTTCTTTAGCAATAACTTGCGCCTCAGAGATGGTCGAAGTTGTTTCTGCCGGCTTGTTAGCATTTGTAATTGCCGAGTTGTTTCCTGGCGGCGCTGTGCACGCGAACGCGGCCAATGTCGACACTATGACTGCGAGTAGTCTTTTCATGGTTATCCTCCTTCAGAATTACTTTGTGTCACGGGGGCCTTTCATACAACAGAGCAAGCGGCGCGCCGCCCGAAATCTTACCCGCGGGCGATCACAACGGTGGTGCAGGCGCTGCCGACTTTGGGGAGATCGCGCGCGGCCGCCATTCGAATCTCGAGGCGCGGCCGATCGCCGCGAATGATTGGACAGTACGGATCGGGTTCATCCAGTGCACCGTGCAGTTGACGACGACCCGCGCAACCACCGTGACAAGTCTCGCGAAATTCACAAGGTTCGCAAGCCGGCGGCAACAGCCGCGCGGCAACAAAAGGCGGAGTGTTCAGGATTTCTTCGCTGGTGTCTAATAACACTGACAGAGGCATGCCGCCGCCGCTCCAGTAAACGCATGCCTGTGTCGTGGCGCGCGGGGTAACACGGACGGTTCCGACTCCGCAGCCGCCCGACAGTGGCGGCAATCCGGCGAGCGCGCGAACCAGCGGTTCGCCAATCGCGATCACGTCCGTGTCGGCAAACAGCCTGCGAAATCCTTCCCAGTATTCTTCATATGTCAGCGCGAACAAATCCGTTCTGACGGATTGATAGACATTGACCCGCAGTGGCGCATCGAATTTTTTCGCGACGCGCGCCACTTCCGCGAGTCTTAGGTAATTCGATTTCATCATCACCGCGATGATCGTCACCGGAACCCCGAGACAGCCACAGCGTTCGGCCTGCTCATGAATCAATTTCCAGTTTCCTACGCCACGCTGTTCGTCCTGCTCCGCCTCAGTCGGATAGTCGAGCGAGAACTCCACGTCGTGAAATGCGCGCACATGTTCGTCGTCCAGGATCGCAATGCTGTGACCGTTGGAAGTAATTGTGAGTTTGACCGGTTCGGTTCGCAGGTAATTAAGAATCGCGAGAAACTCCGGATGCATTCCGTTCTCGCCCGTGCCGAGATTTACCGAATGGATCGGCAAACGAGTCATTACGCTCTTAACTTGATCAAGCGTCAGCCGATCAATTCGATCCGGGTCGCGATAACAAAACGAGCACGCGAGATTGCATTCGTTCGTGAGTCCCAAACCCAGGGCAAAGCTTGGAACAGGCGGGCGATCTTTCAGAGAGTCATTGGTGAGCAAAGAACTCATGAGCTTTGTTCGTGCTTGTTGAAGGCCAAATTAAGAACCGATTACCACAACGGCATCCGAGGATACTTTCGGGCCATCGCGGAGTCGATTCCCCACTTGCGGCCCGCCGCGCCAATCATCAGGCTCAATGCGACAATCATTGGGATGAGCAGTTCCCAAATCCAAGCCGTGCCCCACTCAGCTATCCAGAGTGTCGTCAGAAATAGAAATGCCGCAAGCGCGACGGGACGCGTCAGGAATCCAACCAACAGCAGAATGCCGAACGAGATTTCGGTGACGCCCTGCATCGGGCCGGCGATGTTTGCGTGGCTGGCCATCAATCCCATCACACTTTTCAACACCTGCGGAGCGTGACCTTTCTCGATGTAATAGCTGATCAGACCGGAGTAGCCTGACGGCGTGTAAAGACCTTTCCCCAGATTCTCGAAGAATACCGAGGCGAACATCACTCCCAGCGTCACGCGCATCATTGCCAGAGCGATCACCGGCTTCTGACTCATGCGATCAGAATTGTTCATTTTCTGTCTCCTTCGGGAATGTCGAGCAATCATCCAGCCCGCGACTTCCACAACTGTCCGGCTAATTGAGTTTTAGTTTTTCGACGACACCTGTCTTATAATCCAGCGCACCCCCAAAGCCAAGTTTTCAAAGGCTGGTTCACTGACGAGGGGACAGATTGTGGCCACTCAAATAGATCAGAACACCATCGCAGTTTCGCCGCAGCGCGGGCAAAGAGTCATTTACGCCACAATTCTGTTGCTCGTCATTGTGACCACGCTTTTTGTTTATAAGTCCTCGGCAGCGCTGGCCGTCATCGAGAAAGTACAGAACACGCGCACCTTCCAGCCGCGTCTCAATGTTTTGCCGATACCCGGCAATCCGTCACAGATCGGTTTGTTCGCGCGCTCGTTCAATTACTTTTCAGTCATTTGGCCGGCGTTGCTCTTTGGCATTCTGATCAGCGGCGCCGTGCGCGTGCTCGATCCGCCGAGCTGGTTGGCAAAAAGCTTTGGTCGTGGACGAGTGCGCTCGCAACTCGCCGCAGGACTTGCTGGAGCGCCGCTGATGCTTTGCTCGTGTTGCGTGGCGCCGGTGTTCTCGGGAATGTACGAACGATCATCTA
>DATBSG010000203.1:0-4647 GCA_036559945.1 Pyrinomonadaceae bacterium
ACTGGCAAGCCATTTCGAACGCAATGCACCCGCCGGATGATCTGCCGCCGATTAGATATGGACCGTCGGGCTGAACTTCGCGCATCTCGTTGATGTAGTGCGCGGCCATCTCACGGATGCTGGTATGCGGCTCCGTTTTTCAGTCGAGGCCTTTCGCCTGAAATCCATAGAACGGCTGGTCGGGGCCGAGATTTCGCGCCAGGTCGTGGTACTCCAAAACATTTCCGCCCACGGCGTGGACGCAAAAGAAAGGGCGTCGCGTGCCGCCGCTTTGAATCACCACGAGCGACGACCAGGGCGCGGGCCAGCCTTCGTCGCGCAGAACGCGCGCCAGCTGCTTCACCGTCGGCGCCTGAAACAAAGTCGCCAACGGAAGATTGCGGCCGAAAGCTTTTTCGATCAGTGCGAATAGGTGAACTGCCAACAGCGAATGACCGCCGAGATCGAAGAAGTTATCATTGACGCCAATGGGGCTGACCGGCAAAACTTTTTCCCAGATTTTGGTGAGCTTGAGTTCGAGCTCGTCGCCCGGCGCAACAAACTTTGAGGTCACGGCGGTATCGGTTGCTTCAGACGCGGGCAAAGCACGGCGATCAATTTTTCCATTTGGCGACAGCGGCATAGAAGCCAGACGTACAAATGCGGCGGGTATCATGTAGCCGGGCAACTCGTGGCAAAGGAAATCGCGAAACTCCGCGACGTTCGTGTCGCCATTAACCGGGACGAAATGGGCAACCAATCGTTTATCCCCGCATTCGCCTGTCGCCACTGTGACGACGCATTCGGCGACGCCGGGATGCTTGCCCAATGCGGCTTCAATCTCGCCGAGTTCTATTCGAAAACCGCGAATCTTCACCTGATGATCTTTGCGGCCGACAAATTCAATGTTTCCGTCGCTGAGGTAACGCGCCACGTCGCCGGTTTTGTATAACCGCTCGCCGCGGGCCCACGGATGCGCAATAAACTTCTCTGCTGTTAGTTCGTCGCGGTTGAGATAACCACGACCAAGTCCGTCGCCACCAAGATACAGATCGCCCGGTACGCCGATCGGCACCGGGTTTAAGTGCGCGTCAAGAACGTAGGTTTGAGTATTGGAGATCGCGCGACCGATGGTGATTGTGGTGGCGGTTGGCGGCACCGCCTCGATTAAATGCGCGGTTGCGAAGGTAGTGCTCTCTGTCGGGCCGTATACATGCACCAGACGCTGCGGCGGTCCGTGCGCCAGGATCTCTCGGACGCAAGCTGCATCTACCGCTTCACCGCCAAACATCAACTGGCGCATGGTGGCAAATGCATCTGGTACGTGGCGCGCGATTTGGTTAAAGAGCGCGGTTGTCAAAAACATCATCGAGATTTGACGCTGCCTGATCGCTTCAGCAAAGCGTCGTGGTGACAACGTAACCTCTCTGGGAATGCCGATAAGCTGGGCGCCATGCAGCAGCGCTCCCCAAATCTCGAACGTGGCCGCATCAAACGATGCGTTCGATGCCTGCGCGATCCGATCGGCCGGCGTTATCTCGACATAATTCGTGTTGAAGATCAGACGGTTGACGGCTCGATGCGTCACCGCCACACCTTTTGGCGTTCCCGTCGAGCCCGAAGTGTAGATGACGTAAATCAGATTCTCGGCCGTCGCGAGATTCGCAGGTGCCTGCTCGCTGAATGAACTGATCAATTCCCAGCTATCATCTAGGCAAATCGTCGTACCATCGGTTTGCGGCGCATCGGCGATCAGATTTTTCTCTGTCAACAACACGGGCGCCCCGGCATCGGCGAGCATGAATGCCATACGTTCTTTCGGATAAGCCAGGTCGAGTGGCAGGTACGCCCCGCCTGCCTTAACGATTCCAAGCAGCGCTACGATGAGTTTCGCTGACCTTTCCAGGTGGACACCAACCATCGTGTCAGGGCCAACTCCCAGCGTGCGCAGGTAGTTGGCTAGCTGGTTTGCCCGCCGGTTAAGCTCGCTGTAGGTGAGATGCTCGTCGTCGAAGACGACGGCAGTCGCGTTGGGCGTGCGCTGGGCCTGCTCATCGAATAATTCATGCGCGCATTTGTCGGCGGGATAATCCGTCTTGGTACTTGTCCAATCGCTCAGCAACTGCTTGCGTTCTGCATCTGTGAGCAGCGGGAGTTCTGAAATCTTCTGCTGCTGGTTTTCAACAATGCCGGCAAGCAGAGTTTCAAAGTGTCCCATCATTCGGGTGATCGTTTCTTCTTCAAACAGATCGGCGTTACACTCGAACTTGATGAAGAACTGCTGGTCGCGTTCCGTGATGTCGAGCGTGAGATCGAAATTGGTGGTGACGTTATCAACCTGCACGTGGCTGGATTTCAGGCCGCCGAATTCAAGTGGCGGAAGCGGCTCGTTCTGCAAAACGAACATCGCCTGAAAAATTGGGTTGTGCGTGAGCGCCCGATCAGGTTGCAGCTCTTTAACTAAGATCTCGAACGGAAAATCCTGATGCGCGTAAGCGCCGAGGGCTGTCTCTTTCACCCGATTGAGGAGTTCCTGAAACGTCGGATCGCCCGAGGCGTTCACGCGCAGCGCCAGCACGTTAATGAACAATCCGATGAGCGGTTCCGTCTCGGCCAGGCAGCGGCCGGCGATCGGCGAACCGACTACGATGTCTTCTTCACCGGTATAGCGATGCAGCAAGACTTCGAAGGCGGCAAGCAGCGCCATGAACGGCGTGACTTCGTTGTGCCGGCACAGTTCATTGATCTGTTTCGTCAACGGGCGCGACAACGTCAGCATCTTCGTTGCTCCGCGATAGGCGCGATACGCGTGCAGATTTGAACGTGGATGATCTGTCGGCAACTCGAGCACCGGCGCCAACGTCGCAAACTGCTTCTTCCAATAATCGCGCTGTGACTCGTAGACCGATCCTTCGAACCATTGGCGGTGCCAGACGGCATAGTCGGCGTACTGAATCGATAACTCTGGCAAGGCCGGTTCGCGACCGGCCGCGAATGCTTCGTACATTTCCATCAGCTCGCGGTCGAAGATTCCCATGGACCAGCCGTCGGTCACGATGTGATGAGTTGTGACCAGCAGAATGTGCTCTTCTTCAGTCAGCCTGAGCAGCAGACTGCGAATGAGCGGTCCTTCAGCGAGATTGAACGGACAGCGACCTTCGGACGTCAGAATTCGTCTTGCCTCTTCTTCGCGCCCGGTCTCGGGTATATCGCATAAATCGATCAACGGCGTTTCCAGCAACAGCGACTCAGCGATGACCTGCATCGGCTTTCCGTCAACTGTTTGAAATGTTGTGCGCAGCGCTTCGTGACGCGCCACCACTGCGTTGAGCGTTTCGCGCAGTGCATCGACGTTCAGTTTGCCGGTCAGCCGCACCGCCTTCGGAATCTGGTACAGCCACGAATCCGGCATCAGTTGGGTGAGGACCCAAAGCCCCTGCTGGGTGTGCGATAGCGGGGCGGCGCCGCGTTCGGCGCGACGTGGAATTTTTGGCTCGGCAGCCGGCTGGCTGCCGCTGCGTTTCATGAGCTTTAGCTCAAGCAGCGCGCGCTTGGCGGGCGACAGCGCGGCGAGCTGCTGCTTGAGCCTGTTTTCTGGGGCCGGCACTCCCATACGAACTTGGTTCACAAATATTAGAAAGGCCAAATTAGCGCGGTTTTCCGCGAAAAGGGGCTCTGACGCTGGAAGCTTGGCAATGGGATTGTGGGTTTCAACGCAGGAGCGATTTCGGCATGATTAACCGGCGAGACCAATCGTAGACATTTCTTCGCTCAAACGGCGGTGGGCTTCCTCTTCCGATAGCTCATCGAGTTCTGAGAGCAGCAACATCAGCTCGTCTTTTTGGCGCTTGGCGGCCTGGCGTTCGTAGAGGATCTCGGCTAGTTCAGCGACCGTCGGGGCTTTGAAGATGTCGACCAGACTCAACTCTATGTCGAGAGTTCTTTGCAACTCAGAGAAAACGCGCGCGGCCAGCAACGAGTGGCCACCCAGTTCGAAGAAATTGTCGTGGATGCCGGCGCGCGAAAGTTTCAGCACGCGGCACCAAACCTGCGCCACGACTTCTTCGGTGGGCGTTCGCGGCGGCGTAAAGTTTTCCTCGGAAGTACAATCAATTTCGGGAGCAGGCAGAGCACGACGATCGATCTTGCCGTTCGGCATCAGCGGCAAGGCCTCGAGTGCTGTGAAAGTCGCCGGCAGCATGTGCGTCGGTAGCAGCGTCTTGAGAAAGCTCCTGATCTCGGTCGAGGTCGCTTGCTGGTTTGCTTCGAGCAATACGTACGCATACAGACGCTGGTCGCCGTCCGCATCCTCGCGCACGACGACGACCGCGTCCGAGACGGCTTCGTAAGTGCGAATCGCTTGTTCGACTTCCTCAAGCTCAATGCGGAAGCCACGAATCTTTACCTGATTGTCGGCGCGACCGAGAAATTCAAGATTTCCATCGGGCAGATAGCGAACCAAATCGCCCGAGCGATACAGTCGCCCTTCGCCGAATAGATTGGGAATAAATTTCTCCGCCGTTAGTTCGGGACGATTCAGATAACCGCGCGCTACGCCGGCACCGCCGATGAAGAGTTCGCCGGGCACACCCGTCGGCACGGGCTGAAGCGTTTGATCCAGAACGTAAGTCGAGGCGCCGCGGATTGGCCTCCCGATCGGAATCGCGC
>DATBSG010000204.1:0-15911 GCA_036559945.1 Pyrinomonadaceae bacterium
GTGCTCAACGACCGGATCGCCGCAATACCTACGCGGTTCATCTGGAAAAATTGCGCAAAGGACTGGAAAAGGCCTGGGATGGTGATTGGTATCGCCGCGCGTATTTCGATGACGGTACGCCCCTCGGCTCGGCGCAAAACGACGAATGTCGCATCGATTCGATTGCGCAAACCTGGGCGGTGATGTCGCGGGTCGCTGAATCGTATCGCGCGCAACGAGCCATGTCTGCGGTCGAGCAATACCTGGTTCGCCGCGGCGACGGGCTGATCATCTTGTTCACACCGCCGTTCGATAAGAGCAAACTCGACCCGGGTTACGTGAAAGGCTACGTGCCGGGCGTGCGTGAAAACGGCGGGCAGTACACGCATGCGGCGCTGTGGACGGTGATCGCGTTTGCGTTGCTCGGCGATGGCGACCGTGCGGGCGAGCTGTTCGGATTGTTGAATCCCATCAATCATGCTTCGACGCGCGCTGGTTTGCACAAATACAAAGTCGAACCGTACGTTGCGCCCGGCGACGTTTACGCCGTCCCGCCGCACACTGGCCGCGGCGGTTGGACCTGGTACACGGGGTCGGCGGGATGGATGTATCGCGCGGCGGTCGAGTACATCTTGGGATTCAAGCTGCAGGGAGATCGCCTCCGAATGGATCCGTGCATCCCGCGTTCCTGGCGGGAGTTTGAAATTACTTATCGTCGCGGCAACACGACGTATCGAATCAAGGTCGAGAATCCGCATTCAGTCTCACGCGGCATTGCGTCGGTCGAACTTGACGGGCAGCTTCGTTCAGATGACGAAGTCAGCCTCGCCGACGATGGCGGCGTGCACGAAGTTCGGGTGGTGCTTGGCGAAAAGCCTGCCCGTGCCACGAGTGAGACAGGAACGGTCGAGGACGCTGCAACTGAGCGGGTTCCATCGTAAAAAAGGAAAAGGCGGGAGAGCTCTCCCGCCTTCAGTTTGGTGATTTGGACTGACTTATTCCACCGCGACTGCGTGCGCTTTGGCCACGAGTTCCGTCGGCCGGATGCCTTCGTCCGTTTTTGTTTTTGGACGGCGACCGTTGCCGGCCGCGCTCGCCTTTGGCTTATCGGCGGCGCGTTCTTCCTGCTCACGCACATAAGTTAACCACGGGCCGGGCGCGGGCCGCTCGCCTTTGGTGATCTCAAAAAACATCTTTTGGATTTTCGCGGTGATTTCTCCGCGCTGGCCGTTGCCGATTGAAATCCGATCGACGGAGCGAATCGGAGTAATCTCAGCCGCCGTGCCGCTGAAGAACAACTCATCGGAAACATAAAGCGCGGCGCGCTGAATGCTGCGTTCCTTGATCGTAATGCCCAGCTCGCCGCAAATCTGAATCACGCTGTCGCGCGTTATGCCGGGCAGAACTGAAGAGGAAAGCGGCGGCGTGTTCACGATGCCGTTGCTGACGAGAAAAATGTTTTCGCCCGAGCCTTCCGAAACGTAACCGCGGTCGTCAAGCGCAATGCCTTCGGCAAAACCGTTGACCAGCGCTTCCATTTTGATCAATTGAGAGTTCATGTAATTGGCGCCGCTCTTGGCCATGGGCGGCAGCGAATTCGGGCTCAGACGGTTCCAGCTCGAGACGCAAACATCGACGCCTTTCTCGATGGCTTCGTCTCCCAGGTACTTGCCCCAGTCCCAGGCCCCGATGTAACAGGCCAACGGGTTCGGAAACGGGTTCACGCCGAAAGCCGGATGCTCTTCATCCAAACTGCGGAATAGAATCGGGCGAATGTAACACTGGTCCAGACCGCTGCGGCGGACGAGTTCGACCGCGGCGTCGCAAAAATCATCGATGCTCCAGTGGTGGTCCATCCGGAAAACTTTTGCTGAGTTCAGAAAGCGTTGCATGTGTTCGCGAAGACGAAATACTGCCGGGCCGCGTTTGGTCGCGTAACAGCGGATGCCTTCGAATACGCTCGAGCCGTAATGCAAAACGTGCGACATCACGTGCACGCGCGCGTCATTCCATTTGATGAACTCGCCGTCATGCCAAACCACGTCAGAAATACGCGGAGTGCTAACGTCTTTCTTCTTATCGCCCATGGAAAACATGTTGTTTGAACTCTCCTTTGGAGACTTAGCGGTTCGAACTTGCGAGACGTGCTCGATAGGGTGAATTGACAAAGCACAATACTCTAAAGTTGAGCCCGATGGCAAGATGCCTAATCGGTTTTTGACGTACCTTCGAAGGCGAATTAGCTTGCCCCTTCCGCAGCAGTTCACTACGATGCGGAATGTCTTGCGATTACATAAGATTGGCAATCGAGTTGCGATTCCGCGTCCGGCTATCCTGGGGCTGTGTGCGGTGGCGCTGATTGTGATTGCGAATTGCCATCGGTCGCCTGAACACACAGAAAACAAAACTATGACAACAGAAACAGGCGCAAACGATGCGCTGTCAATTCATCGCCGCGCAATCATCGTCGACATGCACGCAGATACGGCGCAGCGGCTGGTCGACGAGGACGTTGACATTAATCAGAGGTTGTCGGACGGGCATCTCGATGCAGTCCGTGCCGAAGAAGGCGGACTGGATGCGCAGTTCTTTTCGATTTGGGTCGAGCCGCAGTTGTTTGGCGGCGGCGGGCCGACCGCGATGAAGCGCGCTGATATTCAGATTGAAAGCGTTAAGAATTTGGCAGCAAAACATCCCGAGACGTGGGAAGTGGCCACGACGGCTACGGATGTTCGGCGTGCCGCAGCGAGCGGAAAAATCGCGGCGCTGATGGGCTTGGAAGGCGGATATGCAATCGATGAAAAGCTCGAAAATGTGAAGCGGTATTACGACCTGGGCGTTCGTTACATGTCGCCGGCATGGAGCGTCAGCACGAGTTGGGCGGGTTCATCGGGAGATGCGATCGGCGAGCAGCGCGGCCTCAACGATTTCGGCAAACAGGTCATTCACGAAATGAATCGCCTGGGAATGATGGTTGACGTTTCGCATGTTTCGGACAAGACCTTCTGGGACATTGTGAACACTTCAACCAGGCCGGTGATTGCGACCCATTCCGGCTGCCGTGCGATCGCGAACGTGCCGCGCAACCTGAACGACGACATGATCGTCGCGCTCGCGAAAACCGGCGGCGTCGTCAACGTGATCTTTTATCCCGAACACATTGAGCCGGGCTGGAGCGAGAAGAAAAAGAAAGTTGATGCCGAAATTGCGCCGCTGGTTGAACGCGCCTCGGCTGAAGAGAAGGGAACTGCCGCGCAGAAAAAACTCGCGCGCGATCGGGTTCGCGCTCAGGAATATCTAAAGCGTCTGCCGCCCGTTTACGTCTCGCGCATTGTCGATCACATCGATCATGTCGTGAAGCTCGTCGGGATCGATCACGTCGGCATTGGATCCGATTTCGATGGTGTTCAAGCTGTGCCGGCTGATCTGAAGTCTGTTGCCGATCTGCCGAATCTCACCAAGGAACTTCTGCGCCGCGGTTATTCGGAAAGCGACATCGATAAGATACTCGGCGGCAACATGCTGCGCGTGATGGAACAAGTCAGCAAATGAAACGTCCACGGATTGGCTTTCATGCTCCCATTAAAGGCGGGCTTCATGAATCTTTGCTCATCGCGAAGGAAACAGGCTGCGAGACGGTGCAGCTCTTTTCGCGGAATCCGCGCGGCTGGATGGCGAAACCGCTTACGTGCGAGTCCGTCGCATTGTTCAAGTCGACATTGAAACAGACGAAGCTGGCACCGGTTCTGATTCACACCAACTATTTGATCAATCTTTCGTCCGCAGACGACGTGATCCTTTCGAAGTCAATCGCGTCGTTTCGCGAAGAAGTACAACGCGGGATCGCACTTGGAGTTGATTACGTCGTTGTCCATCCCGGCAGCGCCCGGGGATCGTGTGAAAGTGACGGAATCGCTGCAACCGCGCGCAGCCTGAAGATTGCGTGCAAAGGTCTGCGATTGGGAAAGCTGCGGATCCTGTTGGAGAACACTGCCGGACAAGGCGAGTGTATCGGCCATCGTTTCGAACACTTGCGCGCGATCATGGACGCGTGTCCGCTGCCGCTGGGCGTCTGCGTCGATACAGCGCATTCATTCACGGCGGGTTACGACATCCGCGAACCTGACGGATTGGAAGCGACGCTTGAAATTATTCGGCGCACTTTCGGCCTGCGAAACGTGCGCGCGGTGCACTTTAACGATTCGCGCGCGCCGTTCAACTCACGCGTCGATCGCCACTGGCACATCGGCGAAGGACACATTGGCCGCGATGCTCTGCGACGGTTTGCGCAGCATCCGAAGCTTGCCCACTGCGCGTTCATTCTCGAGACGCCTTACGATGATCCCCGGACGGATGTGAAGAACCTTGAGGCTCTGCGATCTTTTGTCACGGATTAGAGTGAAAAAGCCGTTAAAACGGCTCGACTGAAATCTGCATGCGCGTTTCACCTCGCTGAAGCGAGGTGAGAATGAGAGGCTAGACGGAATTCGGACTGTTCAGTTACAATGCCTCCATCATGCAACGGTTCAGAATTTCACTGACCAATCTCGTCCTTACGCTGCCGCCACCCCGCTGCGCTCGTTAGCGCTGCCTGGTTAGCGGCGAATCCTAATCACAACCTAAGTATTCAGTTGCACGAGCGGTTTTGTGCAATCAGCAGTTTGCTTGTAACTTAAAGAGGTTAAAAGCGATGGACGAGAAATATTTTCCCGAACAAATCGAAGAGAAGTGGCAGCAGCGCTGGGCTGACGAACGCGCGTTTGAAGCCCGCGAAGACGATCCGCGGCCGAAGTTCTATGCCCTTGAGATGTTGCCGTACCCGTCTGGCTATTTGCACATGGGCCACGTCCGGAATTATTCGATTGGCGATGCGCTGGCCTGGTACAAGCGCCTGCGCGGATTCAACGTGCTGCATCCGATCGGCTGGGACAGTTTTGGCCAACCCGCTGAGCAGGCCGCAATCAAGCGAGGCATTCAACCTGGCGAGTGGACCGAAAAAAACATCGAGATCATGCGCGGCCAGTTCAAGCGGCTCGGCATCAGCTACGATTGGTCGCGCGAGATCGCCGCGCATCGGCCCGAGTACTACAAATGGGACCAGTGGTTCTTTTTGAAGATGCTGGAGCGCGGATTGGCGTACAAGCGCACTTCGGCGGTGAACTGGTGTCCGAAGGAAGAGACTGTGTTGTCGAATGAACAGTCGTCGGGCGGCGTGTGCTGGCGTTGCGGCACGCAAGTCACGAAGAAAGAGATCGAGCAATGGTACTTGCGCATCACGGAATACGCGGAACAACTGGTCGCGGATATCAAGGAGATCGAAGCGGGCTGGCCGGAGAAGGTTCTGAAGCGGCAGCGCGATTGGGTGGGCCGGAGCGAAGGCGCTTACATCGATTTCAAAGTTAAGGATCAGGACGAGAAGATTCGTGTGTTCACCACGCGCATCGACACGATCTTCGGCGCGACTGCGATTGTGGTTGCGGCGGAGCATCCGCTCTTGCCGAAGTTGCTGGAAGGCTCGACTCTGAAAGACGACCTGCTTCAGTTCGCGGAAAACGTCAAAGCCGCACGCGCGATCAAAACCGAAGATTTGTCCGAAGAAGAAGAGAAGCTCGGCATGAACACGGGACGGCTGGCGATCAATCCATTCAATGGCGAGCTGCTGCCGATTTGGGTGGCGAACTACGTCTTGATGGATTACGGCGCGGGCGCAGTCATGAGTGTCCCCGCTCACGACGAACGCGATTTTGAGTTCGCCCAAAAATACACTTTGCCGATTCGTCAGGTGATCGCGCCGGTTGTTCATGGGCAGCAAAGCGAATCGGTCGATCAAGCGTCGGGCGGCGATCAATCGATCGAGATGAAACACGCTTTCGTTGAGTACGGCGTGCTGGTCAACAGCGGCGAATGGAGCGGCAAACTCTCAGCCGACGCGATTCGGGAAATGGCCGAGTACGCGGCGGCGAAAGGTTTTGGCGGACCGGCCGTAACTTATCGCATTCGTGATTGGGGCGTCTCGCGCCAGCGGTTCTGGGGCGCACCGATCCCGGTGGTTTACTGCGAGAAGTGTGGGATGGTTCCAGTGCCGGAGAAAGATTTACCGGTGATGCTGCCTGATAAGGCGGAGTTCACGGGCACGGGCGAATCGCCTTTGAAGAGCGTGCCTGAGTTTCTGAACACGACTTGTCCGAAATGCGGCGCGCCGGCGACGCGCGAAACCGACACGATGGACACGTTTGTCGATTCGTCGTGGTACTTCTTCCGTTACTGCGACCCGCGCAATGACGGGATGCCTTTCGACACAGCAATCGCGGCGCAATGGACGCCGGTCGATCAATACATCGGAGGCGACTCGCACGCGGTGATGCACCTGATCTACACGCGCTTCTGGACGAAGGTGATGCGCGATTTGGGTCTGGTGAAATTCAACGAACCGGTGAAGCGTCTGTTGACGCAGGGAATGGTCACGAACCGCGTCGAAGGCACCAACGAGTGGAAAGCCATGTCGAAGTCTCTCGGCAATGGCGTCGATCCGGACGAGATGATCGAAGCGTTCGGTGCCGACGCGACACGTCTGTTCATTCTGTTCGCCGCTCCTGTGGAAAACGAGTTGCGCTGGTCGGAAACAGGAATCGAAGGCGCAGTCCGATTTCTGCGACGCGTGTGGATGATGGTGTACAAATGGCGTCCTGGCTACGCAGGCCTCCGGCCTGCTTCTAATGAAGAGTTCGTTACTCAGGATTCAGCTTCTAATAAAGAGCAGGCCGGAGGCCTGCGTACCCAGGCGCGCGCGCTGCGACGCAAGACCCATCAAACGATCGCGCGCGTGACTGACGATTTCGAGAAGCTCGACCTGAACACGAACGTGGCGGCGTTGATGGAACTGTCGAATGCGCTCGGCGAATTCAACGTCGAGCCGGCTTCTGCTTCCGACGCGGACAGATTCGTTGCGCGCGAAGCGATCGAAGCGTTGGTGATTATGTTGGCGCCTTTCTCTCCGCATATCGCGGAAGAAATGTGGGAAGGGCTGGGCCACGAAGGCGGGCTACTGAAGTCTGCGCAATGGCCAGTCGCTGATCCTGAATTGGCGAAGCAGGAAGAACTCGAGATTCCCGTTCAGGTCAATGGAAAACTCCGCTCTCGTGTAATCGTCTCGCCCGACATATCGGAGGCAGACTTGCGGGAATTGGCCCTGGCAGATTCAAAGGTGCAAAGCTTCATCGACGGCCACAAGGTCGTCAAGGTGATTGTCGTCCCGCAGCGGCTGGTGAATGTGGTGGTCAAATAGGCTGCTTGCCTCGCTTGTGCTCACCCGTTAAAATCTTCGCGAACCCAGACTCGCGCGGAGTCGTAGTGCATTAACCGAATCACTGAATGAAAGAGTGTCCAACCTGTCGCGCCTGTTTTCCCGACGAGATTGCGTTTTGTCCTGATGACGGCGCAGGCACGACCGCCTCGATTGCGGGCGAGCCCATTCTGGACGGCCGTTACAATCTTGAGCGGCGGCTGGGCCAGGGCGGCATGGGCATTGTCTACAAAGCGCGCCACATCTTCCTGAAGACCCAGCACGCGATCAAGATCATTCTTCCCGATCTCGTCGGCAACGATCCAAATCTTGTCACAAGGTTCAGGCAAGAAGCTCTGGCTGCCGCGGCAATTCGCCATCAGAACATCATCGCGGTGACGGACTTCGGAGTCGTGCGCGGCACGATGCCTTTCCTCGTCATGGAGTTTGTGCAGGGCAAGTCCTTGCAAGACCTGATGGCCGAAGAAGGCGCGATGGGTGCGGTGCGCGCGTTTGAGCTGATGCAGCCGATTTGCGCCGGCATCGCCGCGGCGCATCGACAGGGAATTGTGCATCGCGATCTGAAGCCGCTGAATGTGATGATTCAGGCCGGCATTCCGATTCCGGAGGGCACAAAGATTCTCGACTTCGGCCTCGCGAAGATTAAGTCAGGCGAGTTGCTCGGCTCGTTTGTTGCCGCGCAGACGACGGGTTTGATGGGCTCACCGTTTTACATGGCGCCGGAACAATGGTCCGACGAGCCGCCCGACGCGCGCGCGGATGTCTATAGCCTGGGTGTGATGTTTTTTCAGATGCTTTCCGGCGAGGTGCCGTTCAAAGCCGCCACCATTCCCGCAATCATGAAGAAGCATCTGACGGAGGAAGTGCCGACGTTTTCTTCGCGTGGTGTCGACGTGCCGCCGCAGATTGAAGCGGTCGTGCGCCACGCGTTGGAAAAGGAACCTGAGTTCCGCACGCCTTCCGCCGACGAATTTTTGAAAGAGCTGCGGGATGCGATGGCCGCCGCGAGCGCCATCCTGAAAACCACCGGCGACTCGCAATTCGATCCGTTCAAGACAGTCGCCACACCACCGCCACCGCAGGATACGGGACGCCCCAGTTACGTGCGCCCCACTGCTGAACTGGTTGCCGCCGCCATCAGCAGTTCGTCGTTGCACGATGAGGCGGAGAAGCTGCGACTTGCGCGCGAAGAACTCCTGCGCGAGCAGGAAGGGAAACGACAACTTGCGGCTGAAGAGGCCGCGCGCCGGCGCCAGGAAGAGGCAGCGCGACTTGAAGCGGAACGTCAGCAGCAACTAAGAAAGCAACAAGAGAAAGAGCGCCAGCAAGCAGAAGCGCGCGCCACGGAAGAACGCGAGCGGGAAGCACAACGTCTTCGTGAAGAAGAAGCGCGCCGACAGGAAGAGCAGAGACTCGCAGAAGAACAGCGCCGTGACGAAGAGCGGAAACGCGTTGAAGAGCTAGTCGCGCAGCAAACGAAAGCGATCGAGGAAAGGTTGACGCAGTTGGCGTCCAGCATTCCGCCCAAGACTGCTGCCGTTGTCGATCCTGAGGCAACTCGTATCCGGCCCGTCGGCGCGACGACGGTGACGGAGAATAGCTATCCAACATTGATCAGCGCGCAGCCGTCAGTGGCAGCTCCAAAAAAGAATCTGCTGCCATACGCGATTGCCGCGGTGATTCTCTTTGTGCTGATTGGTGGCGGTATTGGAGTTTGGGCGCTGAGACCAAAGACCACACCAGCCGGGCCAGAGAGGCCTCCGCCAGAGAAACCAAAACCAGCGCCGATCACTTTCGCGCCGGAGTTCATCACGATTCCCGGTGGAACATTCGAGATGGGCCGCAACGGCGCAACGGTGGCGGAAGTTCCGGTGCACGCGGTAACCGTAAAGCCGTTTGTCATCGACAAGACGGAAGTCACTAGTTTTGAGTACGCGCAATTCGTGAAAGAGACCGGACATCCGGCGCCTTCGAATTGGGTCGGCAACAAGCCGATTCCCGGCCAGGAACTTCTGCCGGTCACATTTGTTTCCTATGACGACGCCAATGCATTTGCGGCCTGGCGATCAAAGCGCGACGGAGTGCAATATCGGCTGCCTACGGAAGAAGAATGGGAATACGCGGCGCGCGGTGGCGATCAAGACAACGTCTATCCATGGGGAAATAGCTGGGTTGAGGGCAACGCCGTCACCGAGAGTTCAGGCGCAACCAGTCCGAAGCCAGTCGGCTCCGCGCCCAACGACAAAACTCGCTGGGGTGTGATGGACATGATAGGGAACGTGTACGAGTGGACATCTACAAAGGCGAGTTATTACCCCGGCAGCGGGAAACAAGTTGAAGGCGAACAGCGCAACTGGTACATAGTGCGTGGCGCGTCGTACGGAACGAGTTCAGATCCGAAAAAGAACCAGAAACCGATCTCTGCGACGCGTCGCGACTGGTTCAATGAAAACACCAAGGTTGGCGTGCTCGGCTTCCGCCTGGTTCGGCCGGCGTGAGTGGCCCTTGAATTTCCAGGCCTTGCCGCTGCTGCAACTTGAGACTCGATACCTCACCGAGTATTATCACCCGCAAAAATCATTGACTGCTGAGTCTTAGAAATCATGAATAAATGCTCGAATAACTTCTCAATCATCAATCGCGTCACGCGCAGAGTGTTGCTGCCGGCCTGTATGGCCCTGCTGGCGACCGGCGCGTTCGGTCAGGAAACCGGCGGCGAACTGGGCGGCGGCGCAGGCATTTTTCGGCCGAAGAACCCGGAAGCAAAACGCAGCGGCAGTCCGGCACGACCGCCGCGGCCGCGGATGAGTCCGGCGGAAATCGAGGCCCGGTTCCAGGACGCGTTGGCCGATGGTAACGATGCGCGCGACGATCGCAAATTCGTCGCGGCGGAAACGGCTTATCGGAGGGCGCTGGGGCTGAAGCCGCGGGACGCGCGGGCGCAATACGCAATCGGCAATGTGTTCGTCGATCAGCAGCGCTGGGACGACGCGGAAACTGCTTATCGGGCGGCGTACGGCGTAGCGCCGAACGATCCGGACATCCTGATCGCGTTGAGTTTTGCGTTGGTGCAACCGCGTACCGGTGCGGCTAACGCGAAGCGATTTGCTGACGCGGAATACTTCGCTAAACGCGCGACGCAGTTGGCGCCCACGAATGCGATCGCCTTCGATCGCCTGGGCGTTGCGATGACCGCGCGTGGCATTTACAACAGCGATGCCGAGGCGGCCTTTCGTCGCGCAACCGAGCTTGATCCGAATTTCGTTGTGGCGAAAGTGCATCTGGCGGGCGTGCTGCGGCGCTTGAATCACGGAGACGAGGCGGATGCGCTCTATCGTTCCGCGAGCGAACAAGCTACGGACGCGCCAACTTTGGTGCTGATTGCTGACGCGATGCAATCACAACAACGATGGCCGGACTCCGAACCGATCCTGCGACGCGCGCTGCAAATCGATCCACGCAATCCCGGCGCGCTGTTTCTGATGGGCCGGTTCTATTCGGTGAATCAAAGGTACGCGGAAGCGGCAAGCGCGCTAAAGACCGCCGCGGAAGTGAATCCGAAAAGTTTTATCGTGCGCACCGTGCTCGCACGCGCCTATCTCGGCGCCGGTGCGTACGACGACGCGTTCAGAGCTTACGAACAGGCCGCCGTACTCGCCTCAGACGCGGATCGCAAGGCGCTCGCGGGACAGTTCGGCTTTACCGGAGTTGGCGATGGTTACATGAGCGCGGGCCGTCCCCGTGATGCGTTGCGCGCCTATCAGCGGGGATTGCAGTTGGATCCAACCAATGCCGATTTGCCGGCGAAGATTGCCGCGGCGCGCGCGAAGGGATAACCACGAATCAGTTTTTCAACTCAATCTTTCAGAGACAACAACAATGAAACGTTGCCCCAAATGTAATCGAACGTATTCGACTGATACGCAGAAGTTCTGCACCCATGACGGCGGATTGCTGGCTGCCTTCGAAGAAAATCTCGGCGAGACGATCCAGTTCGATTCGTCGAAAGTTCGCGACGCTGTTCAGAAACCGACGACGCGGGATCTCGGCCAGCAGAAACCGCCCGCTTTCGATCCGGAAGCTACTGTCGTGAGGCCCGCCCCGACAGAGGCAACGCAACAAGGCAGAGCTCGTGACACCGGCAGCCTTGAACCGCCACAGCCGACGCAATATTACTCCGCACAGTCGAGCGCGCAGGCGCCGGCGCCGGCGCCGGCGCCGAGCGCCACTCCGCCGCCTCCGACTCCGTCAGCCCCAACTCCGCCGCAAACCGGAGCGCCTTTGCCTCAGCCGCAAACACCTACTTCAGGTCCGATTGCGCCGCCCGCGCCCGCGCAAGCACCTTCGGGTCCGATTGCGCCGTCTCCGGTAATGCAAGCCGCAGTCACGCCACAGCCGAGTCAGCCGCTGCCGCCGGTCGCACCCGCGAAAAAGAAATCGAAGCTGCCATTGATTCTTGGCGTCGTAGCGATCGTTCTCGTCTTGTTTGTCGGCGTGGTTGTTGCCGCAGGATACTGGTTCTGGAAGCGCCAGGCGTCGAAGTCAACTACGCCCGTAGTCGTGACTCAGCCAACTGAAACCGCTCCCTCGCTTCCCAGTAATACTGGGACGCCCGGTGAAGCTTCCAAACCTTCGAACGAGCCGCCGCCGTACAACCCGCCCGCTGATGCTGTGCAGTTCGTGAACTCACCAGACGCGCTCACTGGAAAACTCGCTGATAACTTCATCGCGTTTTCTTTCTACTACCCAGACCGTTGGGTGAAGGTGCCGAGCTCGGAGAATTTCGTTACCGTGGAGCGACGCCTGCCGCCGGATTTCACGCAGGAGAACTTTGCCGTGGCGCCGTGGTATTCGCCGGAAGATACGTCAACCTTCGACGAAGCGTTCTTCCAAAAGTTGGCAGCGAGGGACGACGCAAATTTCGCCAAAAGGTTTCCTGAGTATCGAAAAGTGTCCGAAGGGCCAACCAAAGTCGGCGCTTACGACGGTTATGAATTCCGTTTCCAAGCGATGTCGAGAGGCACGGACAAGGGCGACGTCACGTTGTGGGGACGAGAGATTTTCTTCCCGCCGCGCGAAGGTGAAAAGACTGGCGTCAAGTTTTTGATCCTCACGACATCACTGGCTCCCGAACTGAAGAGCATCGATGACGTTGGCGTCAAAGGCGAGCTGCCAATGATTCTGGAATCGTTTCGGTTTGGAAAGTAGCGCAAGTTGTTAACTTGCGTTTTCACCTCTTAAATCATCGCGCGCAAGTTAACAACTTGCGCTACATCACATGAAGATTGTTCTCGCAGAAGATCGCGGCGGCAAGCTGCTCGGCGAGCGCGCCTTTACCAGCGATTCCGTTCTGGTCGGGCGCGATCCGGCGGCTTGTCACTACTTCTTCGAGCAGAGCAAGTGGCCGATGGTCTCGCGCAAGCACGCGGAGTTTCGTCTCGTTGACGGCCGATGGATTGTGACGGACGCTAATTCCCGATTTGGCACGTTCATTAACGGCCAGAAGATCACCGCTCCCACCGAAGTACGTGTTGGCTCTCACGTTCAGCTTGGTCCCGAAGGCCCGATTCTCAGAGTCGTCAGCATCGAACAATCGCCGGTCGCGAAGCCTGAATCACGCCCGACTGAAATCGAACGCATGCCGACTGTCCGTGACGCGCCTGCGGTTGTAGCTTCGCCGCCTCGCGAGAAAGCTCCGCCTCCTGTCGCGCCGCACGCCGCGCCGGTCTCACCGGTACGTCCGCCCCCGTCAACAGCTCGGCTTGAGTTGATCGATCCGGCGTCATCGGCTGTGCGCCGATTCGAGTTGAACAAGGAAGTGTTTCGACTGGGCCGCGATCCTGAAGGCGACGTGGTGATCGATGCCGCGGCCGCGGTCGTCTCGCGCCGCCATGCTGAAATCCGCCGCACTGATGGACAGTTCGTTGTCGCCGACCTGAAGAGCTTTAACGGCACACTCGTTAACGGCCAACGAATCACGGGAACGGTCAACCTGTTCGACAAAGATCAGATTCAATTGGGCACGGGCGGGCCCGTGCTGCGCATGATTGATCCAGGACATCCCGCGCCGGCTCAACGTGCGGTTCAGCAGGGCGCCGTCGCTGTGCCGCAATCGATTCCATCAGAGTTTGGCCAAATCGCGGCGATGGCGCGCCGGCAGACGATCGTTTCGACATCCGGTTCTGTGTCTCCACAAACAATGCCGGGCACCGGGCAGTCGCAACTACTGGCGCGAGTTTCATTCGATAGCCGCGCGCAACTGTCGGTCGGGCGCGCGGCTGACAATGACATTCGGCTGGACGGCCTACAGATTTCGAATCATCACGCTCGCTTTGCCCGCAGCAATGGCAATGTCGCTGTTGAAGATGCCGGTTCGACGAACGGTGTCTACATCAATGGCCAGCGCATCACTGGACCGCGCACGGTTCAGCACTCTGATGTAATCCAGATCGGTCCCTTCGTGCTGCAAGCCGACGCGCATCATGGCGTCGCGGTCTACGACACGCGATCAAAGACACGCATCGATTGTCTGAATATCGTCAAGATTGTGGCGAATCGATCGGGCGGCGGCTCCATCAAGCTGCTTGACGACGTTTCTCTCACTGTGCAGCCAAACGAATTTGTTGGCTTACTCGGACCGTCTGGCGCCGGCAAGTCCACCTTGATGGATTCGTTGAACGGCATGCGTCCGGCGACCAGCGGCTTTGTCCTCGTCAATAATCTCGATCTCTACCGCCATCTCGATTCGCTGAAACAGTCGATTGGCTATGTTCCGCAGGACGACATCATCCATCGCGAACTGACCGTCTATCGCACCTTGTACTACGTCGCGCGGCTGCGTCTGTCGAGCGATGTCTCGACGAAAGAGATCGATCAAATCATCAATGAAGTGATGGATGTCACCGGCCTTTCCGAACGCCGTGACGTTCCGGTGAGCCAACTTTCGGGCGGGCAACGAAAACGTGTTTCCATCGCGGTCGAGCTGATCACAAAGCCGTCAGTGATCTTTCTGGACGAGCCGACGTCGGGTCTGGATCCGGCGACGGAAGAAAAGATCATGAAGCTCTTCCGGCAAATTGCCGAGAGCGGCCGCACGGTGATTCTGACGACCCACGCGATGGAGAACGTGAAGCTCTTCGACAAGATCGTCGTGCTCATGCGCGGCAAGCTCGTCTTCTATGGCGCACCGCAGGAAGCACTCGCGCATGTCAAAGCCGAAAGCTTCAAAGACCTTTACGACAAGCTTGAAGTTCCCGTTGACGAACGAATCGCGGCCATGCCCGCGCTGCCGCCTAACGCTCCGAAATCGCAGAAGCAGCAATTCAAGCAACAACGCGAGCAAATCGCGGAACAGGTCGCGGACGAATGGAAGCAAAAATTTCAGGCGAGTGAGCAATATCGTCGCAACGTTGTCGAGCCTTTGAGCGCCTTGCCTCGCGATGGGCGCGCCGTCGCGCCGCCGCGGCGCCATCCGAGCCCGACTGATTCCGTGCGCCAATGGGCAACACTGACGCGCCGTTATTTTGAAGTCCTCAGCCGAGACAAATTCAATCTGCTGATCCTCTTCGGCCAGGCGCCGATCATCGCGTTTCTCACTTATCTCGTTGTGGGTGCAAAGCTGCCGCGCGACTTTCCGTACTTCATGCTCGGCCTGGTGTCGATTTGGTTTGGGACATCGATCGCGTCACGCGAAATCATCCGCGAGCGCGCCGTCTACACGCGCGAACGCATGGTCAACCTGCGTCTGATGCCGTACGTCGGCTCGAAACTCTTTGTCCTGGCGCTGATCGTGTCGTTGCAGTGCGCGTTGCTGTTCGTCGCCGTCAAATTTCTGCACTACACGGGATTGATGAGTTTGCCGGGTTGGGCCGCACCGCAGTTTGTGGTGATGATTATCGCCGCGCTCGTCGGCATCGCGCTGGGCTTGTTCGTTTCCGCCATCGTCAAGACCTCGGAAATGGCGACGAGCCTGGTGCCGTTGATCTTAATTCCGCAAATTATTTTTTCAGGGCTGGTCGGTGTGCCGCAGGGCACCGCAAAGTTTGTCGGCGCGCTCATGCCGGCGACCTGGGCCTTCGATGGCTTGAAGCAATTCTCGACGCTCGACACGCTCGACGAAAATGGCTCTGATCCAAAAGGTCAGAACGAAGGCCGCGGCTTGTACAAGCATTACGAAGATATTAACGATCAGAACATCGAGAAGGCCCGCCAGGACGTTGCTCAGTACAAGAAGGATGCCGAAAAGGACCTCAAGGATTACGAAAAGAAGATGAAGGATTATGTGGCGGATTTGAAAGCCGGCCGACAAGCTGACCAGCCGCCTGTGCCGAAGTTAAAGCCTCAGCCCGAAGTGAAAGGCGCCGACAAAGTCCCCGAGGATGTGAGCAACTACATCACCTTCCTGCATCCGTGGGGACACTGGACCATCGATCCGTTTGTCTTGCTGCTTATGTTCTTCGGTCTGGTAATCGCTACGATCCTCACGCTACGCGCGCAGGACATTTTGTGAGGTTGCCTAACTCTTTGGTCGTTTCTTGTAAATGATGAAGTAAAGCTGATTAGCCAAGCCGACGCTTAGCGGTTTGAGAATTTTGTATTCGGCTTCGGCGTCTTTCTTCTTTCCAGTCAT
>DATBSG010000205.1:0-3811 GCA_036559945.1 Pyrinomonadaceae bacterium
GCGCCGGCTTGACGGCGCTTTTTCCTCTTTGTGTTCTCTTCGGGACGGGTTGCGCAAAACCATTCACATGGCAACCAGAAAAACCAATCCAAAGCGGCGTCGAGCCGCCGCACTCCGAAATCACTCTCGCAAACTGCGCCCAGTCAGATGCAGAAATAGATTCTCGAGACTTGGCTCGGCAACGTGCGCATCGGTGATCATCACGTCCTGCTCCGCAGCTGCACGCATCGCGCTGGCCAACAAGCCTTCTGCATGATCGGCATACACGCGAACCCGATTGTTTTCGGTTTTCACATCGACGACTCCCGGCAGCAATTGCAGCGCAGTAATGAACGGTTGCGCCACGTCACCGCGAACTTGCAATTCAACCAGATAACCACCAGGCACGCTGCGCTTCAATTGCGCCGGCGAATCGAGCGCCAGCAACTTTCCATGATCGATGATGGCCGCACGCCCGCAAAGCTGGTCGGCCTCTTCCATGTAATGCGTCGTCAGAAGAATTGTCAGACCTTTCTGATTTAGTTCCGTCAGCAACTCCCACATCATACGGCGCGATTGGGGATCCAGGCCGGTGGTCGGTTCATCCAGAAAGAGAATCGCCGGATTGTGCATTAAAGCGCGCGCAATTTTCAGCCGCTGCACCATGCCACCCGAAAAACCGTTTACCTTTTCGTCTGCGCGCTCAGCAAGCTCGAATCGTTTCAGAAGATCATCGGCCTGTTGCTCACGCTCGTGCCTCGGAACCCCAAAGTATTCGGCGTGAAAGAGGAGAATTTCCTTCGCCGTCAAACTGCGGTCGAGATTGTTGACCTGCGGGACCACGCCGATGCGGCGCTTCACTGCGACCGGATCGCGCGCCACGTCGACACCTTCTATTTTCGCGACCCCACCGCTCGGTATGACGCGCGTGGTCAGAATGCCGATGGTCGTGGTCTTGCCCGCGCCGTTCGGGCCCAGCAAGCCAAAGAATTCTCCGCGCGAAAATTCGAACGAAATGCCGTCGAGCGCTTTGACTTCAACTCCCTTGCGACCTTTCGGGCGGTAAGTCTTCTTCAGATCTTCTACAGCGATTACGGCTTCCATGATCCAAGAGTGTCAGAAGCCCGCGCGTTAGCAAGGGCAACGTTGCGCTCGCTTACGGTCGGGCTTCAGACACAGGTTGCTACATTCCAAACTGCAAATGCGTGGCAATGTACCACCAAACAGAGATTGTCAGCACGATGGACCCCGCGAGCAGCGCCGCAACTGTGCCAATAATCAGCCCGACAAATACCCAGTCGCTGGTGCGGCCGCGCTTTGCTTGCTCCTTTGAGACGGTGGCGCGCTCGCGCAAAAGCTTCAAATTTCGAACGTTCGGTTTCCACCAGACGTCAAAAAGATATCCGATGAAAGGTATTAGGCCACCGACAAAATAGATCGCGATGGTCAGGCCCATCCGCAGCAGAGTGATCTTCGGCACCCGATAGCGCACCGCGGAAACCAGAATGTAGAGAGCGACAATCGTCGTGATAATGTCGCCGAACTCCGGGATCAGATCGATGATCGCGTTGAGCCCGAAACGCCAACCGAGCACCGGAACGCGAAACTGGTTGTCCATGATTTGGCTGAGGACTTCCAGCTCGCGTTCGATTTGAATTGAAGTCGGATGAAGAACGGCTTGGCTTCGTTTCGGCTCGAGTTCCTGATCGGCGGACATTAGGTCTTGTGCTTGGTACTTCGTACTTTGTGCTTTGCCTTGTTCAAGAAGGAGCATGGTTAGAGCCTAAGACGTTTAAGGCGAAGGCCAAAATACGAAGTTCAAAGCACAAAGCACGTTCTACCTTATCCGCGTCATCTGCTGCCAAAAGAACTTGCCCACTCGTGAAAATACATTACGTCCGCTCTTGGGATCTTTCGTCGGCAGGCCCAGTTCGGCGGCCAGTTTCGGATCCGGCGGCGCGATATCTTCATCGCCCCGTTTGGTCAGAAGCCAACGATCAAAAGTACGACTGACGGTCCGCCGCTGTTCCAGGGATGCCGCGCCGGCAAACGCGCTTCGCAAGTCATCAAGGCCGGCTACCTCCAGTTGGTTGACATCGTAATAACTCCGCAGCGCGGTAAAGAATTTCTCATCGCCGAGCAGTGCGCGCAACGCTTCAAACATCAGCGCGCCTTTGGCGGTGACAATCGCAGAGTATTGAAAAGTGTTGCGGTAATACTTTGCGGGAAGGTTCGCTTCCAGGTCCTCACCGCCAAACGTGCGATAGAGCTTATACACGCCGCGAAGCTGCTCATCGAGTGCGACGTCAGCTTTTTGCGCGCCATAGGTTTCGCGGTAGTAGAGCAGCGCCGACCAGTTCGCCAAGGATTCGTCCAGCACCGGTTCGCGCCCCGGGTCATTGCCGACGCTCGCGCCCCACCATTGATGGGCGGTCACGTGCGCGACCGTCCATTCCAGACTCTCCTCAACTGAAGCGCGCTGCTCGCGAATGATGTCGGGCATGTTGCTGACGGCCGGCGAATCAAAGTCTACATAGAAAGCGCTGGCGATCGCAGCAAAGCCGGAGAATTCCACGTTGCTCAATGTGGCGACCAGCGGTGCATCGATCAGGCTGATCATCCGCAGCGGCAACTGGCCAATGCGGCGGAGGTAGACGGTAACGGCGTTGGCGGCAATATTCAGCGCGCGCTTCGCGGCGGCCTCGTGTTCGCTGCGATAGATCGAGCGAATCGTGATGCCGCTGATGACGCGTTGTTCAGAACTCAGGTTGGCCCCCGCGACCACCGCAAAATCGCGCAGGTTCTCAGCGGAAAAGCTCGAGACGGTCCTTCCTTCTTTGTTTGCAACGTCCTTGGCCTCGATCGGCGTGAAGATGGAAGTGTTCTGTGGCGCGTCGACAGTCACCTCGTAATCAGCGACGTCGGCTACCAAAGCGTCGCCAATGCTTGGTTCAATTCTGCGCAGCCAGTCTTCGCCGTCTCGCGCCGCGAGCACCGGATACGACGTGCCGAGCAACATCACTCCGCGACAGCGGAAATTCAGGTCGCGCGAACGCCGCAACTCGCGCGCGCCGCCGATCGCTGCGCTGACTTGCTGCATGACATGCGCGACCAGACCTGTTTCGTCCGGATCGATTTCCGGGACTTCGCCGCGAAACTTGATCAGCAATTCCGTGGTCTTGTTAGGCTGGACATCATCGCGCAGGTTCACGCGCAGAGTTGTGTCCTGATCGTCGAGCGTGAACTGGAGCGGCGCCTCGTGGTCGCCGCTCCTTACCTCGAGAATCTCGATTCGTGGCTCGTCGGACGCTTGCTTCGGCACGACATATCCCGGGTTACGCGCGTTCGAGTACAGATGAAAGATCAGCGTGCCGGTGGAACGATCGCCGCGATTCGTCCAGCGAACACGTTCAGTGCCGGTATATTTTCGATTTTCAAAATCCAGCGAGAGATCGATTTGGTAGCGGATGTGTTGTTTCGGGGATTGAGTTTGCCCGAAAACAGATTTGCCACCACAGAGGACACAGAGGATGACAATGGCAAAGGGCAAAGCGCAAAGGGCAAAGCGCTTCCGAGTTTTGAAGACGCTTGTACCGCGCGGCTCTTGCCGCTTAGCTCCTTGCTCTTTGCCCTTAGCCCTTAGCCTTTCTCTGTGTCCTCTGTGGTTCATCTATTTCCCGCTGACAACAACGCGAAGGATACGATCTCCGCGCGCCGTTTTGTCGACGACTTCCATTCCGCGAATCACGCGGCCAAAAACTGTATAGCCGCCGTCGAGGTGCGGCTGCGGCGAATGCGTCACAAACCACTGCGAGCCGCCGGTGTCTTTTCC
>DATBSG010000206.1:0-3088 GCA_036559945.1 Pyrinomonadaceae bacterium
TGCGCAGGCGATTGCTGATTTCGCCGACGGTGGCAAACGCTTCGACGCAATCGAGAATTCGCGGCAGGACGTTTTCAGTTCCGCGTGCCGCTTCTTCCAGTTTGACCAGAGCGGTTTCTGTCGCGATCGCGTCACGACGCGCGCGCATCGCGCGAACTCGTTCGATTTGATCTCTCTCCATTTCCGGATCCACGCGTAACGTTTTCAAAGGACGCACTTCTTCGCTTTGATAACGATTGACGCCGACCACTATAGCGTCGCCTGTCTCAATTGCCCGCTGATACTCATAAGCCGAGTTTTGAATTTCGCGCTGAATGTAGCCGGTTTCGATCGCGTGAAGAGTGCCACCAATTGCGTCAATCTTGTCGAGATAATCGACGGCGCGGCGCTCGATCTCCGTCGTCAGCTCTTCAATCGCGTACGAGCCGGCAACTGGATCGACTGTGTCCGCGACACCTGATTCGTAAGCGATTACCTGCTGCGTACGCAACGCGAGGCGCGCGGCGTCTTGCGTCGGCAACGCGAGCGCTTCGTCCATCGCATTCGTGTGCAAAGATTGCGTGCCGCCGAGCACCGCGGCCAACGCTTGCACGGCGGTGCGCACCACGTTCACTTCCGGCTGCTGCGCGGTCAGCGTCGAGCCGGCGGTCTGCGTATGAAAGCGCATCATCAGCGAGCGCTGATCTCGCGCGTGAAAGCGTTCGCGCATAATGCGCGCCCACAGGCGGCGCGCGGCCCGGAACTTCGCAATTTCTTCGAGCAGATTGTTGTGCGCGTTGAAGAAAAACGAAATCTGTGGCGCGAACTCGTCAATTTCGAGACCCGCTTTCAATGCGGCTTCGACGTAGGCGATTGCGTCAGCGAAGGTGAACGCGACTTCCTGCACCGCCGTCGCGCCCGCTTCGCGAATGTGATAGCCGCTGATCGAGATCGTGTTCCAGTTCGGCACTTCGCGCGCGCAAAACGCGAACGTGTCGGTAATCAGACGCAAGCTGGGTTCAGGCGGAAAAATGTATGTGCCGCGCGCAATGTACTCTTTCAGGATGTCGTTCTGAATTGTGCCATCGACTTTCTCGACCGGCACGCCTTGTTTACGCGCCACAGCAAGATAGAGACACAACAGGATTGCCGCCGTCGCGTTGATCGTCATCGACGTCGAAACTTCGTCGAGCGGAATTCCATCAAAAAGCCGCATCATGTCTTCGACGGAATCGATCGCCACGCCGACTTTGCCAACTTCGCCGGCCGCGAGTGGATCGTCTGAGTCCAAACCAATTTGCGTCGGCAAATCGAATGCTACCGACAATCCCGTCGTGCCCTGTGACAGCAGATACTTGTAGCGCGCGTTCGATTCTTCCGCACTCGCGTAGCCCGCGTACTGCCGCATCGTCCACAGACGGCCGCGATACATGTTCGGCCGAATGCCGCGCGTGAAAGGAAATTCGCCCGGATCGCCGAGGTCGCGATCGTATTCAACCGGCTCGGTGTTTGATGGATTGTAATCAACGGGCAGCTCGATGCCGGAAGAAGTTTTGAAATGCTCGCGACGTTCAGCGCGCAGTTTCGTGGCCATACGGGTATCTCACGCTTGCTGGACGATAAAAAGACTATCGAAGGCTAGCACACGAAATGTCGCCTCACCAATTTAGAGGTCTCAAGTGATCTTGTGGGAATTCTCTGGCTCGATGGGTTTCTGCTTCTTCCGAAAAATTCGTCGTCTCGGCTTCTTAGGTGGTGGCGCGGGACCGGCTTTAAGCATTTGCCTGAGAGTTCTGTGGCCACCGTAATTCAAAAGCCCGAACGCCAGCAGCATTTTCTTTCTGTCTTCGGTGTAGGTGGCCTGAGTCATGATTTTGTCAACGTAACCTGTAGCCGCAGGATCGGCGAGTACCAATCCACCTTCCAGCAAAAGTCGTAAGCGCTTTTCAAGCGTGCCGATGTCCAATTGCCGCATTGCGTCATCCACCATCTGCACGCGTCCGGTCGCCAGCGACTGATCGATCTGCTGGCGGCAGAATCGCTGCAATCGTCCATAAAGCTCATCCAGGCTGACGGCCACGCCTTCTTCGGTTGATCCCGGCAGCGGCTTGATAAACGTAAATCGGGTGCGCAACAAGGTTGGGAATCCCAAGCCGACGCCGAGCGCAACCCAAAGTTGGTTCTCGCCGGCGGGCGTGCCGCCAATCGTGTTCACCAAGAGTAGAATGAGGACACTGAAGGCAACATTGATGGTTATCAGAAGAAGCGCGCCGCCTGTATTCAAGGCGCGCCGCGAATCTTTTTCGAACACTGTGACTATCTCAGCGACTGCCAGCACCGCGCTAATGCTGGCCGCAATGAGGTAGGATAAGGCGATGGCGAGATTGGGAGAGACGTTGAACAACTAATCACCTCATTCTCTTGCTAGACTCCAATCTGGTTACTCGCAAGCCGAGATCCGTAAGCGCCACAAGCTGCGGACTGTTGGGACTGTCCACGGCTTGGGTGGCGATAAGTCCCTTCTCGCCCAGCGCATTCAGAACCTCATTCGCTTCTTCAGGCAGCATGAAGGTCTTAACAGCGAGTTCTGTCGGCGTGATGGCGCCTACATCCTGAATCAGCCCCAGCATACGTCTTTCTTCGTCTTTCAGTTGATCGGCAATTGCGCCGACTGGTAATTCATCCGCGGTTGCTTGCATGGAAAATTCCTCTCTGTAAAAGTGCTTGCTGCTCATCCTAAGACGCTGCAGAATTTAGGTCAAGCAAATGACTCTGTATCAACGCAGTGTCCCCAATAGGCGACAAATCGGGGCCGCAGAGGCTCAGTCGTCGAACCGTTTTGATTAACGAGGAAATTGTGTGCTCGCTGCCGCAGTCAGCTTCGACAAACCGTCAAATCTTCGACAGAATCCTCCCGTGCGCGCGCTCAGAGACATTCGGGTCGGCCCGGCCGGCTGGTCTTATGCCGACTGGCGCGGCCGCGTCTATCCCGAAGGCGCCGGCACAAAGTTCGATACGCTGGCGCTCGTCTCGAAATATTTCGACACGGCGGAAATCAACAGCAGCTTTTATCATCCGCCGGCGCCCGAAACCGCGCGTGCGTGGCTGC
>DATBSG010000207.1:0-3475 GCA_036559945.1 Pyrinomonadaceae bacterium
AGATCGCGGCCACGCAGAAACATTCCTTCGTCAAGGTCATGTTGAACGCTGAACTGAACCACGTGCGCGCGCAAACCGCTTGCCCAGGACGAGAGGATTTCGTCGTCAGCATTCAAAATCGCCACATCACCCGCCGTTTGATTCATAAAGATGCGATGCTTGGCTGCGGCGTAATCCATCAACGATTCGTACCGGTCCATGTGATTCGGCGTCACGTTCAGCACGGCCGCCACTGTCGGATGAAAATCCACAATCGTCTCCAACTGAAAACTTGACACCTCAACAACGCTCCATCCGTCGTCGCGCGACGACTCGATCATCGTAATCAACGGCGTACCGATGTTGCCACCTACCCGCACGTTCAATCCACCATCCTTCAGCATCTGTCCAATTAACGTAGTCGTGGTGGTCTTTCCGTTCGTGCCGGTAATTGCCAAAATTCGTCCGCGCAAGAACCGCGATGCTAGCTCGATCTCGCCAATCACCTCGACTCCGCGTCGCGCTGCGTAGCGAATTGGAATCGCGTTCGTCGGCACGCCGGGACTGATAATCAGCAAATCGATCTGATCGAGCAGCCATGACGGCGGATCGCCTGCGACTAATCCAACGCCTTCATTTTTCAAATCGAGCGCGCCTGGTGACCACTCATCCAACGGCTTCCGATCGTTCAGCGCGACCGTTGCCCCGCGCTGCGCCAGGAATCGCGCGCTGGCAATACCGCTGCGCGCCGCACCCACAACAAGAACTTTCTTGCCGGCGACCTCAAAGCCATTTTCCATTTCTCATTTGTCATTTCTCATTTGTCATTTACCGGTACGCCAACATTTCGTCACTCGACTCCGCTTTCGATATCAAATGACAAATGACAAATGGAAAATCCGTGTACTGCCTTTTTCTATCTCAACTTCAGCGTTGACAGACTCAGCAACGCAAACAGGATCGCCAGGATCAAAAAGCGAAACACGATCTTTGGCTCTTTCCAGCCAACCATTTCGAAGTGGTGATGCAGCGGCGTCATTTTGAAGACGCGGCGGCCCACGCCGCTCGTTCGCTTGGTCATCTTGAACACCCCGACCTGCAACATCACCGACAGCGCTTCCATCACGAACACGCCGCCGACCATGACCAACATAAACTCCTGCTTGGTCAGGATGGCGATCGTGCCAATCGCGCCTCCGATCGCCAGGCTGCCGACGTCGCCCATGAAAACTTCGGCCGGCGGCGCATTGAACCAAAGAAATCCCAGGCTCGCGCCGGCCATTGCCCCACAGAATACGGTCAACTCCGCCGCTTCGGGCCGATGCGTCAGATCCAGATAACTCGCCCATCGCGCATCGCTACTCAAATACGTAAACGCGGTTAAGGCCGACATCGCGATGAACGTCACACTGATTGCCAAACCATCGAGCCCATCGGTTAGATTCACCGCGTTCGTCCAGCCGAGGAGCACGATGGCAATTAACACGAGATAAAGATACGGCCCGATCGTGCTGATGCCGTTCGGCACCGCCGTCTCTTTGAAGAACGGAATGCTGACGTTCCATGAGTACTTGGTCTGTAAGTAACGCGTCGAAATAAACAATACAGCCCAGACGGCGCAAGCAATCACGAATTGAAGTGCCAGCTTCTGCCTGCCGGTTAATCCCAGACTTCGTCGCTTCACCAGCTTCAAGTAATCGTCCGCGAAGCCGACTGCGCCGAACGCGAGCGTCGCGACGACCGTAATCGACACATAAACACTTGACAGCCGCGCCCATAGCAGAGTTGAGATAATCACCGAACTCATAATTAGCAATCCGCCCATCGTCGGCGTGTCGCGCTTGGCAGTGTGCGCCTGCGGACCTTCTTCGCGGATTTGCTGACCGATGTTCCAACTTCTCAATCCCTCGATTACTCTTCGCCCAAACAGCAGTGAAATCAGTAGCGCAGTAATCGCAGCCCATGCTGTGCGAAACGTGACGTACTGAAAAACATTTAGAGCTTTTACGAGATACCACTCACGATCTTTGAAGTGGCCATAGATCAACTCGTAAAAGATGTAGTAAATCATGCATTCAGGAATCAGGAGACAGGAGCCAGGAGCCAGCAAACCGACGGCCTGACACGACTCCTGAATCGATCATCTCGTATCGTCACCAGCGAGCGGAAATTTCTCTTTCAAAGCACGCACAACTTTGTCCGTTTCAACGCTGCGTGACCCTTTGACCAAAACCAGATCGCCTTCGTGAATTTCATCGACGGCCGCGGCGGCAGCTTCATCCGATGACGCGAAGAACCGCGCCGTTTCAAGGCCTGCTTCCTGTGCGCCGGCAACGATTTCGCGGCCCAGTTCGCGCACGCCCCAGAGAACGTCAATGCCAAGCTGCGCTATTTCGCGGCCCACTTCACGATGCATCGCCGGCGCATCAGGCCCCAACTCCAGCATCTCGCCGGCAATCACGACTCGGCGTTTCACATTCTCGCGCGCTTCCGCGACCGTGCGCACCATGCTGATTAACGAACGCGGATTCGAGTTATACGAATCGTCAACCACAGTGAAACCGGCAGCGAAATCCAAAACCTCGCCACGCATCCTGGGCGGCTTTGCTGAACTCAATGCTTCCGCAATCAGGTCCGGTTTGATTTTCAAAGCCGTGGCCACCGCTGACGCCGCCAGGGCATTCATCAAGTTGTGGCCGCCAGTCATGGGCAGCTTCGCAGCCGCGTCACCGTTTGGCGTCCGCAAACGAAACTGAATCGATCCGAATCGCGACGTGTCGATGTCGCGCGCCATCACGTCAGCCTCGTTCTGAATGCCGAACGTTAGCACCGGTCCGTCTGTTTTTGACTTCATCTGCATCACCAAATCGTCATCTGCGTTTAGCACGGCAGTGCCGCCAGGCTTCAAGCCTTCAATCAGTTCCGCCTTCATCGCGGCAATCGTCTCGATCGTGCCGAGATGTTCGAGATGCACCGGCGCCACCATCAACTCCACCCCGACGTCTGGTGGCGTAATCTGCACGAGGCGTCGAATCTCGTGCGTGGGCGAGGACATTCCCATTTCAAGCACCGCGACGTCGTAGTTCTCCGGACGACGACCGCGGCTGACCATCTGCAAAACGGACAAGGGCAGCCCCAGCCCGTTGTTATAATTGCGTTCACTCTTCAGCACGCGATGACCGGCTACCGACAGCACGTGCGCTGTCAGTTCCTTCGTCGTAGTTTTCCCTGCGCTGCCCGTTATGCCGATGACCGGATGTGCCCACTGCTCGTAAACCTTTCGCGCAAGGGTTTGCAATCCCGCAATCGCATCGTCGATGAGTAACAATCGATCACTCAGTGACTCAAGCTTTTCGTCGCCGGTCACGCGATCGCGACGGGCGACTGCCGCGATTGCGCCGCGCGTTAATGCCGACTCGATGAAATTATGAGCGTCGGCAAATTGGCCATTGAAGCCTGCGCGTTCGTAATCGGGTTGCGACAGCGCAAAGAACAA
>DATBSG010000208.1:0-7740 GCA_036559945.1 Pyrinomonadaceae bacterium
ACTGGCGCGGCCGCGTCTATCCCGAAGGCGCCGGCACAAAGTTCGATACGCTGGCGCTCGTCTCGAAATATTTCGACACGGCGGAAATCAACAGCAGCTTTTATCATCCGCCGGCGCCCGAAACCGCGCGTGCGTGGCTGCGGCGCATCGAGCACAATCCGAACTTTGTCTTCACCGCGAAGTTGTATCGCACATTCACACACGAGCGCGGCAAAGCGACCGCCGAAGATGAGAAGCTTTATCGCGAAGGAATGGATCCGCTGCTGGAAGCTGGAAAACTCGGCGGCGTGCTGATTCAGTTTCCGTGGTCGTTCAAGAACGAAATCGAAGAGCGCAACTACCTGAATCAGCTCGTAGAAAGATTCAAAAGTTACCCGCTGGTGGTCGAGCTGCGGCATGAGTCATGGACCACGCCGCGCGTCTTGCAAACGCTGGAAGAGCTCGGTGTTGGCTTGTGCGACATCGATCAGCCGCTGTTTCACAACTCAATTAAGCCGTCCGCCGAAGTGACGTCGGATGTTGGTTACGTGCGGCTGCACGGCCGCAACTATCAGAACTGGTTTCGGGAAGAAGCAGATGTCGTCGAGCGCTACGATTATCTGTATTCACCCGAAGAGATGGAACCATGGGTCAATCGAATCAGAGAAGTTGCGGCCAAGGCGAAACAGACTTTCGTGATTACGAACAATCACGCACGCGGTCAAAGCCTGGTGAATGCATTTGAGATTCTCGCCCAGTTGGAGGAAGAGCGCGTGCCCGGCCCGGCGAAGTTGGTTGAAACATATCCGCGATTGGCAGAGTCAGTTGAGCCGGATGACGAGGATCAGCAGGGGAGTTTGTTTTGATGGGTTTCATTCACACCTCGCTTCAGCGAGGTGTGAGGAAACGCCCGGGTGTAACGTAACCGTTTCAACGGTTTTTGCGTAAGCCGTTGAAACGGCAAACCGGCTCGACTGTTGCTGAAGCCACCTCGCTGAAGCGAGGTGTGAATGAGAGCTACTTCGCCAGCGGAAACACCGGCTCAATATCCACCGGCACGGCTTTCAATTTATCGAGCGCGCTCTTCATCGGTGGACGAATGTTCGCATACTTGCCCAGGATCGCCGCCGCTTTTTCGTACGAGCCTTCGGCTTCGATTGTTAGCAGCTCGTGCGTCAGCTTGCGCACCGCGTCGCGAATCTTCGATTCATCGACGCTGAATCTTCCGGTGCGCTCGTTGTATTTGATCGCGCCTTCGTCCGTGAAATAGTTGAATTGCATCGCCACGCCGCGGCCGTGCGCCTCGTTGATGCCAAAACGCACTGAGCGAAACATGCTCGCGAGATATGTCGTGTAAAGCGTTCGCTGCATGCTCCGATCGACCACGCCTTTGTCGATTAGATACTGCAACGCCCAGAGGCCGGTGACGTCGGCCTTTGCTTCCTCAATCGACGAATACTTGTCCTTCAGTTGCAGCCGCACGGTCGTGGCCTGGCCATTCACGGTAATGTTGTGCGGCCCAAGCCCATGCATAAGCTCATGCGTCAGGATGTGCGTAAAGAAAGCGTCAAATGAAAGGTTGTGCAGTTGAGCCGGCTCAAGCACGACGCGCGAAATGGGGATCAGGGTTTTATTGAACTTCGCATCCTGCACGTTTTTTAACATGATGCGCTTCGAGCCTTTTTCTTTCACGACGCGCTCGTCGTTCGGCAGATTGAACGCCGCGGTTTGGACGCCGCTGTTCCCCTCCCCTGAGCTGAACACTTCGTTGACCACGCGGATCGGCGAGGCCGCGCCGAGCTTCGGGTTGCGATACCTCGGATCGATGGGCAGATTGTTTTCCAGTTCCTGCAAGTAGCCGCTGAACTTTTTCAGCTTCGCCGTTTCCGCGTCGTCACGCAGCGTCGCGTAGGCTTCGAATGCGGCCTTGTAGCCAAATAATTCGTCTTCATAAGTTTCGTACGGCCCGATCGTCACATCGATTGGCGAATCAAGATCCATCCATGCAACGTCGCTCTCGAAATAATCGTTCGACAGAAAGGCCGCGGCGCGCTTCGTCAAAAAATCTTTCAGGCTCGGGTTGGAAGTTAGATAAGCAGCATCCCGCAAAAGCCTTGCGGCCGGATCGAGGAAGGCTCGATACTCAACGCTGTAGGGGACGGTTGTTAACTTTCCATACTTGTCGCGACGAATTGTGTAGAAGTAGCCGATTGCCTTTTCTTTTTCTGCCCGCGGCAAAGTATTTAGCCAGGAGTCGAATTCGTCCTTGGTCATATCGGCCGGATAAAAGTTTGCCTGCGGTGGACGCGGCGGCGCGCCTTCGATGAACGGTTGATTATCATCAAGCTGAGACCACGGCCCTTTGTTAATCATGAAGTAATGCAAACGTAGTTTTCCTAAAGGACTTCGGTCCCTTTGCAGTTTCAGATTTAGCTCGTCATTTGCGCTCCACATCTGATCCAGAAAGAGCGAATTCAAATAAGCTGCGGCGCCGATAATTCTCCGTAGCGCCAGCCGTTCGTTGCGGGCTAGATGCCGGATATCGGCTTTCAACACGGTGGGAGCAAAGCGGCTGATCTTAGCTTGTAAATCTGCGCTCTCTGGGGTTGCTGCCGGCGGGCGCGGCCTTCGCTGAGCGGTGAGACTCGTGCTCACGAAAAATATGAGTAGGGTAAGCGACGCGATCTTCCTAAGTGATCTCATTTGCAATCCTTCCGTTTTAAAGACTCTGACGGTGCTTCAGGATTCTTACGAACGAACCCGAGCGCAGCTCTTCGAGCGTTAGTCCCGAGAGCTCCAGCGCTTCCTCTTCGGTCACCGCGCCGCAGTTAATAGCGCGTAGAAAATAATTGAGCAAGCCCTGTCCCGTCGCCGCGTCGTCGAACACATCGCCGACGAGAGTTGCTTTGGCAGCCTTCTCGACAAAGTTGCGGAGGCGCTCTGACGCGGCATCGAGACTCTCAAGGAAGAAAGCATAAACGGCGGCGTAGCGCGTCGGCAGTTGGGCGGGATGCAAGTCCCAGCCTTGATAGAAACCGCCGATGAGCGAATGCTGAATGTGATCGAAATGCAGCTTCCAGGCACGATGCACGACCGCGCGGTTCTCTTCGATTTGATCCTGAGTGAGCGGCGCGCCTCCAGTTGCCCGATGTGGTCCGACCGGCATGATGTTCGTCGCACCGTCCGACAACCAGATGCCGGTGCCGGAAAACGAAACCTGCATCATGTGCTTCGCGAAGTCGCACGCAGGATGCATCATGTGCTGATGCGCGGCAGTGATGCTGCAACTGGCGGTGTAATCGTAAGTGCCGAAGTGCGCCGCAATGCAACGACCGCGCGCCGCCCGCAACAACAAGGGCAAGTTGATGCGGCCTTCCGCGTTGATGATCGATTGCGTTGTTTCGATCATCATTTCCATCTTCAACGAACCTCCGGCCAATCCAGTTTCTTTCTCCAGCAGATCGAAAATGTCCGCGAGCGCAACTACTTGTTCCGCGCTCGTGATCTTCGGTAACGTGACGACAAAATTGTCCGGCAGTCGGCCGCCAGTCTTTGCCGCCAGAGTCGTTGTGAAGATGTCCAGCGTGCGGTAGCTTCTCGCGCGCAGTTCTTCATTGAACGGCTTGATACGAATACCGATAAACGGCGGCAGCGTGCCGGCTTCCATGCCTTTTGCTACTTCGTTCGCTGCTGATTCCGCATGGCCATCTTCCTCCGCGTCAGGGCGATTGCCATAGCCATCTTCGAAATCAATCCTGAAATCCTCGACGGGCTCGCGCTTCAATTTGTCTTGCACGCGCGTGTAAATCGTGTGCGCCAGCCAGGCCGCTTTGTTCTCTGCTCGAACCGCTTCGGGCTCGTGTTCCAAACGATGCTTCAATCCCGTCGCGTAATCCAGAACATCCGGCAATTCCTCAGAAAAGGGCAGACCAATTGCACGCGCGAAGACCACAAAGTCCGACGCGTTTTCCGCCAGGGCGCGTTCGGCAACCTGTCCCAGCCGCTTCGCCGTGTCCGCCCGAAACAGATGCGCGCCTCCGTAGACGGTGTGCACTGCCTGGCGGCGACCCGTCTCGCCGGGATAGTTTTGGGCCGTCTCAGCGTTGGCGTCTCGCAGGCGCTCAATCACAGGCCGCAACACATCTTCAGATAGAGAGGGCTGCATTTACTGTCTATTCTCCAAAGCAGAAACCAGAATCGTTGAGCAGAATGCTCCAGACTTTATGATCAAAACTCGGCTGCTCGCAAACCGTGCGGGCAAGTGAAGTGGCAGGGGCGTCTCGCCCGTGAACCTCGCGCAAGATGCGCGTGTCACCTCAAAAACAAAAAGGGCACGGCGCCCCGTGCCCTTCGTTACTTAGGACTGGTTAAATGCTACGCGACGCCGACTGCGGCGCCGGGATAACTGTTGCCGAGTTTCGCCGGATCGCCTTCGGCCAACGTATTCACCAGTTCCTGATGAAAATAATCGTGCCGCGCGGCCACCGGCGGCGCGACGCGCTTTTCGTACATCTGGCGCGAGCGATCGATGTCCTCGCGCAAACGTTCGTAAATATCGCCCTGATTCCGGCCTTCGCTTACTTTCTGCTCATTGTAGAGTTTGATTTCCGACACGAGCAGCCGCGCGAAACGCCGCGCATCGTTGTGCAGCCGGCGTTCTTCGTCGCTGACATCGACCGGCAGGTCGGCATCAGCAGAACCATAGCGCCGAGAGCTTCCGAGCGGAGTGGCGTACTGCGCGGTGAACACTGGTTCAGCCGGTTGCGCGGCTCGCACCGGAGCTTCAACTGTGGGCGGCTGCTCGACCGCCGGCGCTTCGGGTTCTGGTTCAACTTCGGGTTGCGCTTGAACTTCCGGCTCGGCTTCAACTTCGGGTAGCGCTTCAACAATCGGGGTTTCGGCGGCGGCCTCTTCCGTTTCGCCGGCGAAATCGGCGCGCGTTGGCTCGACATACTCGCCTTCCGTCGCGGGCTCAACGTGCGGTGCATAAACACTTTCTTCAGCCTGCGCTTCCGAAATCTCCGATGCGGCGGGCGGAGATTCGATCTCACGTGCCGTTTTCTCTGTTGGTGTCGTGACCTGCGGCGGTTGCGCTACGCGCGCAGATGAAACCAACTCGATGGCGATCGCGCCCACCTGGGTGAGCACCTCCAGCGCGTCCAACTGAATCGCCTCGCGATGTGGCCAAGCAGAGTCGGCGTAAAGCACCGCCACAACTTTTTTGCGCACGACAAGCGGCACCGCGGCGAGTTGTTGAGCCTCGCCACCGAGTTGCTCGACCAAAGAACCGTCGTCAGCTCGCGTGCCGGAAGATGTTTCGGTCGCTGCCGCTCGTGCTGCCTGACTGATCACGGTGCTTCCCGAAAGCGGCAGCGCCACTCCCGATACAGCTTGCAAATCGTTGCGATTGCTCGCTTCGCACATCCGCCACGCAATCGCCTGGTCGCTTTTGATGACAAACAGCACGGCGCGATCGGCGAAATGCGCAGAGTTTCTCAAGAGCGCGCCGAGAACATCGCTCTGTGTTCGTTGGTTCTTGATGTCATCGATCGCGTTTTTGAGCAGCGAAAGATCCGCGGGGGCCGGCGACGCGGGCGCGGCACCGCTGAGCTTCTGCTCGCGGGCGGCTTGCAGGTGCGCGGAGATCGCGGACTGTAGCGGCGTGTTCCAAAGTTCCGACGACGCCGCACTCGCGCGCAGGCGCCCAAACGCATCGTTGAATTCGGTTTGTAGCCGGGCGAGTTGTTCGTCAATCACTCGCAGCCGTTCATCGAGGTAGGTTTCGATTGATTTGAGAAGACTGTTCTCTAATTCTTCGCTCACAGTGGTTGATGGTCCTCCAGATGGGCCCGGCTGTGGCGCCAAGCCGCGAAGATCGATTATGGAGGCCGCCGCAAACAGGCGTCAAGAACCTTTTTCCGTCGGCTGCGCGCGCGCCGTCTGGCCGTCGAATCTGAAGCTAGGCCGGTAGACCCTTGCGCGTGATGTCCGCCATCACTTCGCAAAAGCGATCCAGCTCAGGAAGCGTCGTGTAAAGATTCGGCGTAATGCGCAAGCCCTGGAATTCTTCGTGCACGATGGGCGTGGTGAAGATGCGGTACTTGTCGAAGAGGTAACTGCCAATCTTTCCCTGATCCAACCCTTCGATTTGTACGTTGGCAATCGCGCACATCTGCGCGGGATCGAATGAAGTATTGAAGCGGACTCTCGGAATATCTTTGAGTTTGTCCATCCAATAGCGCGAAAGATATCGCAGGCGCGCTTCCTTGCGCTTGCCACCGATGCCGTGGTGAAAAAGGAGCGCCTCGCCGATCGCCAACTTTGGCGCCGCCGAATGCGTGCCGATTTCTTCGAACTTGCGAATGTCTGATTTCTGTTTGTCTTCGGCGGCGAACAGCGGCCAGACTTTTGCAATTTTGTCTCGCTTGACGAAGAGCAAGCCCGTTCCCTTCGGCGCGTACAACCATTTGTGCAGGCTCGTGCCAAAGTAGTCGCAATTCAAATCCGGTTGTTTGAAATAAAACTGCGCGAAGGAATGCGCGCCATCGACAATCGTTTCGATGCCGCGCGCCCGGGCCATCTCGCAGACGGCCCTGACCGGCGTAATCTGCCCCGTGATGTTCACCTGATGCGCAATTTGGATTAGCCGCGTGCGCGGAGTGATCGCGCGCTCGAAGGCGGCCGTGATCTCGTTGATGTTCTGCGGCGGAATAGGAATCTTGATCAGATTGAGCTTGATGCCTTCGCGTCGCTCGCGCTGACGAATTGTCGTCAACATGCGGCCGTAGTCCTGTGTTGTGGTCAGCACTTCATCGCCGGACTTCAAATCCATTCCGAGCAGCAAAGTCTCCAGTGATTCAGAAGCATTACGCGTGATGGCAATCTCTTCGCGATCACAACCGAACAGTTCCGCCAGCCCGGTACGGATTGTTTCCGACTGCGGCTCAAGAATCTGCCACATCGTGTAGGCGGTCGCGTCTTCCTGCTGCCAGATGTACCGCACCAACGCTTCCGTGACGATGCGTGGACTGGGGCTAACGCCGCCGTTGTTCAAATTAATAATGCCACGCGTGACAGTAAACGCGTTCTGGATTGTGGACCAGTAGTCTTCGTCCGCGGCCGCCTGTGCCGGCGTCAGATGCGCGACGGATTTCGTTGCCGCCTGAATATCCTGTAAGAGCGAAGCTATGGTTGATGATGAAAGCGCAGCCAGCCCAAGCGACTTTCCGGCGAGCGAGAGAAAGTTACGTCTGGGGAATTGTGTTGTCATTTGTGTTTACCGAACGAAACATTTCAACCGAGGACACAGAGGAGAATCAAAAACAGATAATGTTCGGGTAATTCTTCTCTGTGTCCTCTGTGGTTAATTGTTGTTGACGGCCGCCGCCGGCATTTCCACTTCGTAGCCCGCCTTGATCCACGCGCTCGTCCCGCCGGTTACGTTCAGCAAGTCTTTGAAGCCGGATGACAGCATGATGCTTGTCGCCGCACTCGAGCGATAACCCCCGGCGCAGATGACCGCGGTCCTTTTCGATGGATCGAGTTTGAGGGAGGGTAATGTCTCACCAAGCTTCGACAACGGCGCGGTAATCGCGCGCGGAGCGTGGCCACTTTCGTACTCCGGCGGTCGCCGCACGTCGATCACCTGAAGCCGGGGGTCAGTCTCGATGAGTTCCTTGAGTTCGCTGACGCTTATTTGTGGAACCGTCGCTACCTCCAGGCCAGCATCCTTCCATGCGTTCATGCCGCCGGCGAGATAAC
>DATBSG010000209.1:0-13455 GCA_036559945.1 Pyrinomonadaceae bacterium
AATCTTCATGCATCGGTTGATGGCAATGAAATACTCAAAGGCATCAACCTGACGGTTAACAAAGGTGAGGTGCACGCCATCATGGGCCCGAATGGTTCGGGCAAATCGACTTTGGCGAAAGTGCTCGCCGGTCACCCGCAATACGAAGTGACAGCGGGCGAGGTGATTTACGACGGCAGGAACCTGCTCGAGATGTCGCCGGATGCGCGCGCGCGCGAAGGCGTCTTCATGGCGTTTCAATATCCGATTGAAGTGCCGGGCGTTTCGAACGCGCAATTTCTGCGTCTGGCTTACAACGAGAAGCAGAAGCATCACGGTGAAGAAGAACTCGATCCGCTGGAGTTCAAAGACCTTCTGAAAGAGAAGGCGAAGCTGGTTGAGATGGACGCGAGTTTCATGTCGCGTTCGGTCAACGAAGGTTTCTCGGGCGGCGAGAAGAAGCGCAACGAGATTTTGCAGATGGCCGTGCTCGATCCGAAGCTGTCGGTGCTTGATGAAACTGATTCCGGTCTGGATATCGACGCGCTGCGAATTGTGGCCGAGGGGGTCAATAAACTTCACCACCCGGACAAGGCTGTGATTCTGGTGACGCACTATCAGCGGCTGCTCAACTACATCATTCCGGATTTTGTCCACGTGCTTTCCAGCGGGCGAATCGTGAAAGAGGGGGGAAAAGAATTGGCGCTGGAGTTGGAAGAGAAGGGCTACGACTGGCTAAAGAATGGAAGCGCCAAACCGGCCGTCGGCGCGCCGGCGGCAAGGTAAGAAATGACTGTTGAGTTGGCAAAACAAAGCGCGTACGAAGCGGCGTTTCGAGAATTGATTCAAATCCGCAACGATGAGCCGTCGTGGTTGCGGCGCGCGCGCGAGGACGCATTTGCCCATTTCGAGCGCATTGGATTTCCCACAGTGCGCGACGAAGACTGGAAGTACACGAACGTTGCGCCGATCACGCGCACGAAATTCGCGCCAGTCTTCGGGGCAACGAATGTGGCGGCTTCGTTGAATGGGCACGCGAGAGATTTCCTTCTGCCGGAGGCCAAAGACAGCCAACTGGTGTTCGTTAACGGAGTTTTTCAGCGTGAACTCTCGGCGTTGAACCTGCCTGACGGCGTAGTCGTTGCAGATATCGCTGAAAGTCTGCGTCAAGCGCAACATGAATCTCGGCTTCACGATCAACTTACCGCGAACCAGGCCAATGGGTTCACTGCTCTTAACACCGCTCTGTTTTCGAGTGGCGCATTCGTGCTGATTCCGCGCGGCGTCGAACTGACAGCACCGGTGCATTTGCTTTTCATTTCTCAATCGCAGAACGGTGACGCGACCGCTTCGTTTCCGCGAGTCATTGTGATAGCTGAAGAGAACAGCGCCGCGACGATCGTGGAGAGTTACGTCGGAATCGGCGCTTACTTCACGAATGCGGTGGTAGAAGTTGTGGCGCGAGCTGGCGCCCGGATACAGCATTACAAGGTTCAGCGCGAAAGTAATTCCGCCTTTCACGTTGCGAATACGATCGCGACCGCCGCGCGCAGCTCGCGGTATGAGACGACTAACATCAACCTGGGCGGGTCGCTTTCCCGCCACGACATCGCCGTTACGTTTGCTGAAGAGGGCGGCGAATGCGCCGTTGATGGCCTGTACATGATTAGCGCCGAGCAACACAGCGATACGCATTCCGTAATCGATCATCGGCAACCGCATTGCACCAGCCGCCAGCTTTACAAGGGCGTGTTGGACGGCAAATCGCACGCGGTCTTCAACGGAAAGGTTTTTGTTCGGCACGGCGCGCAGCAGACCGACGCGCAGCAAACGAACAAGAACCTTTTGCTTTCTGAAGAAGCGCGTGTGGATACCAAGCCGCAACTGGAAATCTTCGCGGATGATGTGAAATGCGCGCACGGCGCCGCCGTCGGGCAGCTTAGCGAAGATGAGGTCTTTTATCTCGAAAGCCGCGGCATCAATCCGGCGCTGGCGAGAAACATTCTGACGTACGGCTTTGCGGAAGAAGTAATCGAAAGAATCAAAATTGATTCGATCAAGAAGCAACTCGACGAAGTCGTGCTGAATCGGCTTCATTCGGGTTTGGACATCTAATTAACCAAATGGCAGCGGTCGAAGAACTAATTCCGATAAAGCCGAAGCCCCGCGATGAGTGGAATATCGAGCGGGTGCGCAAAGACTTTCCCGTTCTGGCTACGCGGGTTAACGGCAATCCGCTCGTTTATCTCGACAATGCCGCGTCGTCGCAAGTGCCGCAGATGGTGGTCGAGCGCGGCAGTCAGTATCTCAAGTACGAACATTCAAACATTCACCGCGGCGTCCATTACCTCAGCATGAAGGCGACAACCGCCTACGAAGGCGCGCGCGAAAAAGTGAAGCGCTTCATCAATGCGCGCGACGTGAAGGAATGCATCTTTGTACGCGGCACGACTGAAGGCATCAATCTGGTGATGCATGGCTACGGCCGCAAATTCATTGGCGCGGGCGACGAGATCATCATCTCGGCGATGGAGCATCACGCCAACATCGTTCCGTGGCAGATGCTCTGCGAAGAAAAGGGCGCCCGGCTTCGCGTGATTCCGATGAATGATGCGGGCGAGCTGCTGATCGATGAATATGAAGCGCTGCTGAATGAAAGAACGAAACTCGTCGCCATTGCGCATGTCTCGAACGCGCTCGGCACAGTTAATCCGGTGAAGCAGATGATTGACAGCGCGCATAAGTACGGCGTGCCGGTCTTGATCGACGGCGCGCAGTGGGTGCCGCACATGCCGCTGGATGTACAGGACCTGGATTGCGATTTCTACACATTCTCAGGCCACAAAATGTTTGCGCCAACGGGCAGCGGCGGCGTTTACGGCAAAGCGCACCTGCTCGAGAAAATGAATCCATATCAAGGCGGCGGCGACATGATCAAGAGCGTCACGTTCGAGAAGACCACGTACGCCGACCTGCCGAATAAGTTCGAAGCGGGCACGCCGGCGATCGCTTCGCAGATAGGTCTCGGCGCGGCGATCGATTATTTGAACATCATTGGCCGCGAAAAAGCTGTCCCCTACGAACACGAGTTGCTGGACTATGCGACGAAACGCCTGTCCTCGATCGAAGGTGTCCGGATCATTGGTACGGCGCGTGAAAAAGTGAGCGTGCTGTCATTCACCATCGACGGCGTGCATCCGCACGATATCGGCACCATTCTGGATCAGCAGGGCATCGCCATTCGCGCCGGGCATCACTGCGCGCAGCCTGTGATGAAACGCTTCAACCTTCCTGCGACAGCGCGTGCGTCGTTCGCTTTTTACAACACGAAAGAGGAAGCCGATGCTTTAGCCGAGGCGGTTGAGAAAGTCATCGAGGTATTCAGCTAATGGGTCTTTGGTCTTTGATCTTTGGCCTTTGAAAAACTTCGCTGGAGCCGAACTCAAAGTACAAAGACCAAAATCCAAAGGCCGTTCTTCTTCTATGTCCGAACTCTCTGAGCTTTACCAGCAAGTCATCCTCGATCACAACAAAAAGCCGCGCAATTTTCACAAGCTCGAAAATGCGAACCGCCGGGCGGAAGGTTACAACCCGCTGTGCGGCGATCACTTAAATGTTTACCTGCGCGTTGAGGATGATCAGGTGCAGGACGTGAGCTTCGAAGGCTCGGGCTGCGCGATCTCGAAAGCTTCGGCCAGCATGATGACGCAGGCCGTAAAGGGAAAGACCAAGGCCGAAGCAGAAACCCTCTTCAACGAATTTCACCGCATGGCGATGGGCGAGCTGGATGAAGAAAACGAACCGAATCAGCTCGGCAAATTGAAGATCTTTGCGGGCGTTCGCGATTTTCCCGCACGTGTCAAATGTGCGACGCTTTCCTGGCACACCATGCGCGCCGCACTCGAAGGGCAAGACACCGCAACCACCGAATAATCCTCTAACTACGCGCTTCATTTCTGCGGAATCGCTGCCAATCCATATAGAGTTTCCGCCGCCTGATAAGTCCATTCCGATTTGAACTTCTGGATTGCCTCGTCACCGTGGTTGATGACTAAACGTCCCAGCGCGCGACGCACGCGCACCTGATTCTCCATCGGCTCACCGGTTCGTTCCGCGCGGAGTAACCAAAGCTGCGCTGCGCTGATGGCCCAGGGATACCACATGAAGCCAAGCGCTTCGCGGGCGACGTACTGCTGGCCACGATGATCTGTGAACAGCGCAGAGAACTCGCCGCTGTCATTTGGAAAACTCAAACCGCGATCGCCGCATTTTGCAAAGTAATCGGGCATTTGAGCGAGTATCTTTAGCGGAATCACGAATCCAGCTTCCGCTTCAGCACGTAACAACTCTCCGTAAATCTGTAACGTCAGTCCATCGATCGTTTCCCCGCCCGTTTCGCTGGCGGCGCGCCAGCCCGGCGGATTGGGCTTGTCATCGTATTGATCCGCGAGCCACTGCGCGGTCGCCTTCAGCAATTGGTCGCGTTTCTCGATACTCCCTTCCCAAGGCAGATTGGCTTTGCGCGTTTCCAGCAATGCCAGCAACGCAAGTGTGGTCGTATAAACGTTATTCAGCGAAGGGTTGTCCTGATTGGGGAACATGTTCCAACCACCACTCTCGGCCGGTCGATAGGTTTTCAGAACGTCGTGCGTGTAGGCGAGATTCTTCAACGCTCGTTCGCGGGCGTCGCCGGTCAACAATCCCCGGCGACCGAGCGCGTTCGCCAAAGCAGCCGCAGTCCAAATGGCCGGTTCGGCTTGCGCACGCATCTCTTTTGGGTGAGCAATCCAACCGAACTTGCGCCCATCACTGCCCTCCACGGTCGCGCCCGGAGCAAATGCGTCGTCCAAGCCGGCTAACAACTGCCGCGCTTCGGCGTCGGACAATTCAGCGCTGGTGAACATCGCGCTGAGTGCTTGGGCGTTCGACCAATATTCAATTGTGTTTTCGCTTCCGGGTTTCAGGCTGGACGCGATCCACCCTTCTGATGTCTGGCCGTGTTCGAGCGCGGTGAGCAGTTCCCGCCGAAACGAGGAGGCGGCAGAACGGATCTCAGCGTTACTGTGCGCGTGGCGCATGATCGATGTGTCGTGGCGATCAAGTAAGGTGCGAATGTTCTCGCCCGCCGGCACGTTCAATCCAGCGTCAGCCACCGCGACATATGTTGCGGATATCAGGAGCAGCACGCCGACTGTCATCGCGGCGAATCGGAGCCGTCGCTGTCGTTGTCTCTGTCTCTCGCGCTGTCGCAGCTCGTCGTAACCGACTCCCATTACACCCGACAGCAGCTTGAGCAGGGCGTTTGGCTTTCCGTCTTTGCCGGGACGCGCGTCGGCGGCGATCGGTTCGGCCGGTTCGTTGGTGAGTTGTCCTGCGGAATCAACTTGAAACCGAACCGCCGGAGGAAAACATTCAAGCAGTCCGCTGTCCGGCGCCGCGTTTGGCTCGCCGTCGATCATCAGAGCCAGCACATGATCGGCGCGCCCGAGGGTTTTGTACGTTTTGATTTCTTCGTTGACCCACTTCGAAACGGCGGATTTCGGTGAGCAGATGACGATTAGTGAGCGGGACTGTTTGAGCGCTTCTTGTATTTTTCCACCGAGGTCGGAAGCACCGGGCAACTCATCTCGATCGCGAAAAATGGGAAACAGTCGCTTGGGAACAGCGCCCTGTGCAGTCTCGCGTCCGATGAGCTTGCGCGGAACACGATACGTCTCGATCGACTTGTGCAGCCACTTCGCCCACTCTTCATCGGCGTGGCTGTAGCTGATGAACGCCCAGTATTTGAGATCTGATCCCATTTCTGTAGTTTGCTCGGTCGACGATCACGGTAACAGCGGCCGCGCGGGACGAAATCCCAGACTGTCATTGCGTGTTCCGGCCGAATCGCGTGTGCGCGGCGATACGCGCGCGCCTTCCGCCGAGTCGGACCAACTGCCACCGCGGCCCACGTGAATGGCGCCTGCGTAAGCCTGCGCGGGGCCGGACGGATTTGTCTGCGGTGCGGCGGGATATGGCGCATAAATATCCCAGCACCATTCATACACGTTACCCATCATGTCATGGAGACCAAAACCGTTTGGCGCGAACGAACCGACTGGAGCATGTGTGTAGTAACCATCGTGTACTTCGCGCGTGACTTTCCAATTCGCGGGACCACCATGTGTGGCGAGATACAAGTCAGCAACGTTTGCCGACAGTGACAGCGAGCGCGCGTCGGCTGATGCTCCCCATGGTTTGTTCGAACCGGCCCGGCACGCGCCTTCCCACTGAGCCTCGGTCGGCAGTGTGAGACTGTAGCGACCGGTCCACTGCGCGCACTCGTCCCACGAAACCTGCTCGACCGGATTGCGCAGCGTCAGCAGCCGCCCATAGGCAACCTGACCGGCTCGATACTGGCTCGGATTCTCGCCCCCGGTAATCGTCATCCATTGTTGCTGCGTGCATTCGTATTTGGAAATAAAGAACGGCGAGAGGGTTACTTCGTGCACGGGTGCCTCGTCCGCCTGTGCGTTCGGATCGAAATTTGGCGCGTTTGGATCAGTCCTTTGCGCTCCCTCGGTGAAAGTGATTTGCGGAATGAGAACGAGCACGATGGTGGTGTCATCGGCGAGCACCAGATGGCCTGTTTGTGGATCGCGAACCGGAATGCGTCCCGAACCAAGATGTGCGAACTCGAAAAGGTGACTGTCGGGATCCTGGCCCAGCGGCACCAGCCCAAGCTGCGGCGTGACCCTGAGGCCGTCATAAATCGGATTTTTTGTTTTGTCGGCAATGGCGGCAATCGTTTCGGCCCACGCGGCGGCCGGCTCATCAATCGAGCGGCGTTTTAGCGAAAGCACAAAATCATAGCGTCGCGAGATCTCGGCAAGCAACCCTCTTTCCGGCGCGCGCGGATCCTCAATGTGATCCAAGCCCGCAAGTATTTCGGTCACGACGGAATATTCCCAGTCCAACTCGGCGGTGGGAAAGCGCCACGGATCCTGGTTTGAGTTGCGGGGCAAGGCCAAAGAACGCACTCGCCGAAGCGTGGCCTCGTGTTGTTGCCGGCCGCGCAGAATCTCGCGGGCAGCCTGCGTCCACGCCGCCATTGCATCGGCGCGATCCGGTTGGAGCGGCCAGAGGCTGTCGGCTTCGTGAATCAAATCGCGGACCCTTTTGGCATCGGATAAGCGCAACACATCAGCCAGACTCTGGTTTGCGATCGACCGTTGCCGAAACGCGTAAAGAGCCAGGGCGCTGACGATCACCAGACCAAGCGCAAGTATTCCCCCAATCGCCAGCAGTCGCCGTTTTTGGCGCTGGTGCTCGCGCTGTCTCAGCTCGTCGAAGCCGACACTCAGCAAGCGCGCGAGCAACTTGAGCTTCGCGTTTGTTTTTCCGTCGCGACGTTCGCGAACGTCGGCGGCAATTGGTTCCGTCCGCGCGTGCGAGAGCTGGCCGTCTGCACCGAGCCGAAATCGTAGCGCTTCCGGAAAACATTCATCGTCGATGGAAAAGCCGCGCTTGCCGTCAGTGGCATTTGGTTCGCCCTCGACTATTAATGCCAGCAGCCGGTCTGCGCGGCCGAGGCGCTTGAACGCCAAAATCTCTTCGTTGACCCACTGGGACTTCGCTGCGTGGGGAGAGCAAATTACAACCAGATAGCGTGACTGGCTGAGGGCTTCGTTGATGTTCGCGCCGAGGTCCGCCGACGCCGCAAGCTCCTCGCGATCGCGGAAGATGGGGAAGACGCGCGCCGGCACGAAGCCGTCTGGTGACGGTTTCCCGACTAAAGCGCGCGGCACTCGATACGTTTCCAGCGACCGGTGCAGCCAATCGCCCCAGCGCTTGTCGTGATGGCTGTAGCTAATGAAGGCCCAATACTTGAAATTGTTGGTGGAAATTTCGCCGGTGAGTTCGCTCATTTGGCAGGTTGTGCGCAGCGCACGTGATAAGTAGCAAACGTGCCGTAACCTTTCGCCAGTGGAGTTTGACCGACGTAGTCGCAAGTGAATTCTTTGACGCCCTGAGCCGCGGCCAGCGCGGCGAATGCCTGACTGCCATAGACCTGACCCGGCGGCGTGATTGGTTCGATGCGCGCGGCGCGGCTGACGTGAGTGCCGGTGTAGCTTGGCTGTTCGGTAACCGGATCAACGCACGAGTAAACCGGCCCGGCGTGCAGAGCAATGCGCAGGTTGATGGCTTTCGGCAACCCTTTCCTGCTCCAGTCCGTGTTCACCATCAACTCGCACAGTTCAAGCGCGAACAAGCCGGCATCTTTCACATCGTCGAATACGAAGTACAGACCATCACCCCAGGTGTTCTTGATCGACGGCGCATGTGGTGAAGTCGAAATCAATCTTCCAATCGCGCCGAGAAAATGATTGAGAAACAGCGGAATCTGTTGTTCCGTGAGCTTGCTGAAGTTGACGGCGTCGGCGAATAACATCGCCATGATGCGTGTGGGAAGAGTGTCGCGATTCCTTGCGCGCTTCTTGCGGGGCGCGCTGCGCCCGTTAGCGGCTTTGAAGGCGGCGGTGTTCTTAAGACTCGCGCTGCCGCGACCTTCGCGTTTCAGAATCTTCGATAGGTCAATCACCTGAACATCGAGGCCCAATTTCTTCCAATGTTCGACCGCGCCCGCCGTCCCACCAGGGCCGTCGCCAGGCTGCTTGTCCCAAACCGCCAGCGGCACGAGATCGGTTTCCAGTTGGCGCGCGCGAATGTCCGCCAATCCGTAAAGCAGAAGATTCGCATACTCGAAGGACATGCTGCCTTCTTCGATTCGCTCATTCGAAGCAACAATCACACTCGCCGCGCGTTCGAGCACGCTTTCAAAACGTTTCACCCAACTCGAGTTGGCGAACCCGACGCTGTCATGGATGAACTGTTCCTTTTCGAACGGAAGCACGACGTGCGCTTCGCCGCCCAGGTCTAAAAGCGTTTCGAGAAACAGGATGTCCGCGCCGCAGCCCGCCGATGCGTAACCAAAACCAGGCGCGATTTTTTTGACCTGCGATCGGATCGCCGCGCGTACCGCAGCTTCCATGGAAGCGGGGAACCGCGGCGACGATCGATCAGCGCGATCTATTAAGTGTCCCGCGAAAACCACGATCCCCGGAATCTTGAGCGCTTGTTCGATGGCGGTGGCATCGCGACGAAGATGATCGACCAGGAGACGCGCATTACGTCGCGTTGAACTCAAGTCAGCGAATTGGCCACGGCCTATTTTTGCCGCCTGCGCATACCAATCTTCGGCCTCGCTCCATTGGCGCAGGATTAACGAAGCTTCTCCGAGCGTTGCCACCGGCCAATAACGATCGGAGGAATCTCTCCGCAACGTTTTCAATTCGGCGAGGCAAGCTTCGCGAACCTTCTGGGCCAGCGTGCGCGCCTCGTCTTTATTGCCCAACAGCACCGCGAGCGTCGCCGCGTTGATTGCGGAGTAGTAACCGCGATTCAGCTTGTAGGCCTCGTGATAAAACTTGTGCGCGAGTTTCAACTGTCGCTTCGCTTCAGTCTTTGTGGTTGCGAGCATCCAGAGATCTTTGTGCGTGCGCGCCAGGATGCCGAGCGTCTCTTCATCGCGATGACCTTCTGCGCGAAGCTGCGTCAGGATCGCATTCGCGCGTTGCGTCGCGCCGCTGCGCGCCAGCGCCAGAGCGAGCAGTTGCCGCAGCTCGACATCTCTGGGCTTGTTCTTCAAGCCTTCCGTCAAAATGTCGTAGGCAACGAGCGGCTCGCCCAGCTTCAAGACTCTTCGGCCGGCGCGCCGATAAATCCCCGGCGTGTTCGCCCATTCTTCGGGCGAGCGCGCCTGCCAAAGGCCGAGCAGCGACGAAAGATTGAGCGACGCAATCTGATCGAGGTTCTGCGCCGCCGCCGATGGTGCAAACTGGCCGTCGGAATCGACGGCTTTCGGTCCCTTCGGCTCAAGTCTGTATCCAAGACCGCGAATCAGTTTGAGCGTTTCAATCGCAGTGTTGCGATAGTCCTGTTTTTCACTTTCGGGCAGCTCTTCGTAGGGCGGGAAGGCGGTTGGTTCGCCGTCACGGTTCGCAGTCGCATCATCCACTGCCGCCGCAAGCCGTGCCGGCTCGACTCTTTGTCGAGCGCGCAAGCCATACGCACTCTCAGCGAGTGTTTCGATCAGTTCCTGAAAATTCGCAGAAGATTCGCCAGCCGGCTTAACCATGTCGAACTTTATTTCCCGAGGCCCAATGTTCAGGGTCAGTATAGCCATATTGACCACCTGGGTCAGAATTTTGTTAACCAACTCGCGCACAAAAATCGCAAAACCCATTCGGGGCGCCAGGTACTCTTGCTTGAGCGCTCCGAAGTGCGTCCGCGCGCAGATTGAGGCTTCTGTCAATCAACCCCCCAAAACAGACACGAGCGAAATCCTGCATTTTGCTTCGATGGAGACAGGGCGCGCCGGTTTGTGGTATAAACTCGCAAAATCGGAACGCCCTTCGCGTCTGCCGTTTCGGAGGCTGCATTGAGTTTTCTCCCGGATTACGAAGACGACATCTTCATCAGCTACGCGCACAACGATAACCAGGCGTTGATCGAAGGACAGCGCGGCTGGGTGGACATTTTTCATCAGGCGCTCGAACGCCGACTGCAAGTTCACCTCGGCGCGAAACCCGCCATCTGGCGCGACCCCCGGCTGCAGGGTAACGAATACTTCGCTGACACGCTGGTCGAGCAGGTCCCCAAAGTCGCGATCCTGATCTCGATCCTTTCGCCCAGCTACATCAACTCGGAATGGTGCCGGCGCGAAATGCGCATGTTCGCGGAGATCGCCAACGCGACGGGCGGCATGCGTCTGGGCAACAAGGCGCGCATCTTCAAAGTCGAAAAGATTAACGTGGCACTCGACAAACACCCGGCTGAGTTGCAGGGGATGACCGGCTATCAGTTCTACTACATGGACGATCATCGCGCGCGCGAGTTATCGGCCGAAAGCGGCCCGCACGCAGTTGATTACTGGCAGCGCATCGACGACGTGGCGCAGGACATCGCCGGGCTTCTGCAGGCGATGAAGACGAGCGGACCGAGCGCCGACGTGCAAGTGTTCCAGACACCAGCCGCCGGCGAAACGATCTATCTCGCCGAGACGTCGTTCGATCTTTCGCCGCAGCGCGACAACATCAAGCGCGAATTGCAGGAGCGCGGCCACCTCGTCATTCCTGATCGGCCGCTACCCTTGAATGGGCCGCAGCTTCAGGAAGTCGTTCGCCATTATCTCGAAACGTCGAAGTTATCGATTCACCTGATTGGCGCGAACTATGGCGTGATTCCGGAAGCCGCCGATCGCTCGGTCGTGTGCCTGCAAAACGACCTGGCAGCCGAGCGCAGCAAAGAAAATTCGTTTGCGCGTCTGATTTGGCTGCCTGAGGGTTTGGAAACTCGAGAAGAACGGCAGCGTCAATTCATCGAGTATCTGAAGTTCGACGCGACCGCGCAGCAGGGCGCAGACGTTTTGCAAACTTCAATCGAAGAACTGAAGACTTACATTCAGGACAAACTGCGGCCGAAGGCAAAGTCGGCCACGACGAACGGCAACGGTAACGGCAAACCTCATGATGAAGGGCCGCTGCGCGTCTACTTGATTTGCGATAAGCAGGACTATGACGCGATCGGGTTGCTCTCGGATCACCTGTTCGATCAAGGGTTCGAAGTCACGCTGCCTTTGTTCGAAGGCGATGAAGCAGAAGTCCGCGAAGATCACAAAGAGAGTCTCATGCTGTGCGATGCGGTCGTGATCTTTTACGGCAATTCGAGCGAAGGCTGGCTGCGAACGAAGCTGCGCGACCTGCAAAAAATTCCCGGCTACGGGCGCACAAGACCGATGCTGGCCCAGGCAATCTACACCGGCCCGCCGGAAAATCCCGCGAAGCAGCGTTATCGAACGCGCGAGGCGTTGCTGCTCAGAAACTTTGGCGACTTCACACCCGATGCGATCCAACCATTCATCGAAGAGATCAATAAGGCAAAAAGGTAGAAGCAATGACTAACGAGCGTTTCACTAATCCCTTCCCCGGATTGCGCCCGTTCGAGTCCAACGAAGACCACCTGTTCTTTGGACGCGACGGGCAGTCCGACGAATTACTTCGTCGGCTCAGGCGCAGCCGCTTTCTCGCCGTGCTCGGCACGTCGGGCAGCGGCAAGTCTTCGCTGGTGCGCGCCGGCATGTTGCCATCTTTGTTCGGTGGCTTAATGACGCAGGCTGGATCGGACTGGCGCGTGGCGCTGTTTCGCCCCGGCCACGACCCACTTGGAAATTTGGCGTCGGCTCTGGCGAGCCCACAAGTATTTGGAACCAGCGGCGACGATGATGCCGCATTGCAGAAAACGATTGTCGAAGCGACGCTGCGCCGCAGCGCTCTGGGATTAGTTGAAGCGACCCGGCAGGCGCGCATGCCTGCTAATGAGAACCTTTTAGTTGTCGTCGATCAGTTTGAAGAAATCTTCCGGTTCCGCCGCATGTCCAAACGCATCGGTCCGGAAGACGAAGCGGCTGCTTTCATCAAACTTCTTCTCGAAGCAAAGCGCCAGACGGACGTTCCGGTTTACATCGTGATTACGATGCGTTCGGATTTTCTCGGCGACTGCGCCCAGTTTCGTGACCTGCCCGAAGCAATTAACGATGGCCAATACCTGATTCCGCGAATGACGCGCGATCAACGGCGCGAAGCAATCACCGGTCCGGTCGCCGTTGGCGGTGGAGAGATCTCAACCCGGCTCGTTAATCGTCTGCTGAATGATGTGGGCGACGATCCGGATCACCTGCCGATCTTGCAACACGCGCTGATGCGCACGTGGGATTTGTGGGCGCACGATCGCCGGAATGGCGAACCGATCGACCTACGGCATTACGAAGCCGTTGGCACGATGACAGATGCTTTGTCGCGTCACGCCGATGAAGCCTACGCGGAATTGCCCGACGAACGCCGCCGCGCGCTCGCGCAAAAGATTTTCAAAAGCCTGACTGAGAAAGGTCCAGACAATCGCGAGATTCGCCGGCCGACACGTGTCAGCGAGATTGCCGCGATTGCCGAAGCGACGCCGGCAGAAGTCATCGCGGTCATCGAACCGTTCCGCCAGGCCGGACGATCTTTTCTGATGCCGCCCGCAAGCGTTGCGCTAACGGCTGACTCACTCATCGATATTTCGCACGAGAGTTTGATTCGCGGTTGGGAGCGCCTGCGCAAGTGGGTGGACGAAGAAGCTCGTTCAGCGAATATCTATCGGCGTATTGCCGACACGGCCTTGCTGCATCGCGAAGGCCGCGCCGGCCTTTGGCACGATCCGGATCTGGCTTTGGCTTTGCGTTGGCGCGAAGAGAACAGACCGAATGCGGTCTGGGCCGAGCATTACCATCCTGAATTCGAAGCGGCGATGGGATTCATCGACGCCAGCAAGACGGCCAACGAAGCTGAAATTGCCGAGCGCGAACGCGCGCGGAAAAGAGAAGTCCGGCGCACACGC
>DATBSG010000210.1:0-8625 GCA_036559945.1 Pyrinomonadaceae bacterium
GTGTTCGTTTACCCTGAAAGTCGTTCTTCGTACCGACTAGAAAACCAGCAAAACGGAAAAAACTAATGCTCAAAAAATTCGCGTCATTGCTACTAATCGTCCTGTTTAGCATCGCGCCGGCGGCGCGCACGCTGGCCGGACAACCCCAAACCTCCGTCGATCAAGTCAAAGTCAAAATTGCCAAGATCGGCGTGGGAGAAAAAGCAAAAGCCAAGATAACCTTGAAGGATGGCCGGCAGATAAAGGGTTACATCTCGCGCGCCGACGACGATAACTTCGTCATTCGCGACCGTAAGACCGATGCGCCGACAACTATTCAATACGCTGACGTGGCTAAGGTCGACAAAAGCTCGGGCCATTCGACGGCGAGAAATTTAGGGCTGGGTATCGGCATCGGCGTCGGAGCTTTTCTCGCAATCCTGCTGATTGCGTTCGCCCACCTCAACGACTGACCGCCGCTACCCGCGGACATTGATCCCCAGCGCGCGCATGCGCCGATACAAATGGCTGCGATCGATACCCATCAGTTCCGCCGCGCGCGAGACATTGCCGTCGGCTTCCTCTAATTTGCGCTGAATAAATTCGCGGTGATAAGCATCGCTGGCTTCTTTGAACGACGGAAACCGGTACGATGAAGCCGGCGGTTCCGCGCTGCCGAACGCGGGGAGATCTTTGACGCCGACGCGATGATTTGTGTGCATGATGGCGATGCGCTCGATCGTGTTTCTCAGTTCCCGCACATTTCCCGGCCACGAATAATTCTGCATGGCATCCATCGCTTTCGCGTCAAACCGCAGTGATTTCTTACCATAGGCAGTGGCAAATCGCTGATTGAAATGTTCGACCAGCAGAGGGATGTCCTCTAACCTTTCGCGTAGCGGCGGAACTTCGAACGGAATTACGTTCAGCCGAAAATAGAGGTCACTGCGGAAACTTCCTTTCTCGATTTCCTCGTCCAGCTTCTTGTTCGTTGCGGCGATCACGCGCACATCGACAGTGACCGGCGTGTTGCTTCCAACCGGCTCGAACCTTTGTTCTTCCAGGACGCGCAGCACCTTCGCCTGGACGTTCGCGCTCATGTCTGAAACTTCATCGAGGAACAGCGTTGCGCCATCAGCAAGCTCGAACTTTCCTTTCTTCGCCGCCGTCGCCCCGGTAAACGCGCCTTTCACGTGGCCAAATAATTCGGACTCGATCAGCTCTTCAGGGATGGCCGCCGAATTCACTTCGATGAACGGCGCGCCAGCGCGACGCGACTGTGCGTGAATCGCGCGCGCCACCAACTCCTTGCCGACCCCGGACTCACCGGAGATAAGCACTCGTCCATCGGTCGGCGCGACGACGGCAATTTGTTTTCGCAACGCGCGCATCGAGACGGATTCGCCGATCATGGCGTACTCGACGCTTAGTTCTGCCGCCAGCGATCGGTTGGCCAATTCGAGTTGCCGCTGCCTGAGCGCGTTGCGCACGGTCAGCACTGTCTTTTCGATCGACAGCGGCTTCTCGACGAAATCAAACGCGCCCAGTTTGGTCGCGCGCACCGCCGTTTCGATGTTGCCATGACCAGAGATAATCACGACCGCCGCATCACAGTTCGCGTCGCGCATCTGGCGCAAGGTTTCAAGGCCGCTAATCCCCGGCAGCCACACGTCAAGCAGCACGCAGCCGTAGGCGCGCTGACCAATCGCTTTCAGGCATTCCTCGCCTGTGGCGACGGCCTCGGCAGTGAAGCCTTCGTCGCGCAAGACCGCGCTGAGAGAATCGCGAATCCCGCGCTCGTCATCGACGATTAAGATTGACTCTGACATAGCGTCTTAGGTCTTGGGACTTGGGTCTTTGGTCGCCAAATTCAAAGACCAAAGGCCCAAGATCAAAGACCAGCGACCGGCAACTCAATCACAAACCTCGCACCATGCGGCACGTTATTCTCCGCGTAAATTCGCCCACCGTGTTCGCTGATTATTCGTTGCACGATCGCAAGACCGAGACCGGTGCCGCGTCCGCGCGTGGAAAAGTACGGCTGAAAGAGCCGCTTGAAATCGGCGGCAGAAACTCCTTCGCCGGAATCGGCGACTTCGGCAATCAACATCTCGCGCGGGGCGTCCAAACTTGTGGCGATGGTGATCCGGCGCTCGGCTGACGAAATCAACGCTTCCAGCGCATTGTCAATCAGATTCACGAACACGCGCTTCATTTGCTCACCGTCCAGCATGGCCCGAGGCAAATCCGGTTGGAGCGCCAGCCGCAACTCCGCGCCGCTCAGACGCTCCTCGTACAGAGCGGCGGCTTGTGCTATCACGTTGTTGAGATCCGTGGTCGATTTCTGCGCGTCCGGCATTCGCGCAAAGCGCGAGAACTCATCCACCAGGGATTTCAAGCCGGCAACCTCGCGCGTGATCGACGACGTGCACTCTTCGACAACGCGCTTCAATTCTTCGTCTTCAGTTGCGGTTGCCTGCCCGTTTCCCGCTCTGTGGTCGCCGCCATTGACGCGCACTCCAAACTGCCGCGCGATGCGTTCAGCAGAAAGCTGGATTGGTGTCAAAGGATTTTTGATTTCATGGGCGATGCGGCGCGCAACTTCGCTCCACGCGGCGGCGCGTTGCGCGGTCAGTAGCTCGGACAGATCATCGATGACCAGAACGACGCCGCGCTCGCCACCAGACGCCGCGCCCAGAGCAGTAACCGTCAGCGCAACGGGAATAGACGTCGCGGTCGAGCCGCGCGTCAACTGACTCTGTTCTGCCGCCCGACCCGCGCGCCGCGCTCGCTTGATTAGTCGTTCAAGCACCGTGCGGTCTTCTTGATTCAAAAGACTCGACAGCTTTGCCCAGGCCGGCGGTGGTTCGCTAAGTCTCAAAATCGAAGCGGCGGCGGCATTCATCGTGGTCACGCAATCCGCACTGTCCAACGACACCACGCCGGTCGAGAGCGAATTCAAAACTGTTTCGATGTAGTTGCGGCGTTCTTCCAGCGCTTGGTTTTTTTCTTTCAAGGTCGCTGCGCCCGCTTCGATACGACGCCGGTTCTCTTCCAATTCCGCGGTCATTTGATTGAACGACTCGGCCAACAGCGCCAACTCGTCGTCCGCGGGCGTGTTCACACGATGCGAAAGATTTCCGCGCGCTACTTCTCTTGAGGCTTCCGCCAGCGACTTGATGGGGGCCGCTAATCCGCGCGCGAGATGAATCGCCACCCACGTCGATGCAAACAAAAGCAGCAGCGTCATCAAACCCAGCGTCGACAGACCCAGCAGACGAACCTTGCGTTGCCGTTGGACCAGATGCTGGTATTCGCTTTGCGATCCGGCAATGAGGTCGTTGACGTCAGCGTCGCTAAACCGTCGTGGCACCAGAATCAGACGCGTCGACTCCGTCAGCGGCACCGACGCCAGGTCGAATCCCTTCGCATCGGACAGTTGCGAATCTGTCGGATTGGCTGCGCGGCGGCCCGCTTCCAACACCTGCGCCAGCTCATCCTCATGTGTATTTGAAATTGCTGATCGACTCGCGGCGATCACTTCGCCTGAATTGGAAACGATCTCGATCTCTGTCAGCTCGCCGGTGTTCCGGAGTTGATCCAACGTCGGTTGCCATTCCGTCTGCGGCTTCAGGCGAATCGCCGTAGCGAGTAAGGTAGCCGTCTCGTGAAGTCTCTGGTTCTGCGTGGCGACAATTTCGCGCTGTTGTTCACGCACACGCTCCACGACGTTTTCCGGAAGCCGCCCCATCCATTTCTCGACGGAGCGATTCAAAAACAGATACGAGAACGCGGCCATCGCCGTGATTGGCAACAAGCTTAAGCCAATGAAGTACACCAGCAGGCGCGTCTGAATCCGTGAACCGGCTTGCCGTGCACGCCGTTCGCGATGCAACCGCAGCAAACTGCGCAGCAGAATGAACGTGAAGACAAAGAACGCGACGAAATTCAGCGTCGAGATCGCATACAACAAAAGCGTGTCGGATCCCGTTTCGGCAGGAACAAACGACCACAGGTTGAACAGGCCCTGCGCGGCAATCAAGCCGAGCAGGACTATGACGATCGCGCCGAGCAACCACGCTCGAATCCGGCGTTGACGGGATTTGCCCTTTGATTCGCTCTGACGTTCTGCGGGTTCTGCCACTAAGAAGCTTCTCCGAACGGACGGGCTTAGACTGCGGCAAAGTTTAGCACAGGCAGGCGCGCCACCCGACTGAGTCACGTCAAGCAATTCAAGTGTTAGAATGCTGACTCCGAATGGAAGTCCACAACTTTTTCGTCAACAAAGAAGGCCGCCTGCGCAGCGGGTGGCGCGCCACTTTTTTCGCCGTCGCATTTCTGGTGTGCGCAAGACTTTTCGAAGCGGTTGCTTCGGTGATTACGAATGCGTTCGGCGGCGTGCGCGGCGGTCCTTGGGGTGATGCCTTGCCCTTTCTGATTGGCGCGGTTGTCCTCTTCAGCTCCGCTACGTTAGTCGGCTGGGCCTGCGGCGCGATCTTCGAAGAGCTTCCGTTTCGTTCAATCGGCTGGTGGCCACATCGTGGCTGGCTGAAGAACGTCGCGCTGGGATCGCTCATCGGCGCCGCGTCGTTGCTTCTGGCGGCAGGCTTTGCGGCGCTGACACGCGGGATCAAATTCAGCTTCAATCCAAGTCCCGGTACGACGATTGGCAAGACAGTCGTCGTGTCACTGGTAGTCTTTGTCGTCGCCGGCGCTGCGGAAGAATCGCTGTTTCGCGGTTACCCGCTGCAAACATTTACGCGGGCGCAACTCGCCTGGGTGGGCGTGCTGATAACGTCGGTGCCGTTCGCGGCTGTACATCTGGCGAATCCGCATGTGAGCCGCGGATTCACTTTCGTCAACACCGCCGTGGCCGGAGTTTGGTTGTCGGCCGCTTACCTGCGGACGCGTAGCCTTTGGTTTCCTTTGGGCCTGCACTGGTCATGGAACTGGACACAGGCATCGCTGCTCGGTTTGCCCGTCAGCGGCATCGAACGCATCGCGCCGGCGCCGCTGCTCCACGCTATGAACGCCGGACCGGATTGGTTGACCGGCGGTGCTTACGGAATTGAAGGCGGCGCAGCCTGCACGATTGCACTCATCGTTTCCACCATCGTCGTTTGGCGAACGAAACTCGTTTCACATGCGCCGCCTGCATCCGACACGTCCGGCGACGCAGTGGCATCATCAGCATCTAACGATTAGAATGGGGTTGTTGCCGCAGCACATTTCCCGCATGAAACTGTTTACCGTCGAAGAGGCTAATTCACTTCTGCCGAACGTCCGGCCCATCGTTCATAAGATCCAGCGCGCGCATCGACGGCTCGAGACGCTTCAGAGCGCCGCGATACAGGCGGCGAAAGGCGCTGAACATGGTGGCGGCGGAATTCCAAATGGCCAGCGGTACGCCAAACTGCTCGTCGATTTGTCGATCGGCGCCAGCGAGTTGGAGGCGCTCGGAATTCAGCTCAAGGACTACGGCCACGGCCTGATTGACTTTCCCTCCATGCGTGACGGACGCGTGGTCCTGCTCTGTTGGAAGGCTGACGAAGGCGACCACATCGAATGGTGGCACGACGTTGAAGCCGGGTTCGCCGGTCGGCAGCCGCTGTAGCATTGACTTCAGTCTGTGCAGCGTCCGCAGCACAGGCTGAAGCCTATGCCACTCAAGTCCAAGCCCTGCTATATTTTCTCGTTGACGCGTTAAAGTATTACTGCTACTATCGGCGGCGAATTGAGCATTGGTCAGGGCGAGTCTCGCCCCGGCTTAAACGACGTGGAGTTGCGCCGCCAATCCCGGCTCAGGATTGCGGCGCATGATTGAGGAGTTTCGTTCCTGCCCCATGACGTCTCAGGTCCCTCAATGCGTACAACTCTAACTGAATCGACTACTGCGGAAACCGTCACTGCCGGTCAACGCAGCATTAGACAACCGCGGGAAAACAAAAACGCGGAGTCACAGTCGGCGTCAACGCTGATCGAATTTCCGGGCGGGCGCAACGTGCCGGAATGGCGCAAGCGCCTTAGCCAGCGAGTGCGCGAAATTCAGGAGCAGAAAGCGCGCGAGGTAGCGGAAGCCAGGGCCGCCACGCGCGCGGCTGAAACTGTCTTGTGCGATCTGCCCTCAGGCCAATTGGAGTTAGTGCCTGACCCAGACCAGGCGCCGCTCAATCCCATCGTGTCGAAAGCTCTGGAACGCGTCGATCGCGCGCGTAGAGCGGAACATCTTTCGACAGGTTTTTCTGCAACCGCCGCGGCGCCGGCGTTGGCTGTCGCACCGAACAACATTCCACTGTCGCCGAGCGAGAGTCCGCAAACCGCAGCCTTTGCATCCGGTAACGATTCCAAGCCGAAGCTCACGATCGTTGCTCCGCCTCGAGTTGCTAAACCCGCAGTCACTACGCCGGCTAACGTAGACGAAGCAGCGAAGACTCCGAAGCGAGTGCGCGTGATTTCGGAGAGCGTTGAGGATGCTGCGTTGTCATACCTGGAAACTTGCCTTTCGGTGCCCGTGCTTTCGTGCGACACGCGCCGAGACATCGCCGGCCTAACGCGTCGCGCAATCGTGGGCGTTGTTGATTTGATCCTGATCGCGTTGATGGTCTCGCCAGCGGCAGCGGCGATTCAAGCCAACGCCGGCAATTGGTCTGACCTGCGCGTCGTCGGATTGATGGCCGGCGTAACGATCGCAACGATGCTTGCTTACTTCACGATCGCCATTGCGCTGACCGGTCGCACTCTGTCGATGCGCATGCTGTCGGTCAGGACCATCGACGCGCGCACAGGCTTGATACCTACGGGCGGTCAGTCAATCAAGCGCGCCTTGGGCTACGTTTTCTCGTTCGCCTTGCTCGGCCTCGGCTTCGCTTTTGCCTTTATCGACCGCGACCATCTCACTCTTCACGATCGCTTTTCCCGGACAATCGTCGTTCACGATTAGTTGTAAGCGCAGCCATCCTGGCTGCGGTTCGCTGGCATCTTGCCGGCGCTTTCCTTTTCCGCGCGACTTCGCGTCTCCTATGTTAACTTCTTATTTTCATGAACGATTCCACAATCAGCGCGGTCGTTTCCGAAATTTCCCCGCTCCTTGTCGGCCGCGGGCCGGGAAAAATCTTTCAGCTAACGCCACAATCGCTGGCGATCGATTTTGGCCTGCGCGCTCACGGATATCTGTTCATCAGCGTCGAGCCTGCACAGGCGCGTCTTTATTTAATCAAACGACGTGTCCGCGATCTCGAAAGGCAATCGGGGCCACTAAACCAATTCGGGTTATTCCTGCGAAAGGAGCTGTCGCGGACAACATTATCTTCAGTCCAAAAGCAACCTGCCGATCGCGTCGTGTGGTTTAAGTTCGAAGGAGCAAACGAACTGGGCCAACCGAAGCAAAGAACCCTGGTAGCGCAGTTGACCGGCCGCTCGGCGAATCTGCTGCTACTCGACAACAACAATGTGATCATTTCGCAACTGCGAAAGCCACACGGCGCCGGCCAGACGATTGGCGAAACCTACGCGGCACCGGAAAACAGTGGGCAGTGGGCGGTGAGCAGTGGGCAACGGGGCAGTAGCCCGACCGTGAGGGAGGGCTCAGTTTCCGAACAACTTGACGCCCAATACACAAACCTCGCCAACGAACAGGCCAGTCAATCACAACTCGCTGCCGCGCGCGCTACGCTTCGCAAAGAAATCTCGCGACGCAAGAAGCTGCTCAAGCAACTTGAAAATGATCTGGCCGAGCATAACGACGCCGAACAGCAAAAGAGTATCGGGGATTTGCTGCTGGCAAATGTGGCTACGGCAAAGCGGGAAGGCAGCCGGCTTACGCTGATCGACTATTTCACCGACGGCACGCCGGAAATGGAAATTGAGATTGACGAGAAACTCTCGATTGCGGAAGAAGCCGCGCGGCGCTTTGAGAAATATGCGCGCTCAAAACGCGCGCGCAAACAGATCGCGTCACGAGTTGCCCAAGTAAAAAAAGAACTCACGAAATTGGAAGCACAACTCGCACAACTCACGTCCGCAACGGCCGATTCGGCGGCCGTGCAGTCGTCATTATCACCGAGGTTATCGGGCGGGACCCAGATACGACACAGGAGCGCCAAACGCATCCCCGGAACACGCCGCTACCTTTCATCTGACGGATACGAGATTCTCGTCGGGCGCGCGGCCCGCGACAACGACAACCTCACTTTCAAAATCGCGAAACCGAACGATCTTTGGCTGCATGCGGCAGACTATCCCGGCTCGCACGTCATCGTTCGTAACCCGACGCGCAAGGAAATTCCCCATCGCGCGATCATAGAAGCCGCGCAACTCGGCGCCTATTTCTCGCAGGCGAACAAAGATCCGAAAGTTGGCGTGCACTACACGCAGCGCAAGTTTCTCTCGAAACCCAAGGGCGCAGCGCCTGGCCTCGTTCGCTTATCACGTTTTAAGAGTATTACGGTCGCGCCTATGGAAGCTGCGCAGCGAATCACTTAGATCTAGGCCGAATTATCGAGCGGCAGTTCGATGGTAAACGTGGTTCCCTTCCCGCGATCACTCTCCACATCGATGCTCCCGCCGTGCAGATCGATAATCTGTCGCACGATTGAAAGGCCGAGACCTGTGCCGCGCTTCTTGGTCGTAAAGAAGGGCTCGAACAAA
>DATBSG010000211.1:0-3030 GCA_036559945.1 Pyrinomonadaceae bacterium
AAACGATTACCGAGACACCGGCCGCGCGCAGCATATGCGTCCAATCAAATGGCGGCGCAATCATGGTGACAATGAAACCCATCAACGCGATTGCGCCGCCAATTGATGCGACCTGGATCGTTGTGCCTTCAAGAGTCTTCAACAGTCCGGACACGCCTTTGACGGCAGCAATGTCCTGCAAGCGCATCGCGGCAAAGCGGGTGCGGCGCAGAACAAAAACGCCAAGTCCGCACACCAGGATTGCGATCCATAGACCCATCGCGATCTTCGGATCTTTGGGACGCGAAATGCGCTCTCCCGCAACGAAGGCGATGGCCAGCAACATGATGTCGAGTGCGAAGAAAACGAGAACTACAATCGTCGCTGCGCGGTGGCGACGATTGAGTTCTTCGTTAACGGCTGGCGTCATTTGCGGAAGGGTACGTCAAAGCTAGGGCTTGGGTGTGGCGGTCGGCGTCTGCGTCACGCGCGGGCGTTCCGTTGGCGTCGTTCGCTGAATAACCGGCTGCACGTTCTCAGGCAGTTCGCCCCCGTTCGCGATGGCGCGATCGATCAAGTCCGTGCCTTCGCCGTGACGAGTGATCAGTATCCCGTCGCTGTTTGTGGTCACGTTAGCACTGCCGGTGATTTGCTGCATCAGGTTTCCCATGAAACCCGGCTTCGGGCACGGCGGCAGGTCCTTCTTGATTGGATCCGGCTCGGGAATCGGTGCGCCGATGACATTCAGTTGTTCCTTGGCTTTGTCAACGTACTCACTGTTTGGATAGTCGCGCACGAGTTGCTGATAGAGCTTTGCCGCTTCATCCGGTTCTTCTTCTTCCTGGAACGTCGTGGCAAAACGGAGCAGCACCTCATCCATAAGACAGAAGTTGGGATATTTTTCGACGATTTCGCGAAGCCGATCCTGCGCGCCCTTCAGGCCACCCTTCTTGTGGCTGTAACGCGAGTCGTAATAAAAGCGCGCCACTTGCAGGTTATGCATCGCGAGGTTGTCCTGCACTTCGCGCAGGCGCTCTTCGGCCTGCGGCCGCAAATCACTCTGTGGATATTTTTGCAGCAGTGCTTTCAGGCGCTGCTCAGCCTTGCGCGCGTGACTGATGTCGCGATCGGACAAGCCCATCTGTCGCATTTCCGTTTCCGCGACTTTCAACAAAGCGTCGTCCGCGAGTTGGTCAGTCGGGAAGAACGTGCGCCAGTCCTCGTAAGCCTGGCCGGCCTGCGTCAAAGACGAGGTAGTTCCTTCGAGATAGAACGAATCGGCGATGGCCAGCTTGGCCAGCGGCAAGTAAGGCGAATCCGGATAGGTGTTGATGATCGTAGTGAACAGCAGACGGCCGGTTTCATGATTGCCGTGGCGCACTTCTTTCGCTGCTTCGATGAACAGAACGCGATCACGGCCCGGCGCGATGGTGCCGGTCAGCTCGTCGTACTTGTCATTCTTTTTGCCGGGAAGCAGTCCAAACAAACGACGTTTGCTCTTCTCCTTCGGACGGTAGTTTGCGGTTTGGCCGCTGCGCGCACTCGCCGTCGATTGCAGCGCCGCATCGACGCGTGTGTTCAACTCAGTGATAGATTGTTCCAATCCGCCCAATCGCGACGTGTCGTATTTTTCGGCTTTCTCCTCTTTCGTGTGCAGGTCGTTAACTTCGCTGAGAATTGAGCCGGCTTCTTTGTCCAGACCGCGCAGACGCTCGCGCGGATCGTCCGGGTTCTTTTCTTTGTCGCCTTTGTCGCTCGAATTAATTGCCGCGATCGCTGCTGAGAGCGAACGGCGCATGGCCTCGAGCTTTGACTTCATCACGTTGAGCCGCTGCATGTTCGACAGATCACTTTGGCCCTGGCTACCCTGTTGAGCGAATGCGATCCACGATTGCGGTAATGTGAACGTGAAGATGAGCGCGCCGCACAGGGCCAATGTGGCCGTCCCGCGATGCCGAAAGTGAGTGCGCAAGCTGGTTGCGTTTGAAAGCATTGAAAATCCTCCGAAAAACGAAGCCAATTCTAAACTGCTCATGCGCAATTGGCTAACGCGCGAGAGCCGTGAAACGCTATAGAAATCACTATTAAACCCAGAGTACGGTTGCTTCGCGCAACTCGCGGAGCGCCACTCCCGGATCTTTCGCGCCGAAAATCGCGGAACCCGACACGATAATCTCTGCTCCTGCCGCCGCGACCTCGGCGATATTATCCGCATCGATCCCGCCATCGATCTCGATACGAGTTTTCAAGCCGCGCTCGTCGATCATCCGCCGCAGACGGCGCAGTTTCTCCAGCGATTCGGGAATAAATTTTTGTCCGCCAAATCCTGGATTTACCGACATCAACAACACGTAATCTGCGAATTTAAGAACTTCCTCAATGGCCGACAGCGAAGTCGCCGGGTTGATTGCGATGCCGGCTTGCCCGCCCGCGGCTCGAATTGACGACAACGTGCGGTGCGCGTGGTTGTCGGCCTCGATGTGAATTGAGACCATCTGCGCGCCCGCCTTCACGAACTGCTCGGCGTACTGACCCGGCTCGACGATCATCAGATGCGCGTCGATAGGTAAACGGGTTGCACGGGAAATCGCTTTCACGACCGGGAGCCCAATCGTGATATTCGGCACGAATCGGCCGTCCATCACGTCAACATGCATCAGGGAAGCTCCCGCGCGCTCGACTGCCTGAATCTGCTCGGCCAGATGCGCGAAATCTGCCGACAGAATCGAGGGGGCGATTTCAATCATCGATGTGTGATGGGAAGTCATGACTATTCAGTAAAATCGGTATGGAATCTTGACCCGCTCGCTATCCCGATGTATCGGGATTCTGTATCAAGGCGTTGGCGCCGGAACGGGCCGGCGATTATCGTTTGCGTTGTGCGGCGGCCGATTCGTGTTCCCGCTGTTTGTGTTCGCGCCAGCCGGCGGCGTCGCGGTGCGATTTGCGTTGCCGTTTAGGTTTGGCATGACGCGGTTCGCGTTAGCATTTCGGTTTTGGTTCGACAAGTTTGCATTCGCGTTGTCGTTCGCGTTGCGATTCGCTGGTTTC
>DATBSG010000212.1:0-15929 GCA_036559945.1 Pyrinomonadaceae bacterium
GATGGCTTCCTATAACGAAATCGATGGCGTGCCGTCTCACGCAAACAAGTGGCTGCTTGAAAAAGTTCTGCGCGAAGAGTGGGGATTCAAAGGACATGTGGTGTCCGACTACTTCGCGATTCCGCAGTTAATGGAATTGCATCATGTCGCAGCCGATAAAGCAGAAGCCGCAAAGCTCGCGCTTGAAGCCGGCGTGGATATCGAACTTCCCGATCCGGATTGTTATGCCTTGCTCGTGCAGTTGGTCAAGCAGGGCAAAGTCCCGGAAGCGCTAATCGATAAAGCTGTGGCGCGTAACCTGCGCGCGAAATTCATGCTGGGGCTGTTCGAGCATCCTTACGTCGATCCCAACCGCGCTGTGCAGGTGACGAACTCGTCTGAGCATCGCGCGCTGGCCGCAGAAGCAGCGCGTCGATCGATCACCCTGTTGAAAAACGATCACAATCTCCTGCCCCTTGATCGAAGCGCGTTGAAATCGATTGCGATCATCGGCCCGAATGCCGATCGCGTGCATCTCGGCGGCTACAGTGATAATCCGCTACGCGGCGTGAGCGTGCTGCAGGGAATCAAAGACAAAGTTGGCGACAAGATTAAAGTGACTTTTGCCGAAGGCTGCAAGATTACGAAAGAGGGCGGCAATTGGTTTGCCGACACCGCGCACGTGAGCGATCCCGCCGAAGACGCAAAGCTGATTTCCCAAGCAGTTGACGTTGCCAAAGCTGCCGACGTGGCGTTGCTGGTGCTTGGCGGTAACGAAGATACGAACAAGGAAGGCTGGGCGCCGAACCATCTCGGTGATCGCGACAGCCTGGATCTGATTGGCCGTCAGAACGATCTGGTCAAAGCCGTCCTAGCCACCGGCAAGCCCACTGTTGTCCTCCTGATTAATAGCGGGCCGCTTTCGATTAACTACATCGCGGAAAATGTACCGGCGATTCTGGAAGGTTTCTACCTGGGTCAGGAAACCGGCGTCGGTGTCGCTGACGTCTTGTTCGGCGATTACAACCCTGCAGGAAAACTCACGGTGAGTTTTCCCCGGTCTGTGGGCCAGTTGCCGATTTTTTACAATCGCAAGCCGACAGCGAAACGCGGTTATTTGTTCACCAGTAAAGAACCGCTGTTTCCATTCGGTTACGGACTCAGCTACACGACCTTTGAATACTCAAATCTGAAAGTCAGCCCATCGCAGATTGGAGTGGCTGGTCAGGCCAGGGCAAGTGTAACGGTTACTAATACCGGCAAGCGCGCGGGTGATGAAATCGTAGAACTCTATATTCGCGATCTCGTCAGCTCGGTGACAAGGCCCGTGATGGAGTTGAAGGACTTCAAACGTATCTCGCTTGCGCCGGGTGAAAGCAAGATCGTCGAGTTCACGATAACACCAGACAAACTGTCATTTTTCGATTTGAACATGAAGAGAGTTGTCGAGCCGGGCTGGTTCGACATCATGGTGGGGACGAGTTCGGTCAAGTATCAGACCGTAAAATTGGAAGTGGTCGCGAAGTAAGCGCAAATTCTTTCGGCACGATGACAAAGAAAGTCCAGTGGGGCGTTTTAGGCGCGGCGAATATCGCCATCAAGAAAGTGATTCCGGCGATGCAACACAGCCAGTCGTGCGAAGTGACGGCGCTGGCTTCGAGGGATTTACAAAAGGCCAAGCGATTCGCGCTGGAACTCGGTATCCCCAGGGCTTATGGATCGTACGATGAGTTGCTCGCCGATCCTGAAATCGAGGCTGTTTACATTCCGCTTCCGAATCACCTGCATGTTCCCTGGTCCACAAGAGCGGCAGAGGCGGGAAAGCACGTGCTGTGTGAGAAACCGATCGCGCTTGATGCGGGGGAGGCCACGCAGTTATTGGAGGTACGCGATCGGACAGGCGTTAAGATCGAAGAAGCATTCATGGTGCGCACACATCCGCAATGGCTGCGCGTGCTCGAGTTAATCGACAGCGGACGACTCGGGGAAGTGCGTTCCGTCATCGGGCAGTTTAGCTACAACAATGCGGATCCGGAGAACATTCGGAACAATGCGCAAATGGGTGGCGGCGCATTGATGGATATCGGCTGTTATCTGGTTTACTGTTCGCGGCTGATCTTCAAAACTGAACCGAAGCGCGTGCTCGGCTTAATTCAGGAAGATTCCGTTACGCGCACTGATGTGCTGACCTCCGCGCTTCTGGATTTCGCGAGGGGTCATTCTGCATTTACCTGCAGCACGCGAGTGACGCCGTCCCAAAGAGTTCAAATCATCGGCACGCGTGCACGGCTCGAAGTACAAATACCTTTCAACGCGCCGCCGGATCGACCTTGTAAGATTCTGATCGATGATGGTTCAGACCTGTCGCGCGTCAACGTGGAAATAATCGAGGTAGAGGTCCGCGATCAATATACAATCCAGGCAGATTTATTCGCACGTAGCATTCGTGAGAACACAGAGACGCCAGTGACTCTGGAGGATTCGATTAAGAACATGGCGGTGATTGATGCGATCTTTCGCGCGGCCCAAACCGGTCGGTGGGAGACGCCGAAAGGTTTGCTTGATGAAGACGTTTCCAGGACTGTCTCGCGGGCCAGAATCTCTCCAGTACCTGCAAGTTAATCGAAAGCACAATATCATGAACAAGAAACGCGCATTCATCTTCTTTGGCTTGCTGCTTTTAACTTCCACAGTGTCTAGCCTGCCGATCGGCAACGGCCAGAATTCCATGCCGCGCTACAAGAAGTCATCGTTGCCGGTGGAAACGCGCGTCGACGATCTGGTTTCGCGGATGACTTTGGAGGAGAAGGTCTCGCAGATGATGAACGCCGCGCCCGCCATCCCGCGGCTCGGCATTCCCGAATACGACTGGTGGAACGAGGGACTGCACGGCGTCGCCTTCTCTGGCGTGGCAACAGTGTTCCCGCAAGCGATCGGACTCGGTGCGACTTTCGATCAGCCGCTCGTTAACCGTGTCGCGTCGGTGATCTCTGAGGAGGCACGGGCCAAGTACAACGAAGCGCAGCGACGCGGAAATCGCGCGCGGTTTTACGGCCTCACCTTCTGGTCACCGAATATCAACATCTTTCGTGATCCGCGTTGGGGCCGCGGTCAGGAGACCTACGGCGAAGATCCTTACCTGACCGGTCGATTGGGAGTCGCATTCGTGAACGGGCTTCAGGGCGATGACCCGAAGTATCTCAAAGTTGTCGCGACGCCCAAGCACTACGCCGTGCACTCAGGGCCAGAGCCTGAGCGCCATCGGTTCGACGCCGGCGTGTCCGAGCGTGACCTGCGCGAGACCTACCTTCCTGCGTTTCGCGCAACAATTACGGAAGCGCACGCAACCTCTGTGATGTGCGCTTACAACCGCACAAACAGCGAACCGTGCTGTGCGAACACGCATCTGCTTGTTGATTTGTTGCGAGGTGAGTGGGGCTTCAACGGCTACGTTGTTTCCGACTGCGGCGCCATTGATGATATCTATCAGCGTCACCACTTCGTGAACACCGCCGAAGAAGCGTCCGCTGTGGCTCTGAAGAGGGGAACGGACCTCGAGTGCGGCAACACCTACCGCGCGCTGGTAGCCGCTGTGAAACAGGGGTTGGTCTCGGAGGGCGATATTGATCGCGCGGTGAAGCGGCTGTTCACGGCGCGTTTCCGTCTCGGAATGTTCGATCCGCCCGAGATGGTCGCCTACGCGAAGATTCCTTTCTCTGCGAATGACTCGGCAGAGCATCGCCAGCTTGCTCTTGAGGCCGCGCGTGAATCCATCGTACTGCTCAAGAATGACCACAATACTCTCCCGCTGCGCAAGGACCTGAAGTCGATTGCTGTCATCGGTCCAAATGCCGACGAGGTGTCGGTCCTGCTTGGCAACTATAACGGGCAACCGTCACGTGCTACGACACCGCTTGCAGGTATTCGCCAACGGGTCTCTGTGCAGACGAAGGTGCTGCATGCGCTTGGGACGACGCTCACCGATATCTCAGTGGTTCCTGTGCCGGCGTCAACGTTGCACGGGGCGAATGGCGAGCGCGGCCTCAAAGCCGAGTTCTTTCCGAACAAGGACCTGGAGGGGACACCCGTCCTCACGCGCATCGACGAATCAGTGGACTTCGACTGGGGCACATCCAGCCCCGCGCCCGAAGTTCCGGCCGATGACTTCTCTGCGCGGTGGACGGGCAAGCTCATCCCTGCGGTCTCAGGCAAGTATCGTTTCGGCGCGATTGCCGACGACGGTGTTCGCATCTACCTCGATGGAAAGCTGATCGCTGAAGATTGGACCGAGCACTCGCCCACAACGGTGACCGGCGAAGTCACGCTGCAATCAGGCAGGAGCTATGATCTGAAGATGGAGTATTACGAAAGCAAGATCGGTGCGGTGGCTAAGCTTGTCTGGCAGCCGCCTGCCGCAGCCGCCGACACGCCGTTGGCGGAAGCAGTTAAGCTGGCAAAGCAGGCAGACGCAGTGGTGCTCGTGCTCGGCCTCTCCTCACAACTTGAAGGCGAGGAGATGCGCGTGCGCGAACCGGGCTTCCTCGGTGGAGATCGGACCAGCATCGGCTTGCCGCCGCGGCAGCAGGCACTGCTGGAGGCAGTCGCCGACACAGGCAAGCCCGTCGTGCTTGTACTATTGAACGGCAGTGCGCTGGCGGTCAATTGGGCCAACGAACACGTACCCGCGATTGTGGAAACATGGTACCCGGGCGAAGAAGGTGGCGCGGCGATCGCCGATGTTTTATTCGGCGATTACAATCCGGCAGGGCGCTTACCCGTTACGTTTTATAAGTCGGTGAATGATTTGCCGCCGTTCACCGACTACCGAATGCAGGGTCGCACATATCGCTATTTCAAAGGTGAGCCACTCTACGGGTTCGGGTTCGGCTTGAGCTATACAAAGTTCAAATATGACAACTTGAAATTCAGCGCCGACCGGATCAGCGCCGGAGACAAGTTGAAGATCACCGCAGACGTAACAAACGTTGGAGACCGCTCCGGTGATGAGGTGGTCCAGTTGTATGTCACAGACGTTGCCGCGTCGGTTCCGGTGCCAATTCGCTCGTTAGCCGGCTTTCAGCGCGTGCATCTGAATCCGGGAGAGAAGCGGCACGTAAGTTTCAGTCTCTCGCCAGAGCAGATGACGGCAATAAGCGACGATGGCAAGCGAATCATCGAACCAGGCGATTTCGAAATCAGCGTCGGCGGTCAACAACCTAATGCAAGGGAAACTCATCCAGCATTCGTTAAAGGTAGATTCCGGATTGTAGGAAGAGCTATGGAGATTCCGTGGAGCTCAAACTGAATTTGAAGCTGCCGCAGAATTTCAACGGGGACGAATGCGCGCCACCCAGCCGCCGCCTTCGGCCAGCTTGATCTTTAGTTTCGTCAACCGATTAATCTCTCGCTGAATCCGCTGATAGTCGCTACCATAGCGATTGGCGTTCGGCCCGTCCTGGTAAACTTCCATTTGAAAGTTACCTTCCGGCAGAAATGAAAAATCGATCTCGAACTCGCGCGCAGTCCAATCCGTCATCGCGCCCACATACCAGTCGCTTCCTTTGCGTCGCGCGACTATCACGTAATCTGAAATCTTTCCATCGAGCGCTTTAGTTTCGTCCCAGGTTGTGGGCACGGGCCCGAGGAATTGCATAATCTCAGGTTCGCGCAGATAGTTGGAAGGCGAATCGGCCAGCATTTGTAGCGGACTTTCGAAGACGACGTACATCGCCAGTTGATGACATCGTGTGCCCTGACTCATTGGGCGCGTAAAGATGTGCGCGAAAGCGCCTTTTGCCGCGTTTATCATGGCTCCGGGTGTGTAATCCATTGGACCCAGAAACATCCGCGTGAAGGGCAACTCGAGATCGTGTTCCGGAGTGACATCTTCGCTCCACTTATTCCACTCGAGCCCTTTGACTCCTTCGGTGCTAATCAGATTGGGCCATGTGCGCGTCATCGTCGCCGGACGAAGTGCGCCGTGAAAATCGACCAGCATGTGCCGCTTTGCCGTTTCGCGACAAATCTTGTGATAGAAATTGATTAACTTCTGATCGTCGCGCTGCATGAAATCTACCTTGATTCCCTTCACGCCCCATTTCTCGAACTGGTTCAGCGCGGGTTCGAGCTGATCTTCAAGCGTTTTCCAGACAACCCACAGAATGATCCCAACGTGCTTCTGACGTCCGTAGGCGACCAGCTCTTCAATATTCATCTCCGGCGCCACGTCCAACACGTTGCCGAGCTTGTACCAGCCTTCGTCGAGAATGATGTACTCAATACCGTACTTTGACGCGAAGTCGATGTAGTACTTGTAGGTTTGCGTATTGATGCCGGACTTGAAATCCACTCCATAAATGTTGTTGGCGTTCCACCAGTCCCAGGCGACTTTGCCCGGTTTAATCCACGAAGTGTCCGGCACCTGAGAAGGTTTTGCCAGCAGGTAAACCAACTGATTGGTAATCAGGTCCCGATCGTTTTCTGCAATACCGAGGATGCGCCACGGAAACGTACGCGTACCCTTCGTCACGGCAATGTAATCTGCCGCTTGCGTCACGCGAAGGTCACGATCGCGAGTCAGTTCTTCCTTCAGCGGATAAGGCGGGAAAATTGCTTGCAGAGTATCGTCGTTGTTACCGCGCAGCCACAGTCCTGGATAGTCTTCGATATCGGATTCAGCAATCACGATCTTTGTCCCATCAGCATCAACGATCGCGGGCAGGCTCGCGATCACTGTTGGGTTGATTGTGTTCATCGGCACCGGCGGGAACTCGCGCTCATTGTGCGAGAAAAAGCTCTCTTCTCTCGGATAATAAACGTTATAGTGGCCGGCGAATTTGAATCGCGCTTCTTCGTTGTAAATCTTTATTTCCGACTGAGGGAGCGACGTTTCGATTCTATAAGCCACGCCGTCGTCATAAGCACGAAACAGGATGGCATAGTCATCATTCATCTCGAGCCGCAGCTCATTGAAAGCTTCGCGCACGCGCGCGGACTTCCGCGGCAGCGGCACTTTGATTTCTCGATTGACGCTAAGCGTTTTTGCGCTTTTGACTTTCGTATTGAGCCCGAGCGTTTGCTGATCGCGCCGCATCGAAAGCGTGCTGTCGCTCAGCAGAGGCTTGCCCCTGACGGAGACGCTATAGTAAATGCGACCACTGACGCGGACTTGAACCTGGATGCGTCCATCGGGTGAACCTAATTGATGGCTGGACTGAGCAACCGCGGGCGCGGCTGCCACCAGAAGTAATTGGAGCAATATTAGTCGCAACTTAATCCACCCGATTGCTTGATGAAACTAGTCATTCGCCGGCGGCCGCCGTGGCTAGTTTTCTCGCCACGCGAGTTGGCGAATGTGCTGGCGCCACGACGGAATATATCATCGATGGTCGTAAGCTTTACCGTGCTCGACACGACGAGGAATGAGAAAATGGACTCTAGATTCTTGGTTTGGCCGAATGTCAATAGAATACGGCTCATTTCCAAGTGATCAATATGTGGCCAAAAAAACAGCACGTGGTGTAGAAGCGATGGTAAGGGATGGAAAGCAATGTGAAAACCCTCGAAATCTCTCGGTGGCCGATAACTTACGTTTTTGCCGAGAGTCTGTTTCCCAAGCTGGAGGTTCTGGGTTCGAGTCCCATCGCCCGCTCCATATTCATTCTTTGGTTCCAAACTGAAAATTCCGACACTTTTCTGGAACCTTCCGGAAGCGTCGCGCACACGTTTGACATGAACTAATCGATCACGTATAAGAAGTGTCGGCGATTATGAGTTGACTGAGCAGAATATGAGCTTCTATAGAACCCATCACAACAACCACTTGCACCATCATGCCAACCATCATTGGCACGAGGGCAGCGTGCCGGCGGTTGTGATGTGGAAACTCGAAGCGATCAGAGAGTAAACAGGATCACAAGAAAGCTTTTGAACCCGCTGCCCGTAACTAGACGTGGCGGCGGGTTTTTTTGCGACTAAGAGTCGAGGGACTTTACCTGTATGTCGGAAACACTTTCCAGAATCCCAGCGGGGATGCGTTATTACTCAGGTTCGGAGGCGCGACTGAGGCGGGCCGTCGAGAACGTCATGATCTCGATTTTCGATGGCTGGTCTTATGAAGAGATTACGACCCCGACGATTGATTACTATTCGCTTTTTGAGCATGGCATGGGACGCGCGCAGGCGCATCATGCTTTTAGACTGAGCGATACAGACGGTCGCATGTTGGCCGTCAGGCCTGACGTTACGTCTTTGGTTGCGCGCGCTGCGGCGACGCTTTTCGCTGAACGCGAGCGGCCTTTGCGACTGTGCTATGTCGCTCCCATATTCCGCCAACAACCTCAATCTCATGCTGAATGGAAGAGAGAGTCCACGCAAATTGGCGGAGAGCTGATCGGCGCAAACAGCGAGTCAGCGGATATGGAAATCTTGGCGATTATCTGCGAAGTGTTGCAGCGCCTGAATCTGGATCGCCAGGCTTTGATCACACTTAACGACGTCGAGGTCTTCAACGGAATCGCGGAACATCTGAAACTCGACCCGGATGCGCGGGATGAAATGCGCGATCTGGTGGATGCGCGCAACGCCGCTGATTTGGAGTGCTTTCTCACTCGCTATTCTTCGGCGGCGGACGCAAAAGCGTTTGCCCAACTCGTCCGGCTTTCCGGAAAGCTCAATATCCTCAGTGAAGCGCGCCGGTTGATCACAAATCCGCGCTCGGGCCTGGCGCTGGCTCGGCTCGAACGCTTGTGGTCCGTGATCGAGACTCTCCAATTGGCGGATCGATTCGAAATCGATCTCGGTGATGTGTCGCGGCTCGATTATTACACGGGTCTTACCTTCAAAATTTATGTCAGCGGTGCCGGCACTCGAGTAGGAAGCGGGGGACGTTACGACGGGCTCACGGCCAGTTTCGGCAAGTCCGAGCCGGCAGTCGGATTTGTCTTTGAACTCGACACGCTGACGGAGGTGCTGCGGCGACGGTCCGACGAATCCGGTTTAATTAAGCAGGCGACTAGCGCCAAAAAACTTACCAGCCGGGGTATGCGTGATCTATTTGCCGCGGCCCGCAAGAGTAGAGCAGGCGGGGAACGGATCGTCATTGGCCCCCGCGAGGGGGTGCAATGACGCAATTGACTATCGCCATCGCCAAAGGAAGATTGCAGGCGGAAACGCTCGATCTGTTATCGCTCCCCGGCCTCGGGCTCTCAAGTGAAACGATCTCGTCGCGTCGCTTGGCGGTTGAGGATGAATCCGGACGGTATCGTCTGATTTTTGTGAAGCCGGCCGACGTTCCTGTTTATGTCGAACACGGTATCGCGGATTGCGGCATCGTCGGCCGTGACGTGCTACTGGAATCGGAACCCGATCTATTGCAGCCGCTCAGTCTGAACATCGGCGCCTGTCGCATCGTTGTCGCGGCTAGCCAGAATCCTCCGACAAATCAGCCAGGGATTCTCAGAGTAGCGACTAAGTACCCACGAACTGCAGGTCGCCATTTTGGATCGCGTGGGGTGGCAATTGAGCTGATCCGGTTATCAGGCTCGGTCGAGCTGGCAAGTGTTTTGGGACTGGCTGATTGCATCGTAGACCTGGTGGAGACCGGCAAGACGCTTCGAGAAAACGGTCTGAAGATTATTGAAGTGATTACCGACTCAACGGCCCGGCTAGTCGTCAATCGAGCGAGCTATCAACTGAAGGCCGACGCCGTCGGCCAGCTTGTCCAGTCTCTTAAACAAACCATGGAGGCAAGCGGCGAGTGATTGAGATTATCGACAGTCACGACACAGAACGACTAGCGGCAAAGCTTGAGCGCGTCCGCGAGCGTAGCGTCGTCCTTGATGCCGATTTGATGAGTCAGGTCCAATCGATCATTGACGAAGTCCGCCAGCGTGGCGATGCCGCGTTGATTGATTACGCCAACCGATTCGATGGTTACGTCATGCAAGCTTCTGAGCTTCGGATTGGCGAGGACGAACTTGGCCGGATTGCCGTGAACGCAGACGCAAGCGTGGTCAAAGCGCTAAGAGAGGCGATCGGCCACGTCAGGCGCTTTCATGAATACGAGCTACAAGAGTCCTGGGAGATTGAAACCGAAGACGGCGTCCGGCTGGGCCAGCGCATCACGCCCATCCAGCGCGCGGGATTGTATGTGCCCGGCGGGACCGCGAGCTATCCATCATCGGTCGTGATGAACGTCGTGCCGGCCCAAGTCGCCGGTGTCAAACGGATCGTGGTCGCGACGCCGCCGCGTTCACTCCGCGAACATCCCGCGGTAGCAGCGGCGCTGGTGCAACTCGGAATCAAGGAAGTGTATGCCGTGGGCGGGGCCCAAGCGATCGCCGCGCTCGCCTACGGCACTGAGACGGTGCCGCGCGTAGACAAGATCACCGGGCCGGGAAACCGTTACGTGGCGGCCGCGAAAAAGCTCGTATTTGGGACTGTGGGAATCGATTCGATGGCCGGACCGAGTGAAATTGCGATCATTGCGGATGACACGGCCCGCGCTGATTTCGTGGCCGCAGATTTATTGGCTCAGGCGGAACACGCCGAGGATGCCTGCGCGGTGCTGCTAACGACCAGCGCGCGACTTGCGAGTGACGTTGCCATGGAGGTTTCGCGACAGGCAGAAGCGTTGCCGCGCCGGGCGGTAATTGAAAAATCGCTGGCGCAATTTGGCGCCATCCTGCTCGTTAATGATCTCGACGAGGCGTGCGCGATCGTCAATCAATTAGCGCCCGAGCACTTGGAGCTTGTCACTCGCGCCGATGAGGCTATAGCTGCGAACATTCTTCATACGGGAGCAATATTTTTTGGGCCCTACACTCCGGAAGTAGTGGGCGATTACTTCGCCGGGCCAAACCATGTTCTGCCGACTGCCGGAGCAGCGCGATTTTCTTCAGCGTTGGGTGTTTACGATTTTGTTAAGCGCACCACGATGCTGCGTTATTCGCGCGAAGCGCTGAGAGGTTCGGCGCAGAAGATCGCAACGCTGGCTACCGCTGAAGGTTTGGAAGCGCACGCGCGATCGGCTGCGATTAGGTTGGATTAGTTAAGGAACTCTGATGAGGGATTCATTGAACAAAATCAAACCCGAGGTGCGCGCTTTGCGCGCCTATACGCTGTCGCCTGATCGCGCGCGGGTGAAGATTAATCAGAACGAGAATCCCTGGGACGTTCCCGCTCGGATCAAGGAAGAGACTCTCCGACGGCTGGAGACTCGCAAGTGGTCGCGCTATCCGGATTTCACGCCGGCGAGTTTGCATGCCCGCTTGGCGGAATTTTCCGGCTGGCAAGCAAAAGGCATTATCGCCGGAAATGGATCGAACGAGTTGATTCAGGCACTGCTGATGGTGACGGTGGAACCAGGCAAGCGCGTGCTCATTTGTGAACCGACATTTGCGCTTTACCGGCAGATAACGATCGTGCTGGGCGGGGAAGTCATAAGCCTGCCGCTCACTTTAGAATTGAGCTATGACACTGGCGCCCTGCAAAAAGCCGTGAAGGATTTGCAGCCAGAGGTGACAATCATCTGCTCGCCAAATAATCCCACCGGCTGCGTACTCGACGATCGGGATATGCGCGCACTACTTGAATCAACGAAGGGCCTCGTGGTGATCGACGAGGCGTACCATGAATTTGCCGAGCATTCGGTTGTGCCGCTACTGCTTGATCACGAGAATCTCGTCGTGCTGCGGACGTTTTCAAAAGCGATGGCCCTGGCAGCTTTGCGCGTCGGCTATCTGCTGGCCGCGCCGGAACTCGCGACGGAAGTCAGCAAGGCCGTGCTGCCTTACAACCTAAACGCTGTTTCGCAGACTGCCGCCGAAGTAGCCGTTGAGATGTACGAAGATGAGTTGCGACCGCTGCTGCAAAGGGTCATCGTCGAGCGCGAACGGTTGTTTGGCGAGTTGGATCGAATCGCTGGGCTCACTCCGGTGCGCTCCAGCGCGAACTTTATGGTCGTTAGGTCTTCGATCAATCCGAAACAGGTGTTCGCCGAGTTGATCCAGCGAGACATCCTGGTTCGCGATGTGAGCAGCTATCCGATGTTGAGCGATTACTTTCGTCTGAGTGTGGGTACGCCGGAAGAGAATGATCTGTTGTTGAGCGCGCTCAAGGAGATTTTTGGTTGAGTTGCCACGAGCGATCTTATCGGCAGGGAACGAAAGGTAACCATGAACGCAAAGAAACGAACCCGAATCCGGGAGGCGCTGGTTAGACGCAAAACGAAAGAGACAGACGTACGCGTCAAGTTGACCCTGGATGGCGTTGGCCAGTCGCGCATCACTACCGATCTGCCTTTTCTTGATCACATGCTGGAGCTGTTTGCGAAACATGGGTTGTTCAATCTCGAAGTCACCTGCAAAGGCGATTTGGAAATCGACGACCATCACTCAGTCGAAGATATCGCCATCACCCTTGGGCAAGCGCTGACTGAGGTCCTTGGCGACAAAGCGGGCATCAAGCGCTACGGCGAAGCGATTGTGCCGATGGACGAGGCTTTGTGCCGTTCGGTGATCGATCTCTCGGGGCGTTTCTATCTGGTCTATGAAGTAGCGACGCGCCGGCAGAAGATTGGAAACTTTTCAGTTGAGCTGGCGGAGCATTTCTGGCGATCGTTCGCGGAGACAGCAAAATTCAATTTGCATATCGACTGCTTGCGGGGCCGCAACACGCACCACATTCTCGAAGGAACTTTTAAAGCGACGGCGCGCGCTCTGCGCCAGGCTGTCGAGCGCGATTCGCGAATCACCGGCATCTTGAGTACGAAAGGAGTTTTGTAAAGCTCTTGGCGCAAGTAGCAATCATCGATTACGGAGTCGGCAATCTGCGGTCGGTCGAGAAGGCTTTCGCCGCCAACGGCTGCGCCGCGGTGGTGAGCTCAGATGTGAAGGTGTTGTCCCAGGCTGAGCGATTGGTGCTGCCGGGCGTGGGCGCTTTCGGCGCGTGCATGGAGGCGCTCGCCGCGCGCGGATTCGATCGACTCGTGCGCGAACGCGTCGCCGCCGGAACGCCTTTGCTTGGTGTGTGTGTGGGCATGCAGATGCTGTTTGAAGAGTCGGAAGAGTTTGGCGCCAGCCGTGGCCTGGGTCTTTTGCGCGGCCGCGTTCGCCGCTTTTCGGCCGACCTGGTGGTGCCGCAGGTGGGCTGGAATCAGGTGCGACAACAGAGCTCGAATCCTTTGTTTCGATCAATTAAGGATTCCGCCTTCTTCTATTTTGTTCATTCGTACTATTGCGAGCCGGCGGAAACGGAAGTTATCGCCGGCGAAACGGATTACGGCGTGGCATATGCATCCGTCGTGGCGCGCGAGAACCTTTTCGGTGTGCAGTTTCATCCCGAGAAGAGCCAGAAGGATGGCCTGCGAATGTTGGCGAACTTTGCGCGTGGCTGATCGATCATGCTGGCCAAACGAATCATACCTTGCCTGGATATAGACCGCGGCCGCGTGGTCAAAGGCATTCAGTTCGTCTCGCTCACTGATGCCGGCGATCCTGTCGAGCAAGCTGTGAAGTACGATGCCGAGGGCGCCGACGAGCTGACCTTTCTCGATATCACTGCATCTTCGGACAAACGCGACATCGTTTCGGAACTTGTGCGGCGCGTGGCCGATCAGGTTTTTATTCCTTTCACCGTGGGTGGTGGTTTGCGATCGCTCGAAGATATTCGCGCAGTGTTGCGCGCAGGCGCGGACAAAGTTTCGCTCAACACGCCGGCCATCGAGCAGCCAGAGTTGATCAAGCAAGCCGCCGAAACGTTCGGCTCGCAATGCATAGTCGTTTCAATTGACGCTAGACGGCGTGCCGCGAACGATGCAAGCGAGGGCTGGGTAGTCTTTACGCACGGTGGAAGAAAGCCGACCGGGCTTGATGCGGTTGAGTGGGCTGCGCGCGCTGAGAAACTCGGTGCCGGCGAGATTCTGCTGACCAGCATGGACCGCGACGGGACTAAAGACGGATATGACATAAAACTGACCCGCGCAATCTCGGCTTGTATTCATATTCCCGTTATCGCTTCTGGCGGCGCTGGAACGCTCGAACACTTTTATGAAGCCCTGACTGATGGAGGCGCGAGCGCTGTGCTGGCGGCATCGCTTTTTCATTTTGGGCGATACAAGATTGCGGACGTTAAGGATTACCTGCGCGAGCGAGGAGTATTGGTGCGATGAAGGTGCCGATTGACAAAATCGAATTTGATGAGCGAGGTCTGATTCCCGTCGTCGTTCAAGACGTCAACTCGCGTCAGGTATTAACCCTCGCCTACATGAACGCCCAGAGTCTCAAACGAACTATCGAAACAAAAGAAACCTGGTTCTGGTCTCGTTCGCGTTCGACCTTGTGGCACAAAGGCGAGACGTCCGGCAACACTCAGCGGGTGACAGAGATTCTTGTCGACTGCGATCACGACGCGCTTACTCTGCTCGTCAGAGCCAATGGTCCTGCCTGTCACACGGGCGAACAATCCTGCTTTCACAATGAACTTCAAGAAGCCGACGGTTTGCATGATGATCAGGTCGCCGCCAGAGAGTCTGATCTTGGCGCCGTATTGAATGAGCTTTACGCATTGATCGGGTTGAGAAAACATCAACGGCCAGCCGGCTCTTACACCAGTTATCTGTTCGATCAGGGCCTGGACAAGATACTCAAAAAAGTCGGCGAAGAAACAAGCGAGACCATCATCGCCGCTAAGAATCAGGACTCGGAAGCTCTCGTCGCGGAAGCATCGGATCTCTTGTATCACTTGATCGTGCTCATGGTTGAGCGCGGCCTCAAGCTCGACGAGATCCGTGATGAATTAGTAAGGCGTCGAAACAAGGAAACTGCTCAATGATCCCCGACGCAGCCGAACTTAACGGATTGTTGGATTTTGCCGTGGGTCTGGCCCGTGGCGCCGGCGATATCACCAATAGCTATTTCAAGGGGTCGTTTGCTGCCGAACGCAAGGCGGACAATTCTCTGGTGACAGTGGCGGATCGCGAAGCGGAAAAGTTCTTGCGCGCGACTATCGAAAAAGCTTTTCCCGATGATGCGATTCTCGGTGAAGAAGAAGGCGAGAAGCCTGGCCGCTTGAACCGTCGCTGGATTCTCGACCCTATCGACGGCACCTATTCATTCGTACATGGCGTGCCATTGTATGGAGTATTGATCGCTTTGGAGATCGACGGTGAAGCGGTGCTTGGCGTCGTCAATCTTCCGGCGCTGGATGAATTGATTTACGCCGCGCGCGGCGTTGGTTGTTTTTGGAATGATGTCGTCACGCGCGTCTCTTCGACTGAATCGCTCGGCGAGGCCCTCTTGCTCGCAACAGACTTTGGCAGCTGTGAGCGGTACGGATTCGGCCGCGCGGCAGACAGTCTTCAGCGACAAGTAAGTGAGCGCCGCACGTGGGGCGACGCTTATGGACATGTCCTGGTGGCGACGGGCCGCGCCGACATCATGCTCGATCCGATAATGAACGTATGGGACTGTGCCCCCCTTCTGCCCATCGTGGAGGAAGCTGGTGGTACGTTTACCGATTGGCAGGGGCAGAGAACGATCCATGGCGGCAATGCCATCTCGACCAACGCAGTGCTTTTCGAATCAGTGATGAACACAATCAGAACAGCTGAGCAAACGTGATGCTAATCATTCCCGCGATCGATTTGCAAAACGGAAAATGCGTGCGTCTGATGCAGGGGCGGAAGGAGGCGCCGACTGTCTATGATGATGATCCAGTCAAAGTCGCGAAAGACTTTGAGCTGGCCGGCGCACGGATGCTGCACGTCGTCGATCTCGACGCTGCTCTTTCCGGTCGCGACTCACCCAATCGGCCGTTGCTTCGAAAAATTATCCGGGCCATCCGAATACCGGTGCAGTTTGGCGGCGGACTGCGCACTGCACACGACGTCAGAGAAGTGATCGAACTTGGAGTGACTAGAACAGTCGTCGGCACGCTGGCAGTGGAGTCAA
>DATBSG010000213.1:0-4053 GCA_036559945.1 Pyrinomonadaceae bacterium
GCCGACGACTTGCTGGCGACGGGCGGTACAGCGAAAGCGGTCTGCGATTTGGTCGAGAGTCTCGGCGGCAAAGTCGAAGGCCTGGTTTTCGTCGTCGAGCTTGAGTTCCTGCCGGGCCGGAAAAAGTTGGAAGGATATGACGTGAGGTCGTTGATTAAGTACCAGTCATAAATCGGTCTTAGGTTTTTGGGCTTAGGTCTTTGGAAGAACAAGAGTCCAAAGTCCAAAGATCGAAGACCAAAGATCAAATCTGCCATTCACTATTTACGATTTACGATTTACTATTCTCTAGCACGTGCTCCCGTAGCTCAGTTGCATAGAGCGTCCGCCTCCTAAGCGGAAGGTCGCGCGTTGGAATCGCGCCGGGGGCACCATAACTGCCAACCAAGATGATCAAGATTGTCCTAGCCGTACTCTTGCTCTCCACGGGCGCCCTCGCGCAGGTGAGATTCGATGTCAAGAATGCGTCGAAGACTTACGACGTGCGCATTGAAGTTGAGAAGTGCGACAACAAAATCTGCGAAGGTAAGGTGACTTACACGCTGTTCAAAAAGAATCAGCCGGCTCCTTTTCAGGTATTCAAGCTCGACGATACTTCATTCATGCTGGGCGATGACGATGAGCCAAGCGTTAACGTCACAAGATTATATGACGAACAGAGCGCGGTGAGTTTCGGCGACTACAACTTCGACGGTATCGAAGACCTCGCGTTATGTGACGGTAAGAATAGCGGCTACGGAATGCCGTCTTATCAGATTTACCTTTTTTCGTCGCGCGCCAAGAGATTTGTGAACAATCCATTCTTTACCGAATTGACTCAGGGCGAAGGCCTGGGAATGTTTGAAGTCGATGCGAAGAAAAAAGTGCTGGGCACGTTCAGCAAGTCAGGTTGCTGTTGGCATGTGACCAGAGAGTTCGCGGTGATCAATGATCGGCCGAGAAAAGTTCTGGAAATCGTGGAAGATGCGACCATTGCTAACGAGAAGAAGGTCAAGATAACTACATCGATACTCGTGAACGGCCGCTGGCGAAGAACAGTCAAGTACGTGCCGCGAGTCGAACAATAGTCGCTCCCAATCCTCCCGCGTCCGGCGGCGCGTCCGTCCAATCCAAAACAAAATCAGTTCGCGCGAGGACGTTGTGCACAATTTCGCGTTGCACGAAGCGGCCTTTGCCGTGAATGATTCGCACTAGCGGCAGGCCTTTCGCGTGCGCCTCGCGCAGGTATTCTTCGACGACAGCTTTCACTTGTCGTGGCGGAATCGTGTGCAGATCGAAGACGTCTGTGATTTCGATCACGACGGGTTCAGGAAATGGGTTGTAGTCTTCGGGCGACACTGCTTTAGTCCTTTGTGCTTCGAGCTTTGTACTTTGACGAGCTACCGAGTTGGGTGAGACATCAAAGTACAAAGTCCTAAGCACAAAGTACAACAGCGTGTGTTTTGAATTTAACCGGCGGGGCTCTATAATTTTCTGTGTTATTGCAAGCAATCACAATCCCGCTGAGTTCGCTGACCTTGTCTAAGCAAATCCGCAAAGGAGATTCCTTTTGGCGATTCGTCTGAGCAGGACTTTCGTCTTGCGGAAGCTCCACCAACTGACCGGCATCATGCCGCTGGGCTTCTTTTTACTCGAGCACTTCTATACGAATTCAAAAGCGCTCAACGGCCCGGCGGATTTCAATAACGCAGTCAAAGATCTTCAGTCAATCCCGTACATTCTGTTGGTTGAAATCGGCGGCATCTTCATTCCGCTGATTTATCACGCCGTCTACGGGCTGGTGATTACCGCCGAAGCGCGTCCCAACAATCTTGCTTATCCGTACCCGCGGAACTGGTTTTACACGATTCAGCGCATCACGGGAATCATTCTGTTCTTCTTTATCACATTTCACGTTTTGAATTTTAGGTTTGGAATGATACCTGGGCTGAATACTATGTCGGTCGCTCATCATCCGGACCAGTCGTTTGATATTGTCTCGCGCGAGTTCAGGATGATTCCAATTTTCATCGTCTATGTCATCGGAATTTTCGCGACAGTGTGGCATCTGGCAAACGGCATCTGGTTGTTCATGGTTGATTGGGGAATCACAATCGGCGAGCGCGCGCAGCGGCTGACAGGCTATGCATGCATCGCATTTGGTTTGTTGTTGCTGGCGGTTGGCATCAACGCGGCAGTTGCATTTATTAAGCCAGGCGGGTTAATTCCGGGGATTTTGTAGTCCGACAAGCTTCAGCCTGTCGAACCGCGATGATGGCGAAATGTGAAGCGACAAACTGAAGTTTGTCGATCAAAACGGATGGCTACTCCAATCAAAATCGCAATCGTGGGTGGCGGCCTCGCCGGCTTGGCTGCGGCGATGAAGATCGCGGAAGCCGGTCACGAAGTCGATTTGTTTTCGGTCGTGCCGGTGAAGCGTTCGCACTCAGTGTGCGCGCAAGGCGGCATCAACGGCGCCGTCAACACCAAAGGCGAAGGCGATTCGACGTGGGAACATTTCGACGACACGGTTTACGGCGGCGACTTTTTGGCTAATCAGCCGCCGGCCAAAGCGATGTGCGAAATGGCGCCGGCGATTATCTACCTGTTCGATCGCATGGGCGTGCCGTTTTCACGCACGACCGAGGGACTGCTCGACTTTCGACGGTTCGGAGGCACAAAGCACCATCGCACCGCGTTCGCGGGAGCATCGACTGGACAGCAACTTTTGTACGCGCTCGACGAGCAGGTTCGCCGTCACGAAGTTGGCGGCAAAGTTCGGAAGTATGAAGGCTGGGAGATGATGTCGCTGGTGCTAGACGACCATCAGGTGTGTCGTGGCCTGGTCGCGATGAACCTGCGGTCGTTGGAGTTGAAAGCCTTTCCTGCTGATGCGGTGATCATCGCGACCGGCGGACCCGGACTCATCTTCGGCAAGTCAACCAACTCAATGGTTTGCACCGGCAGCGCGGTGTCGGCTTGTTATCAGCAGGGCGCAAAATATGCGAACGGTGAATTTATTCAGGTGCATCCGACTTCAATCCCCGGCGAAGACAAGCTTCGTTTGATGAGTGAGTCTGCGCGTGGCGAAGGTGGTCGTGTCTGGGTACCCCGCGCAAAAGGCGACATCCGTTCGCCCTCGTCGATTCCGGAAAAAGAGCGTTGGTATTTTCTTGAAGAGAAATATCCTGCGTATGGCAATCTCGTGCCGCGCGACATTGCGACGCGCGAAATCTTTCAGGTATGCATCGACGGCTTCGGCGTGAATGGCGAGAACCAGGTCTATCTCGACCTTACGCACATTCCCGCGGAGACTTTGGAAACTAAGCTCGGCGCGATTCTGGAAATTTACGAGATGTTCGTCGGCGACGATCCGAAGCACGTGCCGATGCGCATCTTTCCCGGCGTGCATTACTCGATGGGTGGTCTTTGGGTTGATTTCGACCAGCGCACAAACATTCCCGGTTTGCTGGCCGCGGGTGAATGCGACTACTCGATTCACGGCGCGAATCGTTTGGGCGCGAATTCTCTGGTAAGTTGCGTGTACGGCGGCTTCATTGCGGCGCCCGCCGCGATCGATTGGGCAAAGAACGTGCAGCGCAACGGTGCGGACGGCTCGCGGATTTACGACGAGGAGACAAAGCGGCAGCAGGAAATCAACGACGCGCTCATCAAACAGAGTGGCACCGAAAATCAGTACAAGTTGCACGAAGAGATGGGCAAGTGGATGACCGACAACGTGACCGTCGTTCGTTACAACGATCGTTTGAAAGCGACAGACGAGAAGCTGCTTGAGTTAATGGATCGTTTCAAGCGCATCTCGATCAACGACTCGAATCTTTGGGCGACGATGGCTCTGCCGCACGCGCGACATCTCGACAACATGCTTCAGCTGGCGCGCGTGATTACACTCGGTGCCCTGAATCGAAACGAATCGCGCGGCGCTCACTACAAGCCTGAGTTTCCGAATCGCGACGACGAGAACTTTTTGAAGACGACCATTGCCGAATACTCAGGCGAAGGCCCCGTGTTCTCGTTCGAGGCGGTTGACGTCTCGCTGATCCCGCCGCGCAA
>DATBSG010000214.1:0-7741 GCA_036559945.1 Pyrinomonadaceae bacterium
ACACCGGCGCCAAATTCTCCAGTGACAGTCAACAGTCGTCCTCATCCGCACGGGATTGCCTTCGGCGATTTCAACAGAGACAAGAATTTGGATTTCGTAATCGACGATTGGGGCAACAACCGCGTGACCGTTGTGTTCGCGGATGGAAAAGGAAATTTCTCTTCTCCGGGGACTTCTTTCGCGGTCGGTCAGATGCCTTACCAACGTGTGCGGGTGGCAGATGTTAATGCCGACGGGCTCGACGACGTTATTACAACGAACACAGAAGGCGGCGATGTCACTGTCTTGCTCGGAGACGGCAACGGCGGATTTGTGCAAGCATCAGGTTCACCATTTAAGGCTAATCCGCGGCCGTTCGGCGTCGCGACCGGCGACGTAAACGCGGACGGCAAGCTCGACCTCGCGATTGTGAATTTTTCCGGCCACGGAACTGACACGAGCAAAGATGGTTTAACTATTCTGCTCGGCAACGGCGACGGAACATTCAGGTCCGCGTTCGGCTCGCCGTTGAAATCGGGAGCTTCACCGGTCAGTGTTGCGTTAGGCGATGTAAGTGGCGACGGCATAATGGACATTGCGACTGCAAATATGACGGGCAATAGCGTGACTGTCTTGCTCGGCGGAAAAGATCAAATGAGGCCCGCGCCAAATTCGCCATTCCCGGTTGGAAGAGATCCAGAGTTCATCGCGCTCGGCGATCTTAATGGTGATGGCAAAGCTGACATCGTAGTTGCCGAAACCGAAGGAAGCGTGGTTCGGATAATTCTGAGCAAGTGATGCGTCAGGCGAGATGAAGAGGCTTCTGCGCATTTTGAAATGGGTTGCGATCGTTGTCGTGGTCGTTTTCGTCGGCATCCAGTTTGTTCGTCCGGCGCGCACGAACCCGCAATCTGATCCGTCACAAGCGATCGAGGCCCACACTCACATAACGCCGGAAGTCGCCTCGATTTTCGATCGCTCGTGTCGCGACTGTCATTCACACAAAACCGTCTGGCCGTGGTACACGAATGTCGCGCCGGTGTCGTGGTGGCTGACGAATCACGTGAACGAGGGGCGGCAGAATCTCAACTTGTCCGAATGGGGCAAGCTGCCGCGTGACCGGCAGGAGCGCAAGCTCCGCCAGATTTGCGACGAAGTCGAAGACGGCATGATGCCGATGTCGTCGTACCTCCCCATGCATCCCGCAGCCCGGCTGTCTGAGCAAGATAAGAAGACGATCTGTGATTGGACCGATGCCGAGCGAAAGCGGATTGCCGCAGAATCACAGTAGAAATCCCTTCAAACTCTCGAACCATCTCCCGCGAACGTGAATGCTGATGGCAAACATTGCCGAACGCCTCCGCAACTCTGGCCCGCCGCCAGGTTCGCTACCGGACGCTGACAATTTGTGGCAGTTTCGTAAATTTGTGCTTGAGTCGGAGCATCGTTGACTGCTATATTCAGCGTGACGCTCCTCTCCAAGGGGCGCTCATTTCGAATCCCCGCTCGCCTTTTCGAGGAACTTGGGAAATGCCTGATAAAGATAACGGGAAGACGGGTCAAACTCACGGAACCGAAGGCGCAGGTTTGGCTGTAGCTCCTGCGCAAGCAACCTCACTCCTGATCATTGAAGACGACGAAAACATTTCGAGTGCCCTTCAGGAATACTTTTCGCGCGCCGGTTACAACGTCAGAACCGCAGCGGACGGAGTCGCCGGGGTAGAACTGGCAGCCAAAGCCAGACCTGATGCAGTGGTGCTCGATTTGATGTTGCCGAAAATGGATGGCCTCGCTGTGTGCAAGGAGCTTCGCCAAAAGACTCCGCAGATGCCGATCCTGATGCTGACGGCAAAAGACGATGTGGTCGATAAGGTGCTCGGCCTGGAGATGGGCGCCGACGATTACATCACAAAGCCGTTCAGCCTGCGTGAACTGGAAGCACGCATTAAATCCGTGCTTCGCAGAGCCCGCGCAGGGACGACGGGTGACGGACAAGACGAAGCGCCAATTCACCGAGGTAACTTGCGGATCGATCCAATCCGCCGCGATGTGACGATCGGTGATCGGCAAGTTGAGCTAACTCCGAAAGAGTTCGACTTGCTGCGACTCTTCGCCTCGAATCCCGGCCGCGTCTTTCCACGAAAGTATTTGCTCGAGAAGATTTGGGACTACTCATATGAAGGGTATGACCGAACAATTGATTCTCACATCAACCGCTTGCGAGCAAAGATCGAACAGAACCCTGACAATCCTCAGTTGGTGCTCACAGTCTGGGGAATCGGCTACAAATTCACGGACGCGGACAGCTAACCGCGGCTTCAACTTCTCACCATTCTTGCCCAACGTCGGAACTCTCCGCGCGCGCTCGCTTTAAGAATTCCGACAGAAAGCCCAACACTATGAAAGTACTTCGCAAACTCGCCTGGAATCGAACCGCACTGCGGGTTTTTTACATCGCTCTTTGCTGCGCTGTCTTCGCTACCGTCTCAGCAGCGCAAGTCGCGGTAGAACCGCGTCCAGAGGATGATTGGCTTACCGCATTCTTCTTTGAAGGCTACGGCTTTCTGGTTGTGTTCATGCTGGGCGTTGTCGTCTTGCTGGTCTTTCGCAAGGTCAAATCTCTGTCCGCCGATCCGTCTCCGGCAAAACCCGCCCCACACGTGGTTGCGCAGGTTGCGCCACCGTCTGAAAGTCGCAAGCCGGCACCGGCTGCGACCGCCCGCGAAACTGAAATCAAGACCCGCGTCACCGCAGCGCCACGCGAACCGGTTACACCTGACTATTCGCAGGCAGCCTTTGGCGCCTATCGGATCGATCAGGAAGTCGGCAAGCTGGTTCTCGGAAAGCCGCATCGGATGGATGTCCTGGCTTCGCGGGTGTCCGAGGATCGCCGCGCTATCGAAGCGTCTCTAGTCAAATCTCTAACTGCGCCTGATACCGACGATGAAGGCCGCGAACTGGCGCGCCGCGCGCTCGAGGACTACGGCTTTGTCGCACGTCAAAGCGCGCTCTTGTTGGAAGGCCGCGACGCCTGGGAACGTTCATCCGCCGCGCGCGTGCTGGGACAAATCCGTTCGTCCTCATCGCTGGCGGCGTTGATGGAAGCGCTTCACGACAGTGACTCAGTAGTTCGCAATCAGGCGGTTACGAGTCTTGGGCAGTTAAAACAGCCGGCGGCGATTGGCGCCTTATTGGACGTTGGCCGGCGCTATTCGGATATTCCCCCATCGGTGTTGAGTGAAAGTTTGAGTGCCTGCTCAGTGGAAGGCCTCGGCTTCTTCGACTCTGCGCCGTTTGATCTGGATGGGCCGCAACAAAGTGCGAACGAAGTTCCCACGGGCCTTGAACCGTTGGATTCATGGGAGCACTTACCAATCGGACATGAGGACGACACGCTGCTGGGCCTGCTCACTCGCCTCGAGAGTTCCGACGCGGCGGAGCGAGCTCAAGTTGCGCGCGAACTCGGAACGCATCGGGCGCAACGGTCTATCTCGGCTCTGTGCGGCGCGGCGTTGCACGATGCTGACCCCAGCACGCGTGCGGCGGCGGTTACCGCGTTGGGCATGATCGATCACGAATCGGTGTTCGCCCCGGTCTTGATTTCGCTGGCCGACGACACTCGCGAGGTCCGCGCCGCTGCAGCCCGCGCGTTATCCGGACTGCACTTCGACCGGGCACGGGCATACACGCGCGTCGAGGAAACGGCTGGCCCGAACACTCTACGTGAATTCGCCCAAGCCTGCGTAAAGACCGGCATTGCCAACCAGGCCATGGACCGTTTGGCCAGCGAAGATCGGCGCCAGGCGCATGAGGCCTTCGCGTTGTTCTCGGTCCTGGCGAAAGCTGGCGAGCTGCAACCGATCTTCGACGTCATTGAAAATCATCGAGACGTGCGGGCCAAGCTGACCGCCGTGCGAGTGCTGAATGCTTTTGCCGGCGCTGAAGCTGTGCCCAGGCTTCGCGAGGTAGTTGGAATTCAGGGCATATCGGAGGACGTCCGCACCAGCCTGCTGGAAGTCCTGTACAAGCTGGACAACGAACCCGCCGTGGTCTAAACCGCAAGTGACAACGCTTTCCTGACGTTGCATAATCCTCACGGAACTGCTGTTCCGTTTCTCGATCGATGCCGCCCCAAATCATGAGCGTAAACCACCAATCCTCTCGGACCCTCGCAATTGCTGCCAGTGTGCTCGGTTGTGCGGCGTTCCTGATTTTAGGAGCAACGCGCACCGCGACACAGAGCCGAATCATTCAGCCTCAGCGAACTGGGAATTCGAACGCAAACGTTAAGCGGCCGCGCGTTGCCACCCTGCGGGCGAGCGATTCGTCAGAAGGGTCGCGTGTCGCGCTCAGCGGCGATCAGTCGTTGACCGACTATGAAGCTTATCGCCGCGGCGATCGTTTTTACGTGAAGATTCCGCCGGCGGATGTTCCGCGCGCCGAAGCTGTTCGCGGCCGAGCCTTCTCAGACGTCAAGGTGCAGCGCGCCGCCGACAGCACTGTTGTTTCTTTCCGTTTGCAACCGGGCGCCACCGCGCGCGTGGAACCGCACGGCAACAAACTCGACGTCGTGTTCACGATGCCGGGCACACGACCGGCAACGTCGTCGGCAAACCGCCAAATCGCTCGCAACGACGCCGGACCGGCGCCGCCGGCGCCAGATTCGCGACGGCAATCGACGAGGAACGCGAATACATCGTTGGGAACCGACACCCTCGGCACGTCAGCAAACCGAAACGCTAACAGTCGCGGCACCTCTGCGAGAGCCAAACCGACGCCGACACCGAAACCGAGTCCTTCGCCCAAGGCTTCTCCATCGCCTTCGCCCAAGGCTAGTGCTTCGCCACAGCCGTCGGTCGTGGCAAAGAGTTCACCGGCAATCGCGCAGCAGAAAACTTCGCCTTCACCCTCATCGAGCACCAGTGCGGCTCAACAACCGGTCCAGGGAAACACCTGGAATGACATCAAGCAGCGCGTGCGCTACTGGATTTTGTTGGCGCAACTCAATCCCATTCCGGTGGCAATCGGGGCGGCCGTCCTGCTGTTTTTGATCGGGTTGTTGATTCTCCAGCGGCGCAGAGCCCGGGCGACACGTCGCCTTCGTTCGCGGAAGTCGCCCAAGAAAGTTGAAGCGGTCGTCACCAACGCGACACCCACGGCGGCGACGGTGGCGGATGCGGTCAAACCTGCGGAAGCGGAACCGGCGTTGGCTGGGGGTGCCGCGGGAACTGCCGTGTTAGCCTCTGAACCAGCGCGCGAATCAACCGCTGTCGACGCCCGACACGAGCGAGTTGAGCGCGTTTCGGATCAAGTCAAAAGATTAATGGCTGGTGGCGACTACGATGAGAGCATCATCGCTTCTGATGATCGTGAGACGCGGCAGCTTGTGGGCGCGGAATTGTTGTCCGCGCTTGTCGGACGCAACCTGCAACGACGTGAACGCGCCCGCGCGGCGTTCATGAAGCATGGCTACTTCGACGACGCGACCCGCGATTTGCGAATCGCCGAATCGCCAAACGAACGTGCCGCCGCGGCACGACGGCTCAGCTTCGTTCACGATCGCGAAGCAACTCCGCACTTGATCGCCGCGCTCGACGATTCTGCTCCGGACGTAAGACGCGCCGCGGTCGAAGCGCTTATGGATTTGCGCGACCCGGCCGCGATCGCGGCGCTAAACTCACTGATGCAAAATGAAACCGATCGCAGAGTGCCGCGCAGCTTGCTCAAACACGCTATCGACTCCTGCGCCACGATCGGGGCCGACGAACCAGTCGCGTCGCCCGCTGCGTCCAGCGCGTTTCCGGAACCGAGGGTGCCTTCGCCGTCTACCGAAATTGAACGTGAGGTGATCGAGATATGACCCCGCGCGAACTGCTCTTGCAACTTCGTGAAAAAGGCGTCGAGCTCAAGGCGAACGGCGAACGGCTGGTCATCGATGCGCCCAAGGGCGCCATCACCCCGGACCTGCGCGAAGCGCTCACGGCTCACAAGGCCGAATTGTTGAAGATTCTCAACACGCCGCCGCCGACTGCCGAAAAGCCCGTCACCGCTCCAGTCGCGGACAAGCCGCCTGACGTTTCGGTTGCGAAATCGCCTGCGGTCACGCGACCGCCTGTCGCGCCGCCACCGGCGGTCTTTCCAGAACCGCCAAGGCCGCAGGTTGGGGCGCCGCGCGCAACGTCTTCAATCGCGCAAGAGATGAAGCAACTCGAGTTCGAATTGGCGCGCTTGCGTACTGAAGAAGAAGCTCGCCGCGGTGAGTTCGAAACTGCGCGCCTAGCTGCTGAACATGTGTTCCATCAGGAAGCGCAGCGCTTCAGACATGAGCAGGAGCAGGCAGCACTCCGCCGGGCTGAGCAGGAGAAGCTACGAATCGAAGCCGAAGCGCGCGAACGAGCTGCGGAAGAAACTCGCCGGCGTATTGCCGAAGAAGAACTGAAGCGGGTCGAAGAGGAGCTGAAGCGAATGCGCGCAATGGAAGAAGCGCGCCGCGCCGAAGTCGACGCGCAATTCCAGGCGGCTGAAGCCACGCACAAAGCAGAACTCGAACAGACTCGCGTACTCGAAGCTGAACAGGCTCGCATTCGCGCTGAAGAAGAGCGCCGGTTTTTGGACGGCGAAGCCCGGAAGCGCCTTCAGGAAGATGAAGTTCGTCGTCGCGCGCAGATGCGCATCGCGGCGGTCGAAGAAGAAATTCTGCGGCTTCGTTTGCGCGAAGACGCGATCGTGAAATCCGCTGACGAAGCTCGCTTGCTCGCGGAGGATACTCACCGGCGCCGCGCCGAAGAGGAAGCGCGCCGACAAGCAGAAGCTGAGGCATCTCGACGCGCTGAGCACGAAGCTCGCTTGCGCGCTGAAATCGAAGCGCAGATGAGGGCGGAAGCTGAACAGAAGCGACGGGCCGAAGAAGAAGCTCGCAAAGCGGCCGAGGAAAATGCGCGTCGGCGCGCGCAGGAAGAAGCTGAACGGCTCGCAGCCGAACAGGCACGCCGCGCCGCCGATGAGCAAGCGCGTCGCCGCGCGGAAGAAGAGCAGCGCCGCCGCATGGAGGACGAAGCGCGCCGGCGAGTTGAAGAAGAAAATCTGCGGCGAGCTGAGGAAGAAGCGCAGTTACGCGCGGTAGAAGCAGCTCGGCAACGGGAAGACGCCGAGCGGCGACAGCAGGCGGAATTGGAAGCACGCATTCGCGCTGAGGTTGAAGCGAAACTGCTGGCCGAAGAAGCTGAACGACAACGCCTTGCCGACATTGAAGCGCGCGGCGAAGAAGACGCTTCGCGGACCAGCGCTGAATGGTTTCGTGGTGGCGAGGAATCCGAGTTCCAGCCTGTCAGCGTTCCGGAATCGGAGCGCTCCGGGGCCGCTGCCTCAGCCGTGGCTTCTGCGCTCGACAGCCAGAGTCCAAAAGAACGCGCGGCAGGTGTGCGCAACCTGGCGTCGCTCGGCGGTGAGGAAGCTTTCGAAGAGATCACCGCCGCGTTCGACGATCCATCTGCCGAAGTTCGCAAGGCCGCGGCGCGCGCACTGTTTGATTTTCAAGAGGATCGCGCTGCGGCTTTCACGCGCGCCTTGCGCGACGCGCCCGCAGAACGACGGTCGCGAATCGGCGCTGCGATCGCAGAATCAGGCCTCGCCGATCAGGCGATAAACAATCTGACCGGCGAAAGCCGCGACAAGACTTACGACGCCTTCTCGTTGCTGTTCCTGATGTCGAAATCGGGTGAGCTGAATCCGCTGATGCGCGCGATCGAAGAACATCCGAGTA
>DATBSG010000215.1:0-1532 GCA_036559945.1 Pyrinomonadaceae bacterium
TTAAAGCATTGCAATGAACGTGCCTCAAACACGGCGCTACGTACCCGGCCGACTGTTCGGCTGACCTGCGTTGGCGGTGTCTTTTTGCTCCTCAGGATTTTCGGGAGCAGTCCATCCCGCCTTCTCGAGCAAGTTGAGAGCATACCGCACTGGCACTGCAAAGTTGGATGCGGTGTTTTCAGTGAATACGGCGAAGGTGATGCCAATGACTCGTCCCGATGGTCCGAAGAGCGGCGCGCCGGAGCCGCCTTCGCCGGTGCGCGCGTCGTAAACAATTTTCCGGGCGTTAAGGTCCGTGATGTTTCCCTGCGTCATCAGCGGTTGAATGTGCTTCGTTTGCCCGAGATAGTTTAGCGCCGCTTCGACCGATCCGTAACGCGCGAGCACTGCGCGTGCTTCGTTCTCATCCAGCAAAGCCAGCAGGCGATCCGGTCCGTTGGGATATCCCATGGTCACGACCATGTTGCCGACGACTTCGTTGCCTTCATGCTCCAGCGGCAGCACGGGAACTTTGTCGGGCAGATCCTTCGCATCGATGGTGCAGACCGCGATGTCGTCGCGCGACGAGGCTTGTTTGAATTTCAAGGCGAGCGGCTGCGTTTGATCGGGAAAGTACGCGACAAGTTTTCGCAGTCGTGGCTGACCGCGCACGGTACTGTTCAAGCTCTGCGCGCGATCATCAGCGAGCCACGGCTGCACAACGTGACGATTAGTCAGCAGGTACCCGTCGCCTACGTGAAAACCGGTGCCGACAAAATCGAATTCAGCGATCGACCCGTTGCCTTCAGGCGTCAGCGCCGTCGAGTCGTTGCCCGACTGAACATTCGCGCCGGATTCGTTCGCCTGCGTCTCCGGATATCGCAGCGGGCGACCAGTGCCGGTTTCAACGAACATGTACGAGCCGTAAATCAGCGCCACTCCGCTACCGTAATCAGCGCGCAGCTTGACCGCCAACGACAGACTCTTCATCACCCGCTGATTCGATTCGTCCAGGTCTTTTAGCTGTTTGTTTGTCCGTTCGAGTTCAGCTTTTGCCGCTTCGGTTTGCGTGCGCAGATCGTCATTGACCCGACGCGTTCTGCGCAGCTCGTTCACCAGGCCAAAGCCGATGTACAACGAGCCGAGCACCAACGCTATTAGAATTGCAAACGCGACAATCTTTGTGCTCGGATTAATTTCGCGGACGAGTTCGCGCGTGAACTCGCGCAGGAAGATCTTTGCGTCATCTCGCCGCGAAGTCGCCGACGCTTCCATCGCCGCCTGTTCGATGAACGGCGCGACATGCGCGCCACCGCGCCGTCCGGGCACCAACGCCGCCGTCGCCTGAATGGGAAAGAAATGAATTGATGGTCCGGCCGGCCCAATCCAAATTTCGTCGCCGTCGTCGATCGACTTGTTGGACCTGATGGGCCGGTTGTTCAGCGTGACTTCCAGGTTCGAATCGTAGCTCGCGATACGATAGACGCCGTTCTGCCGCGCCAGCTCGACAATCGGCCCCGTCGCCTTGGCCGCGGCGATCTCTGGCAGCCGGA
>DATBSG010000216.1:0-2730 GCA_036559945.1 Pyrinomonadaceae bacterium
CTTTGGCAGCATCCACGACTCCGCTGCTTGCAACTCTCCCGGCAAGGGATGCAGTCTGACGTGCTGAATCGATAATTGCTTTTTTCGCTTGTCTAGCGTTGACTGCCGGGCGCAAGGTTTTCATTAAACCCAGGACCCCGGAAACCAGAGGAGCTGCTGCCGATGTTCCGCTCACATTCCAATAAGAGCCGCCCATCTGAGTGGTCAGAATATTCTCGCCGGGCGCTGCTACGGCGATGCGTGTTCCGCCGAAGTTCGACCACGAGGCAAGCTGATCGCGATTATCAGTGCCAGCCACGGAGATCAAGTCGGGCGAATCGAATGACGCCGGATAGTAAGCTGATGAGATCTCATCAAGGTTGCGTCCGCTGTTACCAGCGGAACAAACGACTATCACTCCGCGGCGAAGCGCGCGATCAATTGCATCCTTGAGGGCAATTGAATATGCCTCAGTTCCCCACGACAGATTGATGATTTGCGCGCCATGCGCCGCTGCGTAATCGATTGCCTCAACCGCGTCGGCGACGTCACCCGTGCCGGTTTCGTCCAGCACGCGCAGGCTCATCAAACTCGCGCGCCACATAACTCCTGACACACCCACGCCATTGTTTCCTTGGGCGGCAATGATGCCCGCAACGCCGGTTCCGTGGCCTTGTTCGTCTTTATTAGTTCCGTCATCGGCGACGAAGTCCCAGCCGTGTAGATCGCCGTTCGTCGCCGTTGGATTCGTCCATTGATTGTTAACCAGATCCGGATGGTTGAAATCGATACCGCTGTCGATCACGGCAACGACAGTCGTGGTTGAGCCCTGCGTTCGTTGCCACGCGCTCACAGCATTGATATCGGAACCATACTGACCACCATTTTCGCCGACGTTGTTCAAGGCCCACTGTTCTGAAAGTCTCGGATCGTTAGAGCTACCTTCGAGCTGATCGCTTTTGACAACGAAGTTAGGCTCCGCAAATTCAACGGCCGGGTTTTGCATCAGTTGCAGAGCAACGGTCAACGGATCGCTCGCTGCTCTTACCTCAAACGCCTCAATTCCGGATTCGCCTTTGAGTTTTTTCTTCGGATGCACACCCGCCGAAACGGCGGCTATGTCTTTGTCTGCTTGCGAAGCGCCGGTACGGAATCGGACTAGAATTTCGTTTGCTCGGTGTGGCGGAGCCTGCGCAGGAGCGGTTGCCGAATGGCGAAAGTGCAACTGGTTCGCAGAAGCGGCGTTAACTCGCCCAAATGGCAAAACTAGTAGTAGTGCGAACGAAGCCAGAACACAAACGGCGGCTGCCTTTGTCAATCGTGAGCGAACAGAAAACAACATGAGGAAATCTCCCTAAAGACTGAAACTAACACCTGCGCAAACATACACGCACAGGAAAAACAACTAAGCGCTTTTTCGCAAAATCAGTTGTCGTAATACGTGAGGTTTGGGAAAGCTAAGACTTTGCCAGAACCCGTGACGCGAGTTGTAAGCGCGTCAGATGCGCCCAGTCAGCGCGTTGGTTGCTCAGAAAGAAGCTAGCCACTTTTTACCTTAATGCGTAACGCTCGAAGCGATGCTCGCTTTCACCTTTCGCCTGGCAGACACCAGCGAAAAGCAGTTTGCCGCGCGCCAAAAGTTTTTGGTTGCAATTCCGGCTTCTTCCCGCATAATTGCCGAGAGATGGCCCCGCACCGCCGATTACTCAAGCGCCTCCTGCGCACGTTTCTGCCGATTGTTCTGGTTGTCGCCATCGCCCTCGTTTCAGTGGGCGCGTGGATTGTTTTCAGCATCACTCGTCCGCCGCGCGCGCGTTATCTGATCACGCCGCAGACATTTCCCAGTGGCCCAATCGCCAAAGCCAGCGACGTCACCTGGTCGAATCATGACGGCACACAGGCGCGGGGCTGGTTGATCAAAGGCGACGAGGGAGCGCCGGCCGTCATCCTGCTGCATCGTTACGGCGCGGATCGATCAGCGCTGCTGAATCTGGCGGTCAAGCTAAACGAGAGTACAGGCTTCACGGTACTGTGGCCCGACTTGCGCGGACACGGCGAAAATCCGCCGGTGAACTGGACGCTTTTTGGCGCGATTGAAGGCGACGACGTTACCGCCGCCATCGATTATCTGCACACCTTGAAGACCGCAACCGGGAAATCGCAGATTGGGTTAGTCGGCGCCTATGGTGTTGAGCTCGGCGCTTATGCGGCGGTTGACGCAGCGAAGCGCTACCCAGAAATGCGGGCGCTGGCACTCGACTCCGCTCCCGCGTCGCCGGACGATTTGGTCCGCGCGGCCACCAGCCGGCAGACGGCGATGAACAATTCGTTGTTGCAGGCGCTGGGACGATGGGGAATGCGAATTTATGGCTTGGGAAAGTATCAGAACGCTCCGGCGTGCGACCTGGCGAGAGCGACGCGCAATGAAAAGGTCCTGCTGCTGACTGGCCAGCAGAACGATCCATGGCGAGCTTCGACTTTGCAACTGGCAAGCTGTTTCACCGGCGGCAATGTCGAAGTAAAAAAAGATCTGCCAATAACCGGCGAAAGTCTCGATGCCGCGACGGGCGAACAGGACGAGGCCTACGATCGGCCGATCATCGAGTTTTTCAAGACGGCGCTGAAGCAATAGTCCAAGTTTGCAAAAGAAGAACGGTGAGTTTCTCATTCACACCGGGCTTGAGCTGGGTGATCTAAAGCGCGAAGGAGGGGAAACCATTTAAACGGTTTCCAGTCTTAGCCTGTTGCAGT
>DATBSG010000217.1:0-6723 GCA_036559945.1 Pyrinomonadaceae bacterium
CTATGGTCGAGGTTTAGTTGAGTGTCGCGACCAGCCCTGACTGCGGCTCAGTCCTGTCAAGCTGGGGATGTAGTTCGCGTTGGCGTTTGGCGATCCTAATCCGCCGCGGTTGCCTTCAAAGGCCGCGCAACAGTCAGAAAAAACTTCGTTTCCGTCAAGATCATAGACGGTTATGTCCAAAGTTCCGGTAAACGACGTCCCCGACGCATTCAGGTTCAGCGTCCCACGAACGCGGTACGAATCCGTGAGCTGGAAATGATCGTCGAAATCCTGCCCGTAATAAGTCAAGGTAAATTGACGCTTGTTGCCGGGGTTCCTGGCCCATAGCCCTAGTTGGGGATTTCCCAGCGCCGGAAACTCGCCGCCGGCTTGAGTGGCAATTAAACTTCCGTCTCCGATAAAGGTAAAGATACCTTGAAACGGCGGAGGCCCTTCAGGCGGCGGCGTAAGTTTTGTCAGCCAGGTGCCTGCCAGATCATTACTTCCGTCCGCGGCCTGTTGCGGATTTCCGTTGTAGTTGTTTTGGGCCAACACAGAACTCGTTGCGGCCAAGGCCGTCAACAATGCGACCGCGGCGATGAAAAATAAGACTTTGTATTTCATTGTTTCTCCTTTCAGTCTACTCATTGCACTTATTTGTGCCCTCATTAATTAACGCGACGTAAAGAAGAAAACACCGACAAGCTTTTCCAAAATAATTGAAGTCCGACGAGCAAGAGCCTGAAAGAGAGCAAATTGACTTGATATTTTCTCGTGTATATTCTTTGGGCGTCTTCCGCAAGCCTTTGACTCAGTCTCGAATTGAAATGAATGCCCCGGCGAACACATCTCAAGACATCACCCAGATGTTGCGTGAGTGGAGCGACGGAAAACGCGAGGCGTTGGCAGAGCTAATGCCGCTTGTCTATGATGAATTGCGTCGGCAAGCCGCTAATTATTTGCGGCGTGAACGTCCCGACCACACGTTGCAGACGACCGCTCTGATTCACGAAGCTTACTTGAAGCTGATTGACCAAAGAGAAGTGAATTGGCAGAGTCGCGCACATTTCTTTGCCATTTCGGCGCAGGCGATGCGGAGAATTCTGGTCGATTACGCGCGCACCAAACATCGGGAAAAGCGCGGCGGCGACGCCTTCAAACTTCCTTTGGAAGAGGCAGCCTTAATGCCGTCGGAAGAGAACCGTGTTGATTTGATGGCCTTGGACGAAGCGCTCACGCGGTTGGGAGAGGTTGACGAGGAAAAAGCGCGCATCGTCGAACTTAGGTACTTCAGCGGTCTAAGCACCGAAGAAACGGCGACGGTCTTGCGTGTCTCCACCAGGACGGTTGAGCGCGGTTGGACCATGGCGAAGGCCTGGCTGCACCGCGAGCTAAACAAGTGAAGAGCCATACGTGGCAACGGGTCAATCAAATCTTTGAAGCGGCGCTTGAGTTCACCGCGGAGGAGCGTGGAGCGTTCGTCGGCCGCGCCTGCAATGGTGATGAAGCTCTCCGCCGGGAGGTCGAGTCCCTTCTCGCCGCGCATAACGCCGCGCCGAACTTCATGGAACAGCCGGCGGTCGCCGAAGTCGCGGAGGTGGTCTTAGACGCCAAGAAACTTTTCAAGGGACAAACCATAGGGCAATACAAGATCCTCCGAGAGCTAGGTAAAGGTGGGCAGGGCGCCGTCTATCAAGCTCTCGACACCAAACTTAACCGCACCATCGCGCTCAAGCTGCTGCCGCCCGAGCTGACTGTAAATGAGATAAATCGAAAACGTTTTCAACGCGAGGCCCAGTTAGCTTCCGCGCTCGATCACCCGAACATCTGCACAATTCATGATTTGATCGAATTCGACAATCTGCATTTTATCGTGATGCAGTTTGTCGCCGGCCGAAACATCCGCGAGCTGGTGGGTGGTCGTCCGTTGGAGTTGACGAGCGCGCTGAAAATCGCGATCCAAGTCTGCGATGCTCTGGCGGCGGCCCACGCGCAAGGCATCATCCACCGCGACATCAAAGCACAAAATGTCATTGTTACCGACAACGGACAAGCCAGGATTCTCGACTTCGGCCTGGCGAAACTCACGCAGGAAAGTCCGGACGGAAAAGACCAAACCGAGCTTACGGTGCAAGGCTCGCCTTACGGCACGCCGACTTATGCGGCGCCGGAGCAATCACGAGGCGAGCACGTTGACCATCGCGCCGATGTTTTTTCCACTGGCATTCTGCTTTACGAGATGCTGACCGGCACGTGGGCCTTTCACGGGAAGACTGCGGTTGACGTGCGCCACGCGGTCCTGCACGAGACGCCGAAACCGATCGCTGAGTTGCGTGGCGCACTGATCCCTGAGGGGCTTCAGGCGATAGTTAATCGTGCCTTGGCGAAAGAGCCGCGCGAGCGTTTCCAAAACATCGCTGAAATGCGCGACGAATTGATTGCGGTGTTGCGTGAATTGCCCGAAGCGGAGAGCAGCGAAACGACGCGCTTCCTTGAGAACTTCAGATCCTACGTTCCGCGCCGCATTCGAACATGGGACCATCGCGCAAAACTGTTGCTAGCAGGCGCCTTTGCGGTGAGCCTGATTTTCGTCGGCTTTCTTACTTATCGTTTTCTGTCTTCCGACGTGGCGAGGACGAACGCGCAACCTATTGATTCGATTGCCGTGATGCCGTTCGTCAATGCCGGCCGCGAGCAAAACGCAGAGTACTTGTCGGACGGAATCACTGAAAGCTTGATTAATACGCTTTCACAAGCTCCAAGTTTGCGAGTGATGTCGCGCAGTGCAGTCTTTCGTTATAAAGATAAGGAGACCGACGCGAGCAAGGTCGGTGAAGAATTGAATGTCCGTTCGGTTTTGAAAGGCGAGGTCAAACAAATTGGCGACCAGATTGCTATCAACGTCGAGTTGATTGACGCCAAAGACAACCATCAAATCTGGGGCGACCAGTACGTGCGGAAGTTCGCAGATATTCTTACGATCCAGCGCGACATCACTCAAGAGATTGTCGGCCAGCTTCGTTTGAAACTATCGGGCGCCGAGCGGGAACAACTGACGAAGAACTACACGGAAAACGCCGAGGCTTATCAGCTTTACTTGAGAGGTCGCTTCTACTGGAACAAGCGCACAGCAGAGAGTTTTCAAAGATCCATAGAGTTCTTTCAGGAGGCGATAGACAAAGACCCTAACTATGCGCTTGCCTACACGGGCCTCGCCGACTCGTACAGTTTTTTGAGTAGCCAGGGCATTCGCGCGCCCGAGGATGTCTTTCCGCTGGCAAAGGATGCGGCTGTGAGGGCCATAGCGCTCGACGACTCATTGGCCGAAGCTCATTGCTCGCTCGGGTACGTAAAATTGTATTACGACTGGGACTGGGATGGCGCCGCGCAAGAGTACCGGCGCGCCATTGAATTGAATCCCAACTACCCCACGGCTCATCACGGCTACGCTTATTACTTGATTTCGATGGGGCGTACCGAGGAAGCGATCGCGGAAATCAAGAGAGCTCAGGAACTCGACCCGCTCTCGCTCATTATCAATACCGATCATGGAGAGTTCTATTACTTTGCGCGCCGGCCCGATGAAGCCATCGAACAATTACATAAGGCGCTGGATTTGGATTCAAGTTTCGTCCGCGGGCACTTTCTCCTCGCCCGAGCGTATGCACAAAAGGGCCAATGTAACGAGGCCATCGAAGAGTTTCAAAAAGCCAAGAATCTTGAAGATACAGTTGAAAGGCTAGGCGGGCTCGCACAAGGTTACGCCTCATGTGGTCGGAGGGATGAGGCCCGCCGCGTGCTTAATCAATTGTTGGAGTTATCCAAACAGCAGTATGTTTCGCCGCACTGGATCGCGTCGACCTATGCCGGACTTGGACAAAAGGACGAAGCTTTTGCGTGGCTCGATAAGGCGGTGGAACGGCGGTTCGGACCGTTGATATATCTGAAGGTGAATCCCATCTGGGACAATCTTCGTTCCGACTCGCGCTTTCAGACTCTGTTGACCCGCGTAGGTTTCCCATCTTAGCAACCAGCGTTATTCGGCGACTCGCTGTTCCATCAATTCAATAAATCTCTTGAAGTGATGTTCGGCATCGTGCGGGCCGGGCGCGGCTTCGGGATGATATTGGACTGAGATGATTGGCAGCGTCTTGTGGCGCATGCCTTCAACGCAGCGATCGTTAAGGTTGATATGCGTGACTTCGACATCGGGTGGCAGGCTGTCGGCGAGCACTGCGAAGCCATGATTGTGTGAAGTAATCTCGACGTGGCCGTCGCGAAAATCTTTTACCGGCTGATTCCCGCCGCGGTGGCCGAACGTCAGCTTGAAAGTCTTGCCGCCGAACGCCCGGCCGAGCAGTTGATGGCCAAAACAAATTCCAAACGTCGGCGTGCCTGATTGGGCTAGGCGCTTCACTTCTTCGACTTCTTTGTTCATCGAAGCCGGATCGCCCGGGCCGTTCGAAAGAAACACGCCGTCAGGTTTCATCGCAAAGACATCGCCGGCCGGAGTTGATGCCGGCACGACCGTGACGCGACAGCCGGCTTGCGCCAACTCGCGCAACGAATTCAACTTCACGCCAAAGTCGTAACAGACGACGTGAAAGCGCTCGGTCCCTTGCGCAGGAATTTCGTAAGGCTTGTCGGTAGTCACGACGCTGGCGAGTTCGCGATTCTCCATTGGCGGTGACTGGCGCGCTTTCTCGATGACGCTTTCAGCATCGTTGTCAATGGTCGAGAGGCAGGCGCGCATTGCGCCTTTGTCGCGAATGTGCCGCACGAGGGCGCGCGTGTCGATGTGTTCGATAGCGACAATATTCCAGCGCTTGAGATATGCGTCGAGCGTACTTTCGGCCCGCCAGTTCGAAGCCACGCGCGCGGCTTCGCGCACCACGAATCCTTCGACCCAGGGCCGCGACGATTCGGAGTCTTCCTGGTTGACGCCGTAGTTGCCAATCAGCGGGTAAGTCATGCAGACAATCTGCCCCGCGTACGACGGGTCGGTGAGCACTTCCTGGTATCCCGTCATCGAAGTGTTGAAAACCATCTCGCCGCAGGCCTCACCTACGGCGGCCCACGAACGTCCGCGCCAGACGCGACCGTCTTCGAGTGCAAGAATTGCTTGATTCATCCTTTCCATTCTCGATGACTAATACCCAACCGCATCCGCCAACGCGCGAGCCTCCGAGAGACTGTCGCTCATCGTCATGAAAAACCAATAGCCATTGTTCCACACGATCATGCCCTGGAGTTTGCGCCCGACGAGGCCCAGCGCTTCCAACCGCTTTCCATTCGAGGTCTGACTGCTCTTGATGATTACCGTTTTGGATTTGCGATCGCGGCCCTCGCGTTCCAGTTGATCGATGATCGAGGAGGCGCTCTGTGGACTGGAGAAGCTGTAAACTGAAAGCACAACAGTCTTGCCTGCGTCGGACCGATATTCACCGACGCCGGCGTCATTCGACTGGTCAAGTAACTGAATTCCAAAACCGCTGGCGCTCTTTCTCATCTCTTCTCTGGTCGAGTGTTTCACCAAAGTGAACGAGCCCAGCCGCTGCTTGATCAAATCAGCCGCGTATAGCATTGGCCTGGGTGTAGCCGACGGAGTGGGCGGAGGCGTGTTCTTATTGCCGGTAAAGCTGCACAGCTTGCAGGCGAAGAACAGCAGACCGATCAGCGCGAGTGTCGAGATTGATTTCATCACCGAAATTGATTACTTGAATGAACTACTTTGGCGATTGATCGCCTTTGTTGTCTTCCATCCAGGCCGTCAGGCTTGTAAGTTCCCGGTCTTCCACTTTTCGACCGAGTTTCTTTTCCATCGAGCTTTTCATGGCCAGCTTGTGAAAGAACATGACCAGCGCGATGACCAAAAAGAAAAGAACAATCCAGAGAATCATACTGCTCTCCTGGTGTTTGATTTGAAAACGTTGGAACCGCTGACGCAAATCAGGCGCTACTGCCTGCTGCCCAGAGCTTCTCGCTTCTTGCCTTTCAAGAACTGTTGGGCTTCGTGCAGCCAGCGTTTCTCAGCGCGATATTTATAGGCCGGGGCAGTCTTGACGGCATCGATGCACGCCTGCATTGAACTCGCGGCTTCCTGGCTGTCGCCAAGCCCGGCATGCGCGCGGCCCATTAAGTACAGTCCCTGCGGATCGTTCTCGCGCCGATCCAAAAACTTCTGCAAAGCGTCACGCGCGTCGGCGAACTGTCCGGCAGCAATGTAGGTCGCGCCAATCTCGCGCCAGATTTCGTTTTGCGCGTGATACTGATCGCGCTGCACCACCTGCTCAAAATGGCTAATGGCTTCCGTCAGACGATTTTGCGCGCGCGCAACCCGCCCGAGCTGATAATGAGCATCCACTTCGTCAGTGTCGATATCGATCGCGCGTTGAAAACGCTCGCGCGCCTGATCCAGTTCGCCACGGTTCTGATGAATCAATCCGAGATTGTAATGTGCGGATGAATCGCGCGGGTTGATCGTGGCGGCTTCGAGATTCTGTTTGAAAGCCGCGCGCGCGCGTTGGGTGTTGACGATGCCGCTGAAGTAACCACGAAGCAGGAAGAACAGCAGCAGGAGAAGGAATGGCGACCCGGCAATCCGCCCAAAGAGAGGATAAAGAATTAGTGACAGCGGAAAACTTGCAAGGCTCGTCAAGATTAGAACGGCAATGGAGCGAAGAATCGAAAATCGGAAAACTTCCCGAATCGCCGCAACCCCGCCGATTGCTAATATTAGAAATC
>DATBSG010000218.1:0-3883 GCA_036559945.1 Pyrinomonadaceae bacterium
TTATGGTCCCATGATTCTCTGGGCGGCGCTGATCTTCATTGGCTCAAGCGATCTGCTTTCAGCTTCACACACGTCGAGTCTCCTGATGCGGCCGCTGCACGCGTTGTTTCCGAGCGCCAGCGAAGCGACGCTGAATGCGATTCATTTCGTGCTTCGCAAAGTCGGGCACTTTACTGAATATGCAATTCTGGCGCTGCTGGCGGCCCGAGCTTTCCGAACGTCATCGCGGCGGCTACTGCGTGAACGCTGGTTCTGGATTGCGTTGGTTGTCGTCGTCGTTTACGCGCTTTTTGATGAGTTTCATCAGGTGTTTGTGCCGTCGCGTACGGCCTCGATTTACGACAGCATGATTGATACCGCAGGAGGGTTGGCAGCGCTGTTGTTCGTGGCGCGAAAGCGTGTCAGAAGCCCGAGCGTGAGCGAGGGCAACTTTCAGGATTGAACAAGCCTGTGTTTAGCTCACCTTGCCCTCTCTAACGATTGGGCTTCTGAGCGTCGCGCTGACACATTTGAACACCACCGCTGCTTTCGCCGTATAATGTCTGGCAGTTAACGAAGGAGAAACACAATGGGGATTCTTGACCGGCTCAGCCCGAGCGCGCAATTCATCGAAGTCATCGAGTGGCTCGACGATTCGAGTGACACGATGCTTTATCGCTTTCCCGTTCGCGATCAGGAGATCAAGAACGGCGCACAGTTGATTGTGCGCGAATCGCAGGCTGCGGTTTTCGTTCATGAAGGACAAATCGCCGATGTGTTCGGGCCCGGCCGTTTCACCGTCGAAGGCGGCAATACACCGATCCTTTCAAAGCTTGGCGCCTGGAAGCACGGCTTTAATTCACCGATCAAGTCTGAAGTTTATTTCGTCAACACGAAACAGTTCACTGATTTGAAATGGGGCACATCGAATCCGGTGATGATGCGCGACACCGACTTTGGCATGGTGCGGCTACGCGCGTTCGGGATTTATTCGATGCGCGTCGCCGATCCGCGCGAGCTGATCAAGCAGATTGCCGGCACGAACGCGCGCTTCGTCACGGAAGATATCGAAGGTCAATTGCGGCGCACGCTCGTTAGCGGATTCTCAGATGCGCTCGCCGAATCAAAAATTGCCGCGCTCGATCTCGCTTCGAACTATGACGAGCTGGGTAAGTTCTCGCGACAGAAGTTACAGGACGAGTTCAAATCGCTCGGTCTCGAGCTTACCAAGTTCACGGTGGAAAACATTTCGCTGCCGCAGGAAGTCGAAGCGGCGATGGACAAGCGCACCCAAATGGGGGTGCTCGGCGACTTAGGCAAGTACACGCAATTCGAAGCGGCCCAGGCGATGCGCGATGCAGCGCAGAATCCCGGCGGCGGCGCCGGACTGGGCGCGGGCCTGGGCGCTGGATTCGCGGTGGGCAACGCCATGGCCGGCGCCATGAGTGATGCGATGCGCCAGCGCGGCGCGACACCGACGGAATCGGCGCAACCGGCCTCCACGCAGAAGTGCGTGAAATGCGGTGCATCGTTGCAAGCAGGCGCAAAATTCTGTAGCGAATGTGGTACGTCCCAGGTCGCCGGCAAATGTCCGAATTGCCAGCACGATTTGAAACCCGGCGCCAAGTTTTGCGACGACTGCGGAACGAAAGTGGCGTGACCTGCCAAGCGCGTTCAATTGAAATCAGAAGGCCGGGCGTGAAAAGCGTCTGGCCTTTTTGTTTCGTCCATTCCGACTTCTCAATACTGCCGAGTCTTCCTTAAGCAGAGAATCCAAGCTCGCAATCAGAAGGTCAGCGTTTACGCGTGAGAATACCAGCGGCGGTTTGATCTTGATCACGTTGTGCAATGGACCGTCAGTGCTTAAAAGAATGCCGCGCTCCTTCATTCGCTCAACTACCTGAGACGCTTCGCTGTCTGCTGGTTCCAGCGTCTCTCGATCGCGGACTAATTCAATACCGAGAAAAAGACCAGCGCCACGCACGTCTCCGATCAGCGCGTGCCGATCCTGCAATTCCCGCACGCCTGCTTTCAGATACTCGCCAACTTCCAGCGCATTCAGTTGCAGCTCTTCATCACGAATCACATTAAGGACGGCGAGGCCGGTGGCGCAGGAAACCGGATTGCCGCCAAAGGTGTTGAAGTATTCCATGCCGTTCGCAAAAGATGCCGCAATCTCTGGCGTGGTAATGACTGCACCGAGCGGATGTCCGTTGCCGATTGGTTTGCCGAGAGTCACCATGTCGGGGACCACGTCCTGCGTCTCGAACATCCAGAAGTGCTCGCCGGCACGGCCGAAGCCGGTTTGCACTTCATCGGCAACACAGACTCCGCCGGCAGCACGAACCGCAGCAAAAGCTTCGCGCAAATACTCTAGCGGCAAAATGATCTGACCACCACAACCGAGCGCCGACTCGCAGAAGAAAGCGGCAACATCGCCGCCTTGTCTCACCGCCTCAGCGACATCAGCAGCGTAGAATTTGCCGGCGCCGGCTCCGCGATGCGCCCCACGATAGACATCCGGCACTGGAACTTTGTGAACCCAGGAGGGACATCCCCGTCCGCCTGGGCCGTCGAACTTGTACGGGCTGAGATCGATCATCGCGCTGGTGTTCCCGTGATAGGCGCCTTCCACGACGATCGCATCGTTCCGACCTGTATGCCCGCGCGCCAGACGCAACGCCAACTCGTTTGCTTCACTGCCGCTGCACACCAGGTACACAACACTCAGCGGCTCCGGCAGCGTTGCCGTCAAACGCTCGGCGTACTCGATCAGGTTTTCGTGCAGATAGCGGGTATTCGTGTTGAGCATCGCCATCTGCTCGGATGCGGCACGCACGACGTAGGGGTGACTGTGTCCGACATGCGCGACATTATTGACGCAGTCCAGATAACGGCGGCCCGCAGAATCGTAGAGATACTGCCGTGACCCGGAAACAATGTGCAGCGGTGACTGATAGGAAATGCTGAGCGAAGGTGCGGTGTGCCGCTTACGTTCTTCGATTAAGTCAGCGGACGCGCGTCTCTGGCGCGCATATTTTTCGCTGACAACCGGCAGCCCACACGCGTAACGAAATACTCGAGTCGGCCAATCACCGGCAATGTCTGAAAGCCTGTCCAACAAAGCCCACGCCGAAGCGTTCGAAATATTCAGGTACTCATTATCGGGAGCACAGCGCGTCTGATTCGCCGCGTAACAGACGCTGCAACAGAGTCGCGTGACGGCCAGCGCGTACAGGACATCAATTTCACGTCCAGTCAGCGGATAAGTTTCGTGATAGGCCGCGACCACCTGACCAGCAGCGCCGATCGGATCAGGCTTATCGAGCATCAGATAAGCCAGCGCGACGGCCAGGTTGCAAACCGTCGCGCTGTAAACTACATCGCCATAATCGAGAACAGCGTTAACGCGCTGTTCAGATTCATCGACCAGGACGTTGTAATCGTTGGCGTCGTTGTGAATGACGCTGAAGCGCAAACTGCTCCAATCGATCTTCTCCCATTCACCGAAGAATCGTTCGACGAGTTTCCGCCGAGAGTGGGGCAGCAGCCCGGTGAGTTCTCGGGCGATGTTCGCATTGCGAAGGTCCCAGTAAAAGAATCTGTGCGCCGCGGGATGATCGAACTCTGCCAGCGCCGCATCCATTTGCGCTAATGAGCGGCCGAGGGAAGCCAGCAGTCTGGGTCCGTGAGGTTTGACCTCGGCCAAGCAGACACCGTCAAGCCACGTAAGTAGACGCACAAAATGTTCACTGCCATTTTCATCCTTGATCTTCGCAATGTCCGCTGCGGTTTTAGTCGGCACGATTCGAGCGAACTCGAGTTCGATTTTACTGGCCGCGAGAAATCGAATGAGTTGATTCTGAAGCTCGAGAAACTCAAACGCTTCTTCCGCGTTGGCAAT
>DATBSG010000219.1:0-3248 GCA_036559945.1 Pyrinomonadaceae bacterium
CGCCGCATTTTCAACCGGCTTAATTTTCAAAGAGGACTTCGGTTCTATAAACATTTCGCCGCTACGCGGCTTCTTTCCTTAACCGTTCGCGACCACTTCCCTGTAAACTGCCGTCCATGCGAATTGTTTTCATGGGCACACCCGAATCTGCCGTGGCGTCTCTGCGACGGCTCGTTGATGACGGCCATGAGATCGTCGCAGTCTGGACTCAACCCGACAAACCCGCGGGGCGCGGAAACAAACTGCATCAGTCGCCAATCAAAGAATTTGCACTTCAACGTAAACTGGTGATTCAGCAACCGGCGAAAATCAAGACGGCAGAAGCGAAAGAGCTCTTCGCATCGCACAAGCCGGACGTCGCGATCGTGGTCGCATACGGAAAGATTCTGCCGGCTGAATTCTTGAACGCACCAAAGCACGGCTGTATCAACGTGCATTTCTCCCTGCTGCCAAAATATCGCGGGGCGGCGCCGGTGAACTGGGCGATCGTGAATGGCGAAAAAGAGACTGGCGTCAGCACGATGCAGATTGTCGAAGAACTGGACGCTGGTCCCATTCTGCTTCAGAAGGCGACGAAAATCGGCGAGCGCGAGACGGCGCCGGAACTCATGCTACGGCTGGCCGAGATGGGCGCGGACTTGATCAGCGAGACGCTTCGCAATCTCAACGGCATCGAACGCAAACCGCAAATCGATGCCGAAGCGACCTTCGCGCCGATGCTGAAACGCGATGACGGACTGATTGACTGGTCGATGGACGCATTCGCGATTGATCGTCGCGTGCGCGCCTTTCAACCGTGGCCGGCTGCTCATACAAGTTTACAATCGCGGCATCTGATTATTTGGGAAGCAACGCCAGAATGGATTGAACAACTCCGATTTACTCCCGGTCAGGTGATAGATGCTGGTCCTAATCGATTGATCGTCGCCTGTGGTGAGGGCACGGCGTTGCGCCTCAACGAAGTTCAGCTTCAAGCTTCACGCCGCATGTCGGTGCGTGATTTTCTAAATGGCGCTCATCTTAAGGTTGGCGATTTGCTGGGTTGAAGCGAGCTAGTGATTCTTGGGCAGACGTAATCTCTCGATCCACGCAGAATTTTCTTCCATGGTCGGGCGAAACGCTTCGCGTGGCGCAACCGTTTCCACGTGCATGTTGTCGTCAGTATTGATCACCGCGCCAGCGATTGCCGGACCCAGCCGCCTGTCATCGCAGACGAGCCACGCCCGCACATCGTCAGGTGAGCGCAATCCAACGCGGTTAAGCTCCGCCTGACTGAGCGGGTCGCGTAGTCGTTCCGCCATGCGTTCCAAATCGATTAGCGTGCGACTACCCAGCAGGATCAAGTCCTTTCCTTTTGCCGCGCCTTCAACACGAAACACGGCAACGTGCGGGAAGGCCTCATGAAATGTCGCCAGGACCGATCGGAGGCTTTCGGTGGAGAGCTGATAGGTCTGCAGCCACTGGACGAACACGCCGTCGTCGCGCAGCCGTTCGCGACCCAACGTGAAGAATTCTCGGGTAAACAAATTCGCGACTCCCGGCACCCAGGGATGGCTGGGCTCGCTGACGATCAGATCGTACTTTGTTGGATTCACCCGCAAATAAGTTCGCGCATCATCGACAATCATTCGCAGACGCGAATCGTTCAACGGGTGGTTGTTGACGTGTTCGAAATATCGTGATGAGGCAATCGCTGCTCGTTCGAGCTCAACGCAATCGACGGATTTGATGGGCGATTGCAAAACGGATCCGGCCGTCACGCCTGTGGCGAACCCTATGATCAATGCACTGTCCAACCTTGGCGCGGTCAGCACGCCGAGTTGACCGAGCATTACCTGCGTCGGCATATCGTCCGCATCTGAAGCGTTCGTGCGTCCGTTGATGGCTACCGACGTGATGCCCCAATCGCGACGGACCGAAACGGTTGCCGTCTGGCCTTCGTCGTACATCAGCAGTTGGTGATCGTTCGGACGGTTCTGCTCATCAGGCACGCTGCGCGACTGGGCCAGGACGCGAACAAAGCTGTCGTAGGCGCCGATCGAAAGCTCATTCAGGTTCAAACGCGGCCAGACAAACAATGCCGCGATGATCAGCACCGTCGCGAGGCCGATCGACAAGCTGCGCGCAATAGCGATATCAGCGCCTCGCCGTTTTGGTTGATATGCAATCGCGGCGACGGCAATGGAAATTGCGGCCATCGTGAATACCGCAAAACGCGTGCTCGCCATGGGAATCAGCGCGAACGTCGTCATGATCGAGCCGCTGATTGCGCCGAGAGTGTTCAGCGCGTACGCCTGGCCGACGAGACTTTCGGGCGCGCGCTTTCCTGCATCGGCAGTCCAAACCAGAACAAGTGGCATGATCATTCCCATCAACGTCGCCGGCACGAGAATGAGAATAGCTGCGGCCAAAGACTGCAGCGCCAGTAATCCATGCCATGAATTGATGGCGAGCCTAAACCCCGTGAAGATTAGTAGCGGGGGAACCGAACTCGTCAGGCGAAAGCTCACAAACAGGCTCAGCACAATCAGTAGTTGAACCGCGAAGATAAATCGCCGCAGTCGCCGGCTGTCAGCACTGGCGGTGACGCCAACTATCCAGGCGCCGATCGCCAGGCCCACGAGGAACAGCGCCAAAACCAACGTGAAGGCGTAGGTATTCGAGCCGATGATCATCGCCAGCACGCGCGACCAAACCACCTGCATTCCGATCGTCACGAAACCAGACGCGAAGGCACAGAGGAACCAAAGTGAGCGATTGGCCTGAGCAGAGAGAGACGACGCCTCGTCAGTTTGCGCACGCGGTATTACCGCACGCTTCGGAACTGCGCCCAGTCTGCCCGAGGAAAGGCGGGGCTGAACCAGCAGCACAGTAATTCCAACCAGCAAGTTTGTGAGGGCAGCGATCCAAATTGTCACCTGCACACCTAACATCGGCAAAAGCAGAAACCCGGCGGCGAGAGTGCCGACAATCGCGCCTGTCAAATTCAATCCATACAAGTGACTGATAGTGCGCGGACCGAAAGGGCTGTGTCGGCGAATTGCGGCAACGATGATGGGAAGCGTCGCCCCCATCAATGCGGTTGGAATCAACAAAACGACGGCAGCCAGCGCAAAACGAATCAGCGCAAAGCGAAGCGTGCCGGGATGTATCTGTTGCCACAGCGCGGCGTCGAGTCGATCAATCGCGCGAAAGGCGCTCGACACTGCAAGCGCATACAGGCCGATACCGATTTCGATCAGGGCGTA
>DATBSG010000220.1:0-7643 GCA_036559945.1 Pyrinomonadaceae bacterium
CTCCTGACTCAGCATTATTTCTGAAAAGCCAAGAATCGAAGTCAGCGGTGTGCGCAGCTCGTGCGCCAGGCGCGACAGAAACAGCGAACGATATTTGCTCGTGCGACGGAGTTCTTGATTCTCTTTTTCGAGAGAGTCAATACTATTACCAACGGGCATTGAAGAAGAACACGAGGCGGCTTCCGCAACTTTCGCTGCTGAACCGCCGTCCGCGTTTGAGTTTGCCGGAACCATTTCGTTTCTAACCCAAGAAGATTACGTTCGTGGAATTCCGTCAGCAACCGCCTGTGCTTCGCTCTGAATCGCTTGGTTCAATGTCGCGTCCTGCGTATCTCCTTTCGCTGAGGCTGATGACTGAGCGACGGGCGACGAACTGCCGGTCGGAAGCAGACGGAAATCGAGGCGTGCTTCCGCCTTGCCCGAATCGCCTGACCCAACACCCGTAGCGCGCCCTAACAACCCGCCAATCTTCTTGCCGGTCGAAGGGGCCTTCAAGGTCGCGATGTCGGTGTACAGGATGTACGCACATTGTTTTGCCTGAGCTTCTACGACGGCTTCACTTGGTGAGCTGGCGTTGAGCGCAATCGCATCGATCCCGTTCGACACGAGCGCCGCGATCAATTGTTGCCGCAACGAGTCGGTCGACACGGATGTTTTCGTCTTGTTGTTGAAATCGACGACGCCGATGCGAATCTTCTCCACCGCGTTCGCATTGCCTGTCGTCGGCATTTGTGATTCGTTGCCGGAGTTCGGTTGACCCTGCTGTCGCGACATCGCCATCATTTCCGCCATCGAAGGCGCTGCGTACATTTCCTGTTGGCTCTTGGCTTCGGCGTAGCCGGCGGGAATGTCGAACAGCGCGGCATCAAGAGCCTGCCGGGACAGGTCGATGACTTCTTTTGTGATTGTGTACGTCGCGCTGCTGCCGTCTGCACCGTATATCGTTGTCGTTTCGACTAAGGGATAGCCGAGATTGGCTGGTCCCGCCGTCTTGTAGACATAACGATCGCGGCAACCCGCCGGCGCTGACGTGCGTCCGGTTTGCGGCGGCCGATTAGCGGGACAACTCAAGCCGTATTCGAGATTGATGTACCAACCGTCCGTCTCGATCTTCATCTTCTGCTGCTGGCAAGCATCGGGCGACGATTCCATCATCGTCGTTCGCTTCAGATGTCGCGCGGTGAAGCCAAACATTTCTTTGCGCTCGCCAGTATCAACCGTGCTCATGGTCATGGTTACGACGCCACCGCGACGTGAACCTGATCCAGCTGGCGCTCCGGCGGTCGAAGTCTCGTTGCCGCCGGACGAACTGTCGGAATCCATCGGCGTAATTAGATATTTGCGCGCGCGATCGTTGACTTGAATCGTGCGGCGCATATCGCACTGCGTGATGTTGACGGTATTCATTGAATAACCGCCGGCATTCATGCTTGTTTCGTTGCGTTCACGTGCCCCTTTGATCATCGTCGTGCTTTGCGTCGATTGCCCGGCAACGGTCGTTCGCAAAGTGATTTTGAAATCACCGGTGATTGGCTTGTCGTCAGGCTTTCGTTGGGCAGAAGTGATGGCGGACAGCAAAGAGACGACGAAAACAAGAGCTGAGAACAGAAATATCCTGCGTATCATAAATGGTACTCCCGGTTCGATCGATTTTGGGAGGGGGAACGAGCAGAAACTACCAAAAACCGCTTACTTACTCAAGCGAGGTTTGCAGGCCGCTATCTGGCATTGCTAAGCGTAAAGTTCGGAAACGAATGCGTGACGGCCCAGGCGAGAATGGCGGCGGTGGCCACAACTCCGATCGCGACCCCGATAATTATCTTTGTCCGTTTCGACATGCCGGGCTTCTGGACGTCAACGACGTCAGCATAGGCGATGGTGGTAGTCTGACCCGATTTGCGGTCGGTAAAATTGAAATTATCGTCGCCGGCATTGCTCACAAAGCCCTTGATTTTCTGGCCGTTTCGCAACTTGATCTGCGCGCGCGCCTTTTCACCAACGCCGAGCCTCGTGATTTTCGTTTTAATTTTTTCAACAGTTAAAGCATTGTCCTTCTTCGTACGGGCCGCCAGATGGCCCGGAAAGAACAAGAAAAGCGACCCGATGAGCACCAACGCCAGATGTCTTTTCATTCTCTTCTCCTCTGTCAGCTTGAAAAACGCTATGCGCCCTTGCTCACGCGCGGGCTACTGCCCCCTTGGTTTCCACTGATTGAGAAATGCAACCAGATCTGTCTTCAACATACTGCGCGCCGCTTCAAACTCGCCATCACTGCTACTGTAGATTACTTGTCCGTCGCTGCCCAGAATCGCAACGGTGGGGACTCCCTTGTCCAGAGACGTTTTGTATTTCTCGACTAGATCGAGATTCTTGTCGCCCTCACCGATATCGATGTGCACGAGCAGAAACCTCTCTTTCACAATTTTGCCGGCTTCGCCTTCGTGCAGTGCCTGATCCAGCACGTGACAGTCGTAACACCAATTGCCGCCAAAGATGAGAATCACGCGTTTCTTCTCGGTCGCCGCCGCTGTTAATGCGTCGTCAATCTCTTTTTTCGCGTCGGCACTGGCTGGGTAAAGATCAGTTCTGATGACAATTGGCTTCAGAACCTCGCTGTCAACTGCCGGCTTCTGCGCAACGATGGCTGTTGCCAGCGACAATCCAAGTACTACAGATGCTAAGAATGGGAATCCCTTCTTCATCTATTCGTGATCAGGTCGGCTCCTGTAGCCTTCGATGAACTGTTTGTACTGCGCTTTCAATCCCCGGTCAATTTTGAAAGCTTGTTCGAAGTCGCGTTGCGCCTGCGCTTTGTTGCCCTGAAGCATTTCGATCACCGCGCGATTCGCAAATGCCTGCGCGTTTGTTGGATCGAGTTCGATGACCTTTGAATAATCCGCTAGAGCACTTCTGAAATGTTTCGCTTCCTGACGCGCGGTGGCGCGCGCAAAGTACGTTCCCGCATCATCAGGCTTCAGCGTCAAAGCCGCAGAGAAATCGGCAATTGCGCCTTCCAAATCTTTCTTACTCTGTTTTGCCAGACCGCGGTTCACGAAAGCGTCGCTGAATTGCGGTGCCAGAGCAATCGCCCGTGAATAATCTTCAATCGCCCCGTCGAAATCGTTCTTCGCCTGACGCGCAGCGCCGCGATTGTAGAACGCCTCAAAGTAACGAGGACTTTGCTCGATGGCTTTCGTGTAATCTGCGAGTGCTCCATCCACATCGCCCTTTGCGCGGCGCGCGTTGCCGCGAAAGTTATAAGCAAGCGGCGATCGCGGGGCGATGTCCAGTGCTTTCGAAAAATCAGCAATGGCATGATCATAGTCGCCCTTATTCATCCATACGACTCCGCGATTGTAGTAACCGTCTGGGTCGCTGGGCGCCATCTCGATCGCCTTGGTGTAATCCGCAACTGCGCCATCCCAGTCGTTCTTCTGTGTCCGCGCGTTGCCGCGGTTGAAGTAGAACGCGGCGAGATGTTGCGGCTGGCCGGTCCGAGAAATGGCTACCGTAAAGTCTTCAATCGCGCCATCAAGATCGCCCCTGGCCTGGCGTTCGAGTCCACGGTTATTGTAATCCTCAGCCGTCTTTGGCGTCTGCGCCGACGCGTGCAGACTGAATAAAAGCAACAGCGAAAGAAGTGTGGAAGCTCGCTTCATACGTTTAGTGAATTCGCGTCCGCCGCATAGTTATGTAAAATGTTTCGACATTGTAGCGCAAGTTGTTAACTTGCGGATTCACCCACCACGCACGGTTAGCGTGTGTATGACTCCGGGAGTTTAATTATGCGCGGCGACGCAAGTTAATAACTTGCGCTACTTCGATGCCTAAGCGCACTGACATTCACAAAATTCTGATCATCGGCTCGGGCCCAATTGTCATTGGACAGGCGTGCGAGTTCGATTATTCCGGTACACAGGCCTGCAAAGCTCTCCGACAGGAAGGCTACGAAGTCGTCCTCGTCAACTCGAATCCAGCGACGATCATGACCGACCCGGTGATGGCCGATAGTACTTACATCGAGCCGCTCACGGTTGAATCCGTCACGGCCATCATCAAAAAAGAAAAACCGGATGCGCTTCTGCCGACAGTGGGTGGACAGACGGCCCTGAATCTCGCAATCGCTTTGGATGACGCGGGCGTGCTGGAAGAAAACGGCGTCGAAATGATTGGCGCAAAGCGCGAAGCGATCAAGATTGCGGAAGACCGGATGCTCTTCAAGCAGGCGATGGATGAAGCGGGGTTGAGTATGCCGCGCGGCGGCTTCGCCAAATCGTGGGCCGAAGCCGAAGCCATCGTCAAGACTACGAATTATCCGGCGATCATTCGACCCTCGTTCACACTTGGCGGCACGGGCGGGGGGACCGCGTTCAATCCGGAGGAGTTCGAAGAAATCGTGCGCGCCGGCCTGGCGGCTTCGCCCATTCACGAAGTGCTGATCGAAGAATCGATTCTCGGCTGGAAAGAATTCGAGCTGGAAGTAATGCGCGACCTGGCGGACAACGTCGTCATCATCTGCTCGATCGAAAACTTCGATCCGATGGGCGTCCATACCGGCGACTCGATCACCGTCGCGCCCGCACAGACGTTGACCGATCGCGAGTATCAAGCGATGCGCGACATGGCCATCAAGATCATTCGCAAGGTCGGCGTTGAAACCGGCGGATCCAATATTCAGTTCGCGGTGAATCCCGAGAACGGCGAGATCCGCGTGATCGAAATGAACCCGCGCGTGTCGCGTTCGTCGGCGCTGGCTTCGAAAGCCACGGGATTTCCGATTGCGAAGATTGCCGCGAAACTCGCCGTTGGTTACACGCTCGACGAGATTCCGAACGACATCACCAAGAAGACGCCCGCTTCGTTTGAACCGACGATTGACTACGTCGTCACGAAGATTCCCAAATGGAACTTTGAAAAGTTTCAGGAAGCCGAAGACGTCCTCGGCACACAGATGAAATCTGTCGGCGAAGTGATGGCCATCGGCCGCACGTTCAAGGAATCGTTATTCAAAGGGCTGCGATCGTTAGAAGCGGTGAAGCCTCTTCGCCTTGAAGATGTCCCGAACGACGAATTGCAAAGAAAACTCGCCCGGCCGAATTCGCAGCGCTTCTCGTACATCACGTACGCGCTGGAACATGGCTGGTCGATCGATGAGATTTATCGTCTGTCGAAAATCGATCCGTGGTTTTTGGACCAGCTCCAGCAGGTGATGGAGATTCAGCGCAAAGTCGAGGCCGACCCGACGCTCGAGCACATCCCAATCGATCTTCTCCGGTCGTTCAAAGAAGCCGCGCTCTCTGATCGCCGGCTCGCTTACTTGACCAAACGCAGCGAGGACGAAGTGCGGGCATATCGAAAATCACTCGGCCTGATTCCGGTTTACAAACGCGTCGATACCTGCGGCGCCGAGTTCGAATCGTACACGCCTTATCTTTACTCGACTTATGAAGAGCAAGACGAGACGCAGCCGACTGACAAGCGGAAGATCATGATTCTCGGCTCGGGGCCGAACCGCATCGGCCAGGGGATCGAGTTCGATTACTGCTGCGTGCACGCGTCGTACGCGTTGCACGAGGCGGGCTACGAAACGATCATGGTGAACTGCAATCCCGAAACTGTTTCGACGGATTACGACACGTCGGATCGTTTGTACTTCGAGCCGCTCACGTTCGAAGACGTGATGAACATCGTCGACGTCGAGAAGCCCACCGGCGTCATCGTCCAGTTCGGCGGCCAGACGCCTCTGAATCTCGCGATGCGTTTGCACGAAGCGGGCGTGCCGATCATCGGCACGTCGCCTGATTCAATCGACTTGGCTGAAGATCGCAAACGGTTTGGCGCGTTGCTGCGCGAGCTTGGCATTCCGCAACCGGAGAACGGTACGGCCACTTCGATCGAAGAAGCGCGCGAAATCGCGGAGCGCATCGGATATCCAGTGCTGGTGCGACCCAGCTATGTACTCGGCGGCCGCGCGATGGCGATAGTCTACGACGAAGAAACTCTTGAACATTACATGCGCACGGCCGTTGATTTCTCGCATGATCGTCCTGTCTTGATCGACAAGTTTCTCGAGCAGGCCGCGGAGTTCGACGTCGATGCTCTCGCCGATGAGACCGCTTGCGTCATCGCCGGCATTCAAGAACATATTGAAGAGGCCGGGATTCACTCAGGCGATTCGTCTTGCGCGCTGCCGCCGGTGCGCATCGCCGAAGAGCATGTCGAGACGATGCGCCATTACACACGAAAGCTCGCGACTGCTTTGTCAGTGAAGGGCCTGATGAACATTCAGTTCGCGATCAAACACGATCGCGTGTACGTGCTGGAAGTAAATCCGCGTGCCTCGCGCACGGTGCCTTTTGTTTCGAAGGCCACGGGTGTGCCGCTCGCGCGCATTGGCGCGCTGGTCATGGCTGAACGAAAACTCAAAGGGTTCGAGCTACCGGACGACTTAACCGTTGATCGTTTCTACGTGAAGTCACCCGTGTTTCCGTTCGCGAAGTTTCCGGGTGTCGATCCCATTCTCGGGCCCGAGATGCATTCGACCGGCGAAGTCATGGGTATCGGCGAGACTTTCGGCGAAGCGTATGGCAAAGCGATGACCGCGGCCGGCTTGCGCTTGCCAGAGCGCGGCACTGCTTTCATCAGTGTGAACGAATTGGACAAAGGACAGGCCGTGGTGCTCGCTCGCCGGCTCACGCGTCTGGGATTCGAACTGATCGCGACGCGCGGAACCGCCGAACGTTTGCGCGAAGTCGGCCTGGATGCCGCAAACGTTTTCAAAGTTAACGAAGGGCGGCCAAATATCGTTGACCACATCAAGAAAGGCGAAATCGCGCTCATCATCAACACGCCGCTGGGTCGTGTTTCGCATTACGACGAACAAGCGATTCGACGGGCAGCCTTGCAATACAACGTGCCGTGCGTAACGACGATGACTGGCGCGCACGCATTGGTTGAAGCGCTGACATCTACCGCCAACCGCGCTGAAATAAAAGTGCAGCCGTTGCAGGAACTGCATGCCGTGAGTGCCATCGCGCGCTGACGCGGCCAAGGGCAAAGTGCCAGGGGCAAAAGTAAGAACGTCATTTGTTTCTTGCGCTTTGCGCTTAGCCCTTAGCTCTTTGCCCTTCGCTCTTTGCTGTTAGCCTTATGCCCAGTCAGATTCACGCAGTTGTAATCACCGCCAGCGATGCGTGCGCGCATGGCGAGCGCGAAGACAAATCAGGCGAGTTGTTGGTTGAGCTGCTCACAGGAATCGGCGCGCACATCGTCGCGAAAGAAATTCTCGCTGATGATCTCGAACCGTTATCTGACAAACTGCGCGAATATGCCGACCGCCCCGACGTGAACCTGATTGTGACGACTGGCGGCACAGGGTTTGGTTTACGAGATCACACACCCGAAGCAACGCTAAGAATTATTGAACGCGACGCGCCAGGTTTGGCCGAAGCGATGCGGATTCAAACTCTGAAGAACACGCCGATGGCCATGATCTCGCGCGGAGTGTCTGGCATTCGATCAGGGGCGCTAATCGTGAATCTTCCCGGCTCGCCCAAAGCGGTGCGCGAAAGCTTTACAGTGATCGAACCTGTCCTGTCACACGCGATTGCATTGCTGCAGGGAAAGTCGAAGTCGCACGATGA
>DATBSG010000221.1:0-3205 GCA_036559945.1 Pyrinomonadaceae bacterium
CGTTCCAGTTGATCGATGATCGAGGAGGCGCTCTGTGGACTGGAGAAGCTGTAAACTGAAAGCACAACAGTCTTGCCTGCGTCGGACCGATATTCACCGACGCCGGCGTCATTCGACTGATCAAGCAACTGAACGCCAAAACCGCTGGCGGTTTTTCTCATCTCTTCTCTGGTCGTGTGTTTCACCAAAGTGAACGAGCCCAGCCGCTGCTTGAGCAAATCAGCCGCGTACAGCATCGGCCGGGGCGTGGGCGACGGAGCTGGCGGAGGCGTGTTCTTGTTTCCGGTAAAGCTGCACAGCTTGCAGGCGAAGAGCAGCAGACCGATTAGCGCGAGTGTCGAGATTGACTTCATCACCGAGATTGATTACGTGAATGAACTACTTTGACGATTGATCGCCTTTGTTGTCTTCCATCCAGGCCGTGAGGCTCGTAAGTTCCCGGTCTTCCACTTTCCTGCCGAGTTTCTTTTCCATCGAGCTTTTCATGGCCAGCTTGTGAAAGAACATGACCAGCGCGATGACCAAAAAGAAAAGAACAATCCAGAGAATCATACTGCTCTCCTGGTGTTTGATTTGAAAACGTTGGAACCGCGGACGCAAATCAGGCGCTACTGCCTGCTGCCCAGAGCTTCTCGCTTCTTGCCTTTCAAGAACTGTTGGGCCTCGTGCAGCCAGCGTTTCTCAGCGCGATATTTGTAGGCCGGGGCAGTCTTGACGGCATCGATGCACGCCTGCATTGAACTCGCGGCTTCCTGGCTGTCGCCAAGTCCGGCGTGCGCGCGGCCCATTAAGTACAGTCCCTGCGGATCGTTCTCGCGCCGATCCAAAAACTTCTGCAAAGCGTCACGCGCGTCGGCGAACTGACCGGCAGCAATGTAGGTCGCGCCAATCTCGCGCCAGATTTCGTTCTGCGCATGATACTGATCGCGTTGCACCACCTGCTCAAAATGGCTAATGGCTTCCGTCAGACGATTTTGCGCGCGCGCGATGCGCCCGAGCTGATAATGAGCATCCACCTCTTCAGTATCGATTTCGATCGCGCGTTGAAAACGTTCGCGCGCCTGATCCAGTTCGCCACGATTCTGATGAATCAATCCGAGATTGTAATGTGCGGATGAATCGCGCGGGTTGACCGTGGCGGCTTCGAGATTTTGTTTGAAAGCCGCGCGCGCGCGTTGGGTGTTGACAATGCCGCTGAAGTAGCCACGAAGCAGGAAGAACAACAGCAGGAGAATGAATGGCGAGCCGATCACCCGGTGGAACAGCAGCATCCAAATGGGCGAGAGCCCCAGCGCCGCCGCGTAGGTCAACAACACCACGGCCACGGATCGCAGGAATGACAACCGGAAGACTTTGCGCACGGCTTCGAGCGCACCAATTGTGAACAGCGCAATCTTTACGGTGCGAAACAAACTGCCGGCCACAAACACCGGATTGTGCAACTGCTGATCGAGCTGCTGGCTCATCTCTGGCGGCAGCTTAAAGAGCGATTTTATCTGTTCCGCGGATTGAGTTGAGCTGGCAATGTAGGCCGCCTGCACGCCGCTAAAGTGAAAGAAGACTGAAATCAGAATCGTCACCAGATTCGCAGCAATCAGCGCGTAGAAAACGACGGAAGCCAGCGAAGCGTATTCCTGTTGCAGCACGACGCCGAAACTGCCGCGACGATCGAACAAATTGGCCACCAGCGCGATGAGTGGCACAAACACGATCGCAAAAGGCAAAAGCGCTGTTGCCGCTTGAAACAAATTTCCCGCAACGACGGACGGCCGCGTGAGAAAGGATTTATCGCCGGCCAGCCACTGTATCGCAAACACGTAGACAACCTGGGACAGGTATGCGAACACGAACGCGGGCAAAAGCCCGCCGCGATCGCGCACTTCGCGCATGCCGCGCAGCGGCGCGTAGAAAATCATCGCAATGAATCGCAGCCAATCAGTCATTGTAGCGCTGACATCTTGTCGGCGGTTCGCGGGCATCCTGCCCGCTTCTGTGACACTAGCGCTCGTCCCCGTCCGACGCGTCTCCATCCCGCCGCGTCGCGGCACCCGGCGGCACCGAGCTGTTCTGTGTATCGCGCGAAATAATCGTGGCGGTGCTCAACGGCCAATAGCGAAACAGCGCCTTGCCATAAATGTATTTCTTCGGCACCAGCCCCCAAATCCGCGAATCGCTCGAATTGTCGCGATTGTCGCCCATCACGAAATAATAGCCGGGCCTAACGTACGTCGCCGGGCGGCTTGCATGCGACATGTTCAATTGCGGATCGAGATAAGTTTCGACGAGATCTCTTCCGTTCACGCGCACGTGACCCTCGTGCACTTCAACTGTGTCGCCCGGCAGGCCGATGACGCGCTTGATGTAACTTTTCGAAGGGTCTTCAGGAAACCAGAACACTACGATGTCGCCGCGATAAATCTTCGGCGCCCAACGATAGTCGTCGTAGTAGATAAGCTTGTTTACGAAGATCCGCTCGCCGTCGTGCAGGTAGGGAAGCATTGAGGTGCCCTCGACCTTGACTGGTTGTATGATGAACACCATCGCCAGTGCCAGCACCATTAGCGCGAAAATCAGATCGCGAAACAACAGACGCGACTCTTGCCAGAAATGCTTGCGCGCCGCTTCTTTCGGGCGATGCACTTCGATGTCGCGATCGTCGTTAATGTCGATGGTGCCGAACGGCGGAACTGAGGATTGCTTTCCGAACATAATAACTGATTAGTTGCGGCGCGCCGGCAGGTTGGCTGCTTGGTCGCACGCGATTTCGAGGTTAGCTGCCGCTCGCTCGCCTGTCAAACGTGACTCGACGCTGCCGTGCGCGTCAATAACTTGACAGCCATCGTTCCGGCTTTCTATCATCCGACGCGTTCAATAATTGTCTTCAGAACGAATTCAAGAGCGTCCACGCAACGCGCGATCGGAGGTCAGAGCTGTGATCAAACTGGACATCATCAATCGTCTCGCTGATCAGACGGGAATTCCAAAACTCAAAGCTGAACAGGCAGTAGATGCGTTGTTCAATTCGATGAAAGAGGCCCTGGCGCGCGGCGACCGAATCGAGTTGCGCGGCTTTGGCGTGTTCGTGGTCAAACCACGCAAGCGTGGCATCGGCCGCAACCCGCGTACGGGCGAAGAAGTGGCGATTCCGTCAGGCAAGACGATCCGCTTCAAGCCGGGCAAGGAGTTGCAGGCGCACGAAGAAGGC
>DATBSG010000222.1:0-7193 GCA_036559945.1 Pyrinomonadaceae bacterium
GACTAAATAGGCGCGCCGTTTTTTAATCATCTTCCAGGAGTTCGACATGAAAACACAGCCACGAGCCCAGGCGCTCGCTTTCATTCTGTTCGTTGTCGCCGTGATCGGCTGCAAGTCAACCAACACTTCAAACAACCCAGCTCAATCAAGTCAAAGCACGAGTTCTACCTCGACATCGACAAGTTCAACCAACAGTGCCCCGGCAACGCACGCCAACATTGCCTGGAAGTACAACATCGTCGGGGCGAACCCGAACGGCTCGGTTTACCGGGGCGCGCTACAGGTAATCGAGCATGGCGATGTCTATCAATTTCGTTGGAACGCCGGGAACCAATACGACGGAGTTGGCGTGGTCAATGGCGACGTTGTCGCCGTCTCGTTCGCGGGCGGCCCCAACGGAACTGGCTGCGGCGTTGTCAATTACAACATTCAGAGCGACGGCTCGCTTATCGGTCGCTGGGGCTACTGGGGCAAAGATGAAGCCGGAACGGAAAACGCCACCCGCACCAGCGGCTCAGGCCTCGCCGGCGAGTACGACGCGACTGGCAAGAATCCGAACGGCACAGCCTACAAAGTGAAAATCACTGTCGAGCCGGCGGGCAATCTGTATCACTTCGTCTGGAGCAACAATACGGACGGCGTCGGCATTACAGAAGGCGATAATGTCGCGGTCGGAATCGGCGGTTCGCGTTGCGGCTTTGTGGCTTACGAGATCAAGGCAGACCGCACACTTGACGGAGTCTGGGGTGGATACGGCAGCGATAAGACCGGAACTGAGAAAGCCATGAAGCAGTAAAACAAGAAAGTGCAAATTGAAAAGTAGAAATTGAAAATTGCAACTTCTAAGAAAGGCAACTCCCATGACCTCAGAAGAGTTGGCAGAACGTCTAATCAATTTCGCTGCGCGAATAGGAAAAGTCGTGGATGCGCTTCCCGATACCAGAATGGGACGCCACGTAGCTGGGCAGTTGGTTCGTTGCGGAACTTCGCCAGCACCGAACTATGAAGAAGCCTGTGCGGCCGAAAGCCGTGCCGACTTTGCACACAAGTTGAGCATTTGTTTGAAAGAGTTGCGTGAATCCCGGTGTTGGATTCGTTTGATCATAAAGACCGAAATGTCGACCGAGCACAAAATGGCTGAGCTCCTGGACGAGTGCAATCAACTTTGTAACATTATCGCGCGATCAATCGTGACTACGAAAGAAAACAAGACGAAGGGTTAGTCTGCTGTTGCGTCTTCTTCGCGGTGACCGACATTCCAAATTTGTATTTTTCAGTTTTCAGTTTTCAATTTTCATTGTTTTCAGTCGGTTTTTCCCAACAGCCACTCTCATTGGATCTTCGCGCGGCATCCAGCACAAGCTGCGTGCGGTAGCCATCTTCGAAAGTCGCCGCGCCTTCCACCGTCGTGCGACCTTCACGCAGCGCGGCGACAATCTGTTTTGAAAAAGCGGTGAACCCGCGCGCCCAGCCGGAGTCGCGCATTCCCGGCGCTGCTTGGCTGCCGTCGGTTTCGACGCGACGCCACGCTCCTTCGCCGACTCTCGAGTGCCAGAGTTCTCCGTTCTCTTCGACTCGCAACGCACCACTCGCGCCGAAGATCTCCAGCAGATGTTCGGATTTTCCGGCTTCGACCAGTGACATGGAAGCATTTCCTGTCGCTCCTTCCGTCAACTCCGTATCGTGAAATCGCAGAAGCAGGTTTGCTTCGTCATCTGTTGTGACTTCGCGAGTCTTCCCGTCGTGATCCTTCCGCTCACGTACGTGCGTCGCCAGATTCCCAAGTACTTCGGAAACTTCAGTTCCCAATAACCAGCGAAAGCCGTCGACGATATGCGAGCCGATCGCGCCGAGCGCACCGCCACCCTGCTTTATGTCAGACCACCAGTTCCATGGCCGCTCCACGTCGGCGCGCGAATCCGAGCGAAAAGTGAGCTGCACATGCTTCGACTTTCCGATTTCGCCGTTGCGCAGAAGCTCGCGCATCTGCAAACGACCGGGAAGAAATCGCAGCTCATGATCGATCAGCGTCAGCACTCCTTTTTCGCGCGCCGCGTCGGTCATGCGCCGCGCTTCGTCCGCGTTCATCGCCATCGGCTTCTCACACAAAACCGCTTTGCCCGCGGCGAGCGCGGCGAGCGCCATCTCGCAGTGCGTCACGACCGGCGTGACGATGCTGACAAGGTCGACATCTTCCCGCGCGATCACACCGCGCCAATTGTCTGCCACGTGCGGAATATCGAATTCGCGCGCGACTTCCTCGGCGTGTTCGCGGTGCGCGCTGGCAATGGCCACGATTTGCGCGCCTTCACAGTGTTTGAATCCGGGAATCTGCGTCGTGCGCGCGAAGCCAGCGCCGATAATTCCAATACCAATCCTGGCGGCCATGATTTTGCAGTTTCGCACGTCAGTATGGCAGCAACATCACGAGTCCGTCTAACTTTATTGACTTGGCACAGATCCAAAAATAGAATGCGCGCGATTCCAACAAATGCCGCTGATTAGGCGTTCGGCCTGTTTCATAACGCCCGCATTGCCGGAACGATGGACGACACCATAGGCCTTATCATCGCGTTACTAGTAATCGCGTTGCTGATTGGGTCAATAGTTCTCCCGATCGTCGCGCTCGTCATTTCGATCAGCACGCGAAACAAACTCAATCAGGCAATCTCTCGAATGCAGTCTTCTTCGCCGGCCACGTCCGCGGAAGCGCAGGGTTTGTCGGGCATCGTTCAGCAACTTATCGCGCGCGTGGCCCGATTGGAAGCTGCAATTCCAGCGAAACCACCCACTGCGCCTACGACTGAAACGCGACGGCTTCCGACGGAAGAACGTCCGCAACCTGCAAACATTCCACCGGCGTCGGCTGCTCCACCAACGCGAATTGTCGCGCCGCCCCCGCCAACTCCTCCGACGGTTTCACAGCCAGTGCCGGCACGAACAATTAATGCGCAACAAATCGAATCGATCATTGGCCGGCGGTGGCTTGGTTGGGCGGCGATTGCATTGATTCTTTTTGCCACCGCGTTCTTTCTGAAGTACGCGTTTGACAATCGCTGGATCGGCGAGCTCGGCCGCGTGGCCATCGGAGTCGCCGCCGGCGTGACGTTTACTGTGCTTGGCTACCGCTATCACAGACGAAAGTGGCGCGTGTTCTCGCAGATTCTCACTGGCGGCGGAGTCGTGCTGCTCTACCTCTCGGTGTACGCGTCGTTCGCTTACTACCATTTCGCGACACAGAAGACCGCGTTCATTTTCCTGGCGCTTTTGATTGCCGAAGCCGCCGCGCTCGCGCTGTTATACGACGCGCCGGCAATCGCTGTGATGGCGCTCGTCGGCGGTTTTCTCGTGCCCATCCTGCTTCGTTCAGATCGAGATCAGTACCGTTCGCTCTTCGGCTACATGTTCGCTCTGGATGTGGGAACGCTCGGGTTAATGAAGCATTGGCCGGGATTGAGTTCGCTGGCTTTCCTGGGCACTCATCTTCTCTTCTGGCTGTGGTACGGCGAAAACTATCATCCGCGAAAGCTGGCGGCAGTGATGACGTTTCAGACTGCCGTATTCCTGGCGTTTCTCCTGGCCCATCTGGCCCGCCGACTTTTCAAGCAGCGAGAGGCTGAGTTCGACGATCTCGCGGCGTTTACCAGCGACCCGTTCAAGTTCATCACCAGCTTCGAAGACCTCTCGCTGATGATGGTCAATGCGTTCATCTTTTTTGCCACTGCTTACTTTTTTCTGAATCCGGACCATCACGATTGGATGGGGGCATTCGCGATCGGCATGGCGCTCGTCTACGCGGGTGTGGCGAAGCTCCTGCTCGATCGACGCGCGACCACGCGCACTGAGTTGTTGCTGACGATTGGTGTCGCGCTGACATTCGTTACGTTGTCGATCCCAATCCAACTGAAGTCGAACTGGATCACGATGGCGTGGGCGGTTGAGGGACTGGTCATTTTGTGGGCCGGAATCGAAATGGAGTCCCAACGATTGCGCGCCATCGCGCACGCTCTATTTACTTTGGCGCTGCTGAAACTTGTTTTCTGGGACACGCCGTGGGGCGACCGCGAACCGTTTACGCCCGTGGCAAACAAATATTTTCTGTCGTCGTTGTTTGTTACGGCTTGCTTGCTCGCCGCGGCGTTGGTTTACGAAAAGCTGGGTGAGCGAAAGAAAATCGCCGCCAGAGTTTTTCAACTGATACTCCTGATCGTGGCCCTCATCACGCTTTGGTTTCTGATGACGATTGAAACGCATACATACTTTGCGGTGCGCGCGGGACTGCAAAAGACGGCCGAGGATTATCAACACGAGCGCTGGCTCGGACAAATGGCGCTATCCGTTTTGTGGTCGATCTACGCCGCGGTGTTAGCGGCGGTTGGCTTTGCACGACGCGCGCCGGCGATTCGCTGGGCGGCGCTGTCGCTGTTCGCGCTGACCGTGATCAAAGTGATGCTAATAGACATCGCCGTGCTGAAGCAGCTCTATCGCATCATCGCGTTCCTGGTGCTCGGCCTGCTGTTGTTGGTGGTGACCTGGGGTTATCACAAGGCTTTTCATTCGAAGGAGTCGGCAACATGAAAAGGCTTCTCGCGATTTCGGCACTGACTTTTATCGCTTCCGGAATTGCTACCGTCGTTGCAGTGGGCGACAGTGCGATGTCTGCCTGGCCGTTTGTCGCCGAAGTCACTCCAACCGCGTCGCCCGCCGGGCTCTATCAATTCGTTGTGCCGCTTCAGGTAATGGACAAGGCACGCGAGGATTTGGCTGACCTGCGCCTCTACGATGCCGCCGGCCGCGAGATTCCGTACGCGCTGCGCGTTCGTCGTGAAGTCGACGATGCGCGCGAGATAGGCGGCCGTTTGTTCAATCAGGCTGTCGTCGGCGCAAATGTCAGCGAAGTTTCCGTCGACTTGGGGGAAAATCCGGGCGAACACAACGAAGTCGAGATTGAAACAGCCGGCACGAATTTCCGTCGGTTGGCCACCGTCGAAGGCAGCGACACCGGGGCAGATTGGAAGACTCTGAAAACGGGCGACGTGATTTTCAGCTTCTCGTCGGTCAACAGCACGGCACGCTCGCGCCGCGTAAGCTATCCGACCAGCAGGTATCGTTATCTTCGCGTGCGAGTTACCGCTGATGAGCGCGTCGACAGAGAACCGCCTGTAATCACCGGAGTGAAAGTCTCAATGGCCACACGGGAGAAAGGGCAAGATGTGACGTGGAACTTGGCGGTTCCTGCTTACCAGTTGCTGCGTCACGAAGGAGCGCCGGCTTCGTCGTGGACAATCGATCTCGGTGGCAAAGTACCGTGCGACCGGCTGCTGCTAACGACTGAGGACCAATCGTTCTCGCGCCCGTTTCAGGTTGAGGTGGTTGACGATCCGCAAAACGTCCGCGTGGTTGCATCTGGAGAGCTGACAAAACGCGTCGGTAATAATGATCAGGTCCTCACGATTACTTTCGACAACGAAGAGCACGCGCGCAAACTGCGCCTGCTGATCACTGATTACAGCAATCCGACGCTGCCCATCAGTTCCATCAAAGCCGCGGCTCCGGCTCGCCAACTTTACTTTGAATTGAAAGAGCCAGCCGCGGCGCCGCTGCGATTGTTTTTTGGCAACATGCACGCGGATGCGCCGCACTATGATTTCGAAAAGGAATTGGCAGCGAAGCTGAAGACGCCGGCACTGCCGGCAACGGTCGGATCTTTCGTCAAGAACACAGATTACCGGGCGCCGCTCTTGCCGTTTACCGAGCGCCTGCCGTGGCTGATTTACGTGGTGCTGGCAATCTCGAGCGTTGCGCTGCTGCTGATCCTGCTCGGCCTCGCGCGCGCGACAATGCGGATGGACAGGAAGGAAACGAAACAGTCCGAGCCGCAGCGTCCTAATTAATCCTGGCTGTTGAGCAAAACGCCATACGCGCCGGGTAAAGTGGGCCGCCATAACCGGTGGGCCCGAGCGGCAGCACTTGCCACAAGGTTTGCTTGGCAGCGACAAGAAAACCCGCGAAACGATATGCTTCATCACCGAGGTCGCCGATGCCGAAACGCCCGGGCAGCGAAGTCGGGTGAAGCAGAATGCCGCTGGCTCTGGGAAAGATCATTCAGATTGTCTGAGCGGAACTGACTTTGTACTGCTCACTGCTTACTGCTCACTGACATGGTGCCCCCGCAGGGATTCGAACCCCGAACCAACAGATTATGAGTCTGCTGCTCTAACCGTTGAGCTACAGGGGCACAGTCCGAAAAGTGCTGACGCCTCTCGGTATTCTACTTTGGCATAACTCACTCGTGAAGCGGTGGCGAGTCTGGTGCGTGAAGCAGCGGATAAGTTTCAGCCAGCGGTTTCGTCAGGGCTTATCGTGGCGCGGTCACTCTTGAGCTTATACCACTTTTTCAGCAACTGCTTGATCGTGGTCATTAATTCGGCAGGGTCAACCGGCTTCGAAACATGCGCGTTAAATCCGGCGTCGAGCGCCAGCCCTCTGTCCTTCTGCGACGCGTAGCCGCTCAATGCGATGGCCGGCACGTCGCCCATGTTCGGCAGTTGCCGCAGTTGCTTCATCATTTCGAAGCCGTCCATGTGAGGCATGCCGATGTCCGACAAGATGAGATCGATCGAATTCGCGGGCGCAATGTCCAGCGCCTCCTGCGCCGATTGACAGGTAGTCACGCGAAATCCTTTTGCCCTGAACGTGGATTGCAGCAGCTCGAGCGTATCCTCGTCGTCTTCTACGATCAGAATATGTGCCTCATGGGGCTTTGTCAGCGGGCCGGTGGCTTGTTTGTCGCCGGCGGCGACCGCGGCGCTCACTTTCCTGCGTGGCAAACGAACTGTAAACACGCTGCCGCGGCCAGGCCCGGCACTCTGTGCCTCAACCGTGCCTTGATGTCCTTCAACAAAACTTTTTACCAGCGAGAGCCCGAGTCCGAGACCGCCGTGCGCGCGCGTCTTCGAGCCGTCCGCCTGGACAAACTTTTCGAAAACGCGTGGCATAAACTCAGGCGCAATCCCCTGGCCTTCGTCTTCGATTCTAATGACGGCATCGTCGCGATCGGTCTCGCAGATGACGCGCACGAGCCCGCCCGTTGAAGAAAACTTGATCGCGTTATGAAGCAGGTTGCCAAAGACCTGGCCCAGGCGAGTTGAATCGCCGGTGGCGAGCTCATCGTGCCAATCGCGAAACGAAAC
>DATBSG010000223.1:0-17084 GCA_036559945.1 Pyrinomonadaceae bacterium
GGAAAGCCCCGAACGTGTGCGCGAACTTGAACAATGGGGTGCGCTTTTTGACCGGACCGCCGACGGAAATATTCTACAGCGCGCTTTCGGCGGCCACACATTCAAGCGGCTATGCCACGTCGGCGATCGCACCGGGCTGGAAATGATTCGCACGCTCCAGGATCGCGGCGTGCACATGGGTTTCGATGTCTACATGGAATGCGCGATCACGCGTTTGCTGAAAGATGGAGATCGAATTGCTGGCGCCTTCGGTTACTGGCGAGAGAACGGCCGCTTTGTTGTCTTCAAAGCGAAGTCAGTCGTGATCGCTACAGGTGGAATCGGTAAGGCCTGGCGCATCACTTCAAATTCGTGGGAGTACACCGGCGACGGAATGGCCCTGGCTTACGATGCGGGCGCCGAATTGATGGACATGGAATTCGTGCAGTTTCATCCAACCGGAATGGTTTGGCCGCCAGGTGTGCAGGGCATTCTGGTCACCGAAGCGGTGCGCGGTGAAGGAGGTATTCTCACCAACAAAGACGGCGAACGGTTCATGCAGCGTTACGATCCGGAAAGGTTGGATCTTTCGACCCGTGATGTGGTGGCTCGCGCGATCTACACCGAAGCCAAAGAAGGACGCGGGACGGAACATGGCGGCGCGTACCTCGACATCTCGCACAAACCGGCCGAATACGTGAAGAAAAAGCTGCCGAGCATGTATCACCAGTTCCGCGAGCTTGCCGACGTGGACATCACCAAAGGACCAATGGAAGTCGGCCCGACGTGTCACTACATGATGGGCGGAATTCGAGTGGATGCAGAGACCGCTCAATCAAACGTGCCGGGCTTGTTCGCGGCGGGTGAAGCCGCGGCCGGATTGCATGGTGCGAATCGTCTCGGCGGAAACTCGCTGTCTGATTTGCTGGTATTCGGTCGCCGCGCCGGACTCGCCGCCGCCGAACACGCGAAACAAGTCGGCTTAACCTCGATTGACGACGCGCAGGTAGGGGAAGGGACGCGGGAAATGCTCGAGCCTTTTGAGCGCAGCGCAGGTGATAGTCCGTACGACGTACATCGCGACTTGCAGGAAACGATGCAGAACTACGTGGGCATCTTTCGTAATGAAGAAGACTTGAACCGAGGCCTTGATGAACTTCAGAAGCTGAAAACAAGGGCTGCGAAGGTGCGCGTGGACGGTTCGCGTCTATTCAATCCAGGATGGCACCTGGCCCGCGATTTACGTTCGATGCTGACCGTCTCGGAAGCCGTCGCACTCTCTGCGCTGGAACGCAGAGAGAGCCGCGGAGCTCACAGCCGGATCGACTTTCCGAATTATGGCGAGCAGTGGAGCAGGCTGAATAACATCGTCGCGCGTGACGGGGATGCAATGCGCTTGAGTCACCGGCCAATCGCGGAGATGCCAGGCGATCTTCAGGCAATTCTGGAAGAAAAGAAATAATGGCTGACGCAACTTTCAAGGTATTTCGTGGCGATCGCGAGCGCGGCGAGCTGCTCGAATACCAGGTGCCGATCGCACCCGGCATGGTGGTGCTGGATGCGCTGCATTACATTCAGGCGCACCAGGCGCCCGATCTCGCGGTGCGCTGGAACTGCAAAGCCGGAAAGTGTGGCTCGTGCTCGGCCGAAGTGAACGGCCGGCCGCGTTTGACCTGCAAAACTCGCCTCGATGCGTTGCCGCTTGACGAACCGATTACAGTTCAGCCGATGAAAGCGTTTCCGGTTCTCAAGGACCTGGTTACCGATGTTTCGTGGAACTATCGCGTCAACAAAAAGATTCCACCCTTCACGCCTCGACCGAACGCCGAGTGGAAAATGGATCAGCGCGAAGTCGATCGCGTGCAGGAATTCCGCAAGTGCATCGAATGCTTTCTTTGCCAGAATGTCTGCCACGTGCTGCGCGATCATGACAAGAAGGAACAATTCGGCGGGCCGCGCTTCTTTGTACGCATCGCGGGACTGGAGATGCATCCCCTCGACGGCTTGAGCCGGACCAGCTTGCTCAAGAACGAACTCGGCATAGGCTTCTGCAACATCACCAAGTGCTGCACCGAGGTTTGCCCGGAAGACATTCACATCACCGACAACGCAATCATTCCACTGAAAGAGCGCGTGGTTGACGACTTTTACGATCCGGTGCGTTGGTTTCTGAGGAAGTTGTCAGGTCGCAAAGCTTGATTCGCTGTCGCGCTTGTCGCGTCATGTTAGGTGCTGATAGTCTCGGCACTGGAATCCGTAAATTTACTCGAAAAGAGATTGCCATGGATTTCCAACTGAAACCGATCTCGAAAGATGGCATTCCCGAGGCAATATCGAAGGCTGAGTTGTATCGCAATTTGAACGAGCCGGGCGAGGCTGAGTCGATTTGCCGCGATATTTTGGCAACTGATGCTGAGAATCAAACGGCGCTTCGGCTGCTTGGGCTTTCGATTACCGATCAGTTCACCGGCAGCGCATCGGATCGATACGGCGAAGCAGAGAATGCTTTCCAAAGCCTCAGCGACAAATACGAGCGCTTCTATTACGCCGGCATCCTTCACGAGCGGCAAGCGAAAGCACAACTGAACGCCGGGCGCTCGCCCTACATGGTCATGCCGTTATTCGAGAAGGCTCTGGATTATTTTGAGCAGGCGGAAGCGATCAGGCCGCATGGCAATGACGACGCGATCCTCCGTTGGAATCGTTGCGTGCGCATTTTGCAAAGCCGACTCGGCTCTGACTGGCAAAAACTAATCGAAACAATCGACGCCGGCGACAGCCCGCCCATTTAACCTCCGCAAATAAGTCTTAGTAATGCGAAATCCGGACTGGAGATTTGCAGAATTAGGCCTCAATCCCGCTTTCCCTTTATCGTACAAAGTACTTGACACGGCAGACCACCAGGGCGTAATCTGGCACCGTGACTCAGCTTCCCCAACCAACGCAACCACCGGCGCTCCACGATCGCGCGATGGACAATGTCCGCTTTATTCGCGAGACGATGGAACGCGCCTCGACTTTTACGGCCGTTCCCGGCTGGGGACAGGTGGCGATAGGCGTGACGGGGTTTGTAGCGTCGTATCTGGCGGCGCACGAAGCCACCGAGAGGCGCTGGCTGTTCACCTGGCTGGCGGAAGCAATCATTGCACTGCTGATTGCCGGCTGGACGCTGGATCGAAAAGCGCGCGCGACTTCAACCCCGCTGCTCTCTGGGCCGGCACGGAAAGTCGCTTTCAGCTTGTCACCGCCGTTCATTGTCGGGGCGCTGCTGACCGCAGTGTTGTTTCGGTTGCGAGTCACTTCGCTGATTCCCGGCGTATGGCTATTGCTCTACGGAACAGGCGTGGTCACCGGTGGCATGTTTTCCGTGAGCGTTGTGCCGCTGATGGGGATTTGCTTCATGGTGCTCGGCGCGGTCGCGTTGTTTGTCTCGCCGCCGTGGGCCAATTGGCTGCTGGCCGCGGGGTTCGGCGGGCTGCACATCATTTTTGGAATAATCATCGCGAGGAAATACGGTGGCTAAACAAGCACTAAAACGAGAAACCAAAAAGGCTCCGGTCGAAAACCGAAAGCTGCGCTCAGTGGCGCCGCGGACGCCAAGGAGCATGCACGAGTTGGATCGTTTGATTCACGAGCGGCTGCGACTGGGCATTATCAGCGCCCTGGCCGTGAACGAGTCGCTGACTTTCAACGAGTTGAAGCACATGGTCAAAACCAGCGACGGAAATCTCAGCGTGCATGCCCGCAAGCTGGAAGACGCTGGTTACATCAATTGCTCAAAAACGTTTCAGGGTCGCACCCCAAAAACTGAATACAGCTTGACGAGCGCCGGTCGTCGCGCGCTCGAGCGTTATCTCGAACACATGGAAGCAGTCATCAGGCAGATGCGAAAACAGGTGGGCTGACGCCGCGCCTAATTTTTTTGGGCTTGCGCTTTGTTGAGCAAAGTAGTTTGCCAAACACAGAGGGAGACAACCCCCACGATGAAACCGAGAACAATCAGACGTGTAAAGCTGATCCTTCCGGCGCTGACGGAAGCTACCAGCCCGTTTTGGCGGCCGATCAAGTATTCGCTCTTTCCGCCACTGGGGCTCGCAACTCTGGCGGCATATTTGGATCCTGATTTGGAAATCTCGCTTCAGGACGAACACGTCGAGAAGGTCGATCTGAATGACGATCCTGACCTGGTCATCATTCAGGTTTACATCACCAACGCGTACCGAGCTTATCGGATTGCCGATCACTATCGTTTGCGCGGAGCTTACGTTGTCCTGGGTGGGTTGCACGTCACTTCACTGCCGGACGAAGCCGCCCCGCATGCGGACACAATTTTTCTCGGCCCGGGTGAAGACACGTTTCCGCAATTCCTGAGTGACCTAAAGGCCGGCACACCGCAAAGGCTCTATCAATCGGCGGTGCGAACTTTGGAAAGCATTCCGCCGATTCGCCGCGACCTCATTCAGCGACATCGATACCTCGTGCCGAACTCGATCGTTGTTTCGCGCGGCTGTCCGCATCATTGCACATTCTGCTACAAAGACGCGTTCTTTGCCGGCGGACGCGGGTTCTACACGCAACTCGTCGATGATGCGCTGGCTGAGATTGCGCGGCTGCCGGGCCGTCACCTCTACTTTCTCGACGATCATTTGTTTGGCAAACCGCGGTTCGCGCGCGAATTGTTTCGTGGGATGCGCGGGATGAACCGCGTCTTTCAGGGCGCTGCAACGGTCGATTCAATCTTGCGCGACGATTTGATCGAAGAAGCCGCGGCTGCCGGATTGCGCAGCCTGTTCGTTGGTTTCGAAACGCTTTCCCGAGAGGGTCTCGCCGGTGCTGGTAAACGGCAGAACCTTGGTCGTAACTACCGAGAAGTTGTGCGGCGTCTCGACAGTCTTGGCATCATGATCAATGGCAGCTTTGTTTTTGGTCTTGATGGAGACGATGGTGATGTTTTTCGCCGAACGGTCGATTGGGCAGTCGAATCGGGAATCACGACCGCGACCTTTCACATTCTCACGCCGTATCCGGGCACGGAACTGCATTCGCAAATGGTGGCGCAGAACCGAATGGTTACGCGCAACTGGGACGTTTACGATACGCGGCATGTCGTATATCGGCCGATGGGCTTATCAGCCGAGGAATTGAAGCGCGGTTACGACTGGTCGTACCGCACGTTCTATCAGTGGGATTCAATCTTCAAAGCTGCGTCGGCGCACTCGACTGTCAAGCACTCGCTGAAACATTTCTTCTACAGCGCGGGTTGGAAAAAGTTCGAGCCCGCGTGGAACTTTGTAATCCGCGTCAAGCAGTTGTCGCAGATGCGGCCGCTGCTTGAAGCCGTGCTCGCGCCGGTTGGCGCGGGCACTTCGAATGCGACTGCCGTGCCTAACCGTTCCCATCACGGCGCGAAACTGTGGGAACCCTCATGGCCTGAGATCGAAATCGGTTCAACAATATCACCAACATAAGAATCCATGTTCAATCCAATTAATTATTATCCGTGGGACAAACCTTCCATCCAGAGGAGCACTTCCATGATCAAACGAATCGCTGCCATTGCCTTCATTTTCCTGTGCACTGCGTTCGCCTGGGCGATCCTGGGCGCAACAATTTTTCAACGCACTTACGATTCAGGCAATGCTTCTGATAGCCGGGTTGAATCGACGTGGGGTGCGCCACAAGATCAGGCGCCGCCGGTGGCTTCATTTGAGGAGCTGGTGCCAAAGAAGGAGGTGACCACCGAGAATGGCCGCAAGATCGAAATGGTTACTCAAGAAAAAGTAACAACTACGCTGCCGTTGGAAGCCAGCCACATAAACGCCGATCTCAACCTCGAGCACCGGCAGAAAGGATTATTGTGGTACAGCACCTACAAAGTTGCGTTCGGCGGCGCTTATTCATTTCGAAACACCAGCGACAAAGATCAAAATGTGGTTTTCCGGCTAGACTTTCCCACCGCGCAGGCGATGTATGATGATCTGGTATTCACGGTTGACGACTCGCCAGTCGCTTTGACGAACGCCAAAAACAGCGCCAGTGGCGTCGTTCGAATCAAGGCCGGAAATACGGCGATGCTGCGCGTGGGTTACAAATCGCAAGGTCTCAACGACTGGCGATATCACTTTGGGACTTCCGAGGTCGCGCAGGTACGCGAGTTCTCTTTGAAGATGACCACAAATTTCAAGGACATAGATTTTCCGGACAATACACTGTCCCCGACGAAGAAAACTGAGACTCCGAACGGGTGGATCCTCGACTGGAATTACCAGAACCTGGTTTCCGGTTACCAAATCGCGATGACCATGCCTGAACATTTGCAGCCCGGACCATTGGCGGGGCGCATCAGTTTCTTTGCGCCGGTGTCGTTGTTCTTCTTTTTATTTATAATGCTGATCATTACGACCATGCGCGGCATCGAATTGCATCCGATGAACTACTTCTTTCTTGCGGCGGCATTCTTTTCGTTTCATCTGCTGCTCGCGTATCTGGTCGATCACGTCTCAATTCATCTGGCGTTTGTTATCTCATCAGCAGTATCGGTTTTCCTTGTCGTGTCTTATTTGCGATTGGTCGTCGGGGTGAGATTCGCTGCCCGGGAAGCAGCGCTCGCTCAATTCATCTACCTGGTGGCGTTCTCTTACGCCTTTTTCTTGAAAGGTTTTACTGGTTTGGCGATCACGATCGGCTCAATCAGCACCCTGTTCGTGGTGATGCAGGCAACGGGAAGGATTCGTTGGAAAGAGAAGTTTGCCGCGCCATTACCCCAACCTCCGATTGATAATATAGGAAAGCAAGGCGCGCCAATCAGCATCACAAGTTGAGGCAAGACAGCGCCGCGACAAACGCTCTTAGAGCCAGCCGCCGCTGAATCCAGCGCGGAGCAGTCCCTCAAGGATGTATGGGCACGAGCGCATCAGGCGCCAGAGAAAATCTGTGCGATAGTTCTCAATCATCAGCACGATGGGCCCTTCATTGATTCCAAAATGCCACGGCGATACCCAGCCGCACTCGTGGCCTTTCCCGTCAGGAAAGGTAGGATTAAATGTGGCTTGAAGTCCGTAGGGATGATCGAGGCCGACTTCGATCTCGTTAAAGTGTTCGAGCGCCGGCAAAACGATCTCCGGGGCAAATGGCAAAGAGGCCACGACCGCCCAGGGCGCTAGAGTCCCATCATCGGGACCATCTGGAATGCCACGCGCGACGTAGTCGAAGAAGACGCGCTTCACGCCATCGATCGTTATGTCCCTGGGCCCCGGACCCTCGCACGCAGTCAATCCCCAGCACACTTCGCTGTACCCTTTGAAGCCGTTTGGATTTCGCTTCGCGTACTCGCGGTGCGCGTAGGTTGCCCGGCGAGAGTTCTCGAAATAGTCCAAACCATGTTCGCGTATGAAGGCGTCCTGAATTTCGCGAAAGTCAATCCAGAGGTGCGAAAACTGGTGAATGAATAGGGGAGGCGCAAACACATATTCATAATCGAAGACTTTCTTCCATTCATAGGCCTTGACGTCGGCGTAATAACTCTCTGGCGGCAGCGGAAAGGTGGGCGAGCCGAGCGCCAGGACGTTAGCAAGCATGCCTTCGTCGTAACCATCCCAGCGGTCTTCCAAGAAGCCGCTCTCGGGCCGCCAACCATGACGCAGCGTGGCGCCTCCGGACGTGGCCCATTGCCAATCGGCGCGGCGATAAAGCTCGTCCGCCAAACGGCGAATTTCACTCTCTTCCGCTGAGTCCTGATCGAAGTAGGCCGCGGCAGCTAGCATTCCGGCAAAAAGGAAAGTCGAGTCCATGGTCGACAGCTCACACCGCCAGGCACGCCGGCCGGTATTCATGTCGAGAAAATGGTAATAGAAGCCTTTGTAGCCGGTTGCGTCCGCGTTAGTACTTTGTTCGCTCGCGGCGAAGAAGCGCAACGTCCTCAACGTTCTTTCGATTGCCTCTTCACGACTGATGAAGTTGTGCTCGACCCCGATGGGATAAGCGGACAGGACCATGCCGACCGCGCAAATGCTCGACGGCCATCCTTCCTTGGTACAGTCGACGACGAGACCGTTATCTGGATTGACTTCGTGAATGAAATATTTAAAGGCGTCGCGCTGAAGATCAGAAAGAAGCTTATCCTGTGTCTTGGTCAGCTCGTACATGGGCGAGGCTGATTCTAAATCAGAAATGAAACGGCGACGAATCGGAAAGCTAGCGTGCGCGTCCGACGATATCGAATTCGAACTTCACCTTATCGCTGACGCGGACCATTCCGTGAAAAGCTGAGGTGGCTTTGACGTTGAAGTCGCCGCGGCTGATTGAAAAGTCGCCTTGCGCGCGCAACTCATTTCCAGTCACAGTCACTTTCGTCGGAATCGTCACCGGTCGCGTCACGCCGTGCAAAGTCAGATTTCCCGTAATCTTCAGGTCGTACTGCCCAGCACCGGTCGATTTTCCTTTGACCTCGGTGCTTTTGAAAACGATGTCGGGATATTGATCGGGCAGCAGCACGATCTCGCGCAGCTCTTTATTGATGATTTTCTTTTGTGGCGCCGTAAAAACGCTACCGGTTTCTTCCATCGACGCGGCTTTCGCGGTGATTTGCAGCGATGAATTCGCCAGCGAATCCGGATCCAAGACAGCTTCGCCCGTGAACTCTCGCACGGCTATGTGGTGACTATGTCCTTTAAACCAAAGCAGCCCGCTGCGCTCAGCGTCCGCCATGAATTTGCTCGCGCGTGCGTCCAGACGGTAGCGGGTTGCGGCGGGTCCCGGCGCCGCCGTTTTTGCTTCGACGACGATTGCTGAAAAATTAGGACTGCCGGTTTCGGACCTGCTCGCTTTGCGCTGATTTATGAAGCTGTAAACCGAAACGAACGCGAGAATGTACGCGGCGATAACCAGAAATAGCCATTTGAACGCTTTCATTGTCTTCCCTTTTGTTAAGTTGTTAGCCCCGCGGTCTCTTTTCGTCCTAACAAACCATCAATTGAAAATCGATTCAGGTCAACAAACCACAGCAGCACAAAATTAACCAGGACGTAGATCAGATTGTGCGCGACCACGTCGGGATGGCCGAGCATTACGACGCCAAATGTCAGGCCGATCAGCAGCAGCCCGGACAAAGTCAATCCTGCGCCCGTAAACAACCCTAGCAGGATCAGAATTCCGGAGATCGTTTCGCAGAAAGGAATTGCGTAGGCGAAAGGCATCACCATGAACGCGGGCAGCTTGCCCGAGAATTGCTGGTTCATGCCGCCGACAAAGTTCGACAAGCCGCCCATGAACTTGCCGATGCCGTAGAATAAGAAGATCACGCCATAGGAGATCCTCATTAACGCGTACGCGGTCTCGCGAGTATTCATTTTGGCTGCGATCCTTTCTAGGCTGCGCGAATATGCCGTTGGCTCTCCGGTTGTCCAGGTGATTCCTTTTCAACGTCGACGGCCACGCCATGTCTGAACACTAATTGACCGCCCAACCAACCGGCGATCGTCAAACCAATTACACCGACCAGCGAAAGAATGACGGGAAGCATCGGCATCGATGGAAACCACGCCGCCCCGCTTGTTGTGCGGAGATAGAAGCTCGCGATGAAGATGACCAGCGTGGCGATGTTCACTCGCGCGTGCCAATTTGCGACTTTGACCGCCGCACGATCAGTTAGCGTGGCCCAATCGATGAGTCCCGGAATCGCCGCTGCCGCGCCACCGATGATGCCGCCCAACATCGTGTAGAACGCGATGTAATCCTTCCAAATTGGATTGCCGCGCCACAGATAAATCAAATCGGCGATGAATGAAAAAACCAGCAGCCCAATCGGAAATGGAATCAGCATGGGATGAATCGGATGTCCGCCGATACTTGCTCTGCTTGCCATGATATTTGCGCTCCTTCCAGGATAATCACCAACGTCACTAAACGGAATCTCTTGATTTCTCTGAAAAAGATTGACAACTGATATGCCAATGAAAGTGCCCGCCCGATGTGCCATCTTCGACGGTAACGGCGCGTATTTTCGAGCGGCCCCGTAAAGTCTCTGTACTAATCTCTCGCTCGCCAGAGCAGGTTTGTTGCGATTTCAGACACTCTTCGGCAGCGGTGCTCTGTCTGTCCGCCGGCGGCAAAAACGAAAAAACTAGTTCCGACGAACTAATTCTCTTATTCCGACTCGGGAAGCGATTTCAGGTATTCCACCAAGTCATGCTTCTCCTGCGATGTCAGTCCGAGACTGAACCGCACGTTGTAGTGATTGACCACGTCAAGCAACGTCGCGAACCGCCCATCGTGATAGTAGCGACCTTTGTTCGACGGTTTCATGAACAAGCCGTTCTCGCGCACGAACAGGCCCGCAAGGTTCATCGTTTTGTAGACGTGATCCGGCGCGCGATTCGCCGCCAAGATGATTGTTGACAAATAGAGAAACCGCTTTGTGGTCGGCGAAATATTTTCGCCACTCTCTTTTACGAGAAGCGAAGCGCTAAGCGTCGTCGACCCAACTTGTTTATTCGAGTTGCTAGCCATTTCTTACCTCCATGTAATGTGAAGTGCACTTCTGCCAAAACGGGGCGCTCGCCCCGAGCCACAGGAATTTTCAGGGATTCAATGCTCGACACCTTGGAATTTAATTTCTGACTGAATCGGAACACTCTGCGGTCTTGCAGACGTTCAATTCGCTTTTCGCATGCCTGTAATTCGATTGGTCCCTTCCCTTTCATGCCGTGCAACGGCAGTACCACGTGATTTCCGAACTAGAGTGGATCGTGAATCGTGCGGATAATCTGATTTGCCGTCTAAGGCGCACCAAGGCCGTGAGTGATTTCACTTACAAGAAAAAATACAAGACTAACTTCCGCACGTTCTCGAATCGAACGTTGCTTCCTGAGCCGAAGCCGCGCGATAATGGCGGCCACAAACCAACATTGCATAAAGGGACAGGCATGCTTCGGCTTCCCTGGAACTGTCCCTGGGAATGTATGCCGATCTCAGTCCACAACGCGTTTCATGAGAGTGAACAGGGCTATCGACTCTTGTTCGATAGCAACCCGCATCCGATGTGGATTTACGATCGCGACACGCTCGCGTTCCTTGCCGTTAACGACGCGGCAATTCAACATTACGGCTACTCGCGCGATGAGTTTCTGCGCATGAGCCTAAAAGATATTCGGCCTGCGCAAGACGTTCCGTGGCTGCTGGAAAAAGTTTCCAATATCAAGCCGGGCATGAACTCAGCATCAGCGAGGCACTTGAAGAAGAGTGGTGTACTTGTGAACGTCGAGATTGTTTCTCATACGCTGCAATTTCGGGGGCGGCGCGCTGAGCTCGTCCTGGCGATGGATGTAGCCGATTCCAAAACGGTTCAGCCGCAGAATCTGCGAACAGCTCCTCATGGGAGCGACGCTCTCGAAAAGTTTCAGGATAATCGACTCACTGAAGCGGAGAATCGTGTCGCAAAATATGTCGCGCACGGATTCAGCAACAAGCAGATCGCCGTTTTTCTACGCGTGAGTGTTCGCACGGTCGAAAACCACATCAGTCACATACTGAGTAAAAAAGGTTTCACGAACCGTGTAGAGATTGCTCGATATGTACTGGAAAGTTCGCTTGGTGCGCGCGGCTCGTGAAAAAGTTTGGTAGTCGAAAGCTCTGCTGGCGATAGAGCGTTGCCAGCTAATCGTTTTTTTGTCTTGGTGCTCTCGTACTGATTTAGCTCTGGTGCGCACGCGTTGTTGCGAATTAAGACAGCGGAAAAGGCGAACGGCGGGAAGGTTTTCCCCGTAAACGCGAAGTCTTGGAATCATTCGGTTGGCATGTTCTTCGCTTCTGCGATCAATCATGGCAACAGCTTTGAAAGAGAGAATGGAAGCAACTTCAGGAACGACAACTTCGGTTTGGATGGCCACTGCCGGCACGCCGGAAGAAAAGGCTCTGAACAAAGACACGAGCGCCAATATCTGCATTGTCGGTGCGGGCATCGCGGGATTGACGACGGCGTATCTGTTGGCGCAGGAAGGCAAGACCGTAATCGTGCTCGACGATGGGCCCATCGGTGGCGGCATGACCGCGCGCACGACTGCGCACCTTACCAACGCGCTTGATGATCGATTCTACGAACTCGAGCGATTGTTTGGAGAAGCCGGATCACGCCTGGCAGCGCAGAGCCATACGGCGGCAATCGATCAGGTCGAAGCGATTGTCCGGAAGGAGACAATTGATTGTGAGTTCGAGCGCGTCGATGGTTTTCTGTTTGTGCCGACGAATGGACGTATACAAGTTCTGGAAGATGAGTTGCCAGCCGCACATCGCGCGGGATTGCCGGATGTCGAGCGGTTGGAGCGGGCGCCGCTTGATTTCTGGGACACAGGGCCGTGCCTGCACTTTCCGCGACAAGGACAGTTTCATCCATTGAAATATCTCACTGGGCTGGCACGCGCAATCGAACGCGACGATGGAAAGATCTTTACCGGCACACACGCTGATGAAATCGAAGGTGGCGCCGACGCACACGTCACATCTAGCAGCGGTTACAAAATCACGTGCGATGCGATTGTGGTTGCCACGAATTGTCCGGTAAACGATCTCATCGCCATTCACACGAAGCAAGCGCCGTACACAACTTATGTGATTGGCGCGCGCATTCCGAAGGACTCAGTCCCGTTGTTCTTGTTGTGGGACGCGCCGGCCGATTTTTACGAAGCCTATCATTACCTTCGCATCGAACGCGCCGACGATCACGACGTGCTGATTGTGGGCGGCGAAGATCACAAGACAGGACAGAAGAACGATGGAGCGCAGCGCTGGGGCAAGCTTGAGCAATGGACGCGCAACCGGTTTCCTATGGTTGAAGAGATCGAGTTTCGCTGGTCTGGACAAGTGATGGAGCCGGTCGATGGCCTCGCTTTCATCGGCCGCAATCCTGACGATGCTGACAACGTCTTTATCGCGACTGGCGACTCAGGGATGGGCATGACGCATGGCACGATCGCCGGCATGCTGCTCACTGATTTGATCGTGGGCCGCGAAAATCCGTGGGCTGAGCTTTACGAGCCTGCGCGCAAATCGGGCGCGACAGTGAAGGACTTTATTAAGGAAAACATCAACGTGGCCGAGGAATATGCCGAACTGCTGACGCCGGGCGAAGTCGATTCGGTCAACGAGATCGAAAACGGCGACGGCGCGATTGTCAGACGCGGGTTATCCAAAGTCGCAGTTTATCGTGACAACGATGGAGTGACTCACCCAGTCTCAGCCCTGTGCCGCCACCTGGGCTGTATCGTCGCGTGGAACTCGGCAGAGAAGACCTGGGACTGTCCCTGCCACGGCTCGCGATACGATCGATTCGGCGCAGTCATCAACGGACCCGCGAACAGCGACCTGCCAGCCGTTGAAATGGACTAACGCCGGACAACGTTACGAATACCTTCAAACGATCCGCTTCTTTCCAGCAACCACGATCATCTGTGCCGGGAAATTCATGCCTTGGCGGGTGAAGAATTCGCGCGAAGCTTCCTCGACTTCATTCTTCAGGCGAGTCAATTCATTTTCCGAAAGGGTTTGCAGCTTCTCGCGCAGAGTCGCGGAGGTTTCAGACCGCAATTCCCAAAATTCTTCGAAGGAGAGCGAGGCTTCGATTTGAAAGCTGAGAGTTCGCTCGCGAACTTCGGAGGCGCCGGCATCGCTGAGTACTTGCGCGAGCTTGCCGTGCTCGGCAAAGCGAAACGCGCCGGGTGCGTCCGAATCGACTGCAGGAGTTTCGACGTAACGCGACAGCACTGCCGTAACTACGTTCAAGAATGGATTCAGTTCGCTCGCTTCCCAGGCGACCAGCGTCAGAAAGCCGCCGGGTTTCGCCACACGCAGCAGCTCGCGCAGTGCGTTGACCGGCTCCGGGAAGAACATTACCCCCAGCCGGCTTACCACTGCATCGAACGTATCGTCGGGGAACGGAAGCGCATCCGCGGGACAATGACAAACAGTTACGTTCGTCAGGTGGCGCCGTTGCGCTTCCCGTTCGGCGGCGCGCACCATATCGCGAATCGCGTCGGTGCAGGTGACCGAGCCCGTCGGGCCGACAACTTCGGCGATCGTCAGCGAAGGGTCGCCAGTGCCCGCCGCTACGTCGAGAATACTCTGGCCTGTGACGATGCCGGCTGCTTCAATAAGTGCAGTGGTCGCCGGGGCAAAAATCGCGCGAAGAGTGGCCGCATGCTTCTCCCAATATCTGGCCGATTCGCTCCACTCTCGCAGAGTACCGTTTGACTGAGTCGCACCCATTCGATTTACACTGGCAGCCGATCGATCGCGTTACAATTCAGAGATGCAATTTTTCGCCACCATTACACATCACGCATGTCCAACTCTCCAAGACCAGAATGGAAATGTGCACTCGGCCTGATGGCCAAAGCGCCGCTGGCGGGTACGGTCAAGACGCGACTGGCGCCCGCGTTGACGGCTTCCGGAGCAGCCGCGTTGCACGCTTGTTTCTTGCGCGACATGGCGGCGAATGTTGCCGACGTTGCCGGCCACGGCCATGCGGACGGCTTGGTCGTCTACACGCCGGTTGGAGCGGAGGCGGCTTTCGACGGCATTCTGCCGAAAGTTTTCAAGCTGCTGGCGCAGCGCGGCGAGTCGCTCGGCGATAGGCTGTGCAACGCGACCGAGGATCTTTTGAAAGATGGCTACGGCGCAGTATGCCTGATCAATTCCGACAGTCCGACTTTGCCGCGCGCGCTGTTGGAGCGGGCAGTCGGGTCGCTGGCGCAGGAAGGCGACCGCGTGCTCCTTGGCGCGGCAGACGACGGCGGCTACTACCTGATTGGACTGAAGCAGGCACACCGAAATCTCTTCGATCGAATCGCATGGAGCACGGCTGAAGTTCTCGCCCATACTATCGAACGCGCGAATGAGATTGGGCTGCCCGTCGAATTGCTGCCACGCTGGTACGACGTCGATGATGCCGCGACGCTTCAGCACCTGTGCGACGAACTGTTCGCCACGGAACAGCGCGACGGAGCATATCCCGCGCCGCATACGAAAGAATTTCTCGCCTCGATCATCGAGAAGGAAAGCGCGGAACATCTCTGTTCCAAACTCGCCCCGTACAGGATGAAACGATGAGCGACTCGCCTGCGATGCCGAAGCGCCTGAGCGCGAAGTGGATGGTAATCGTGTTGAGCGTGCTCGGCGTTGGGCTGCTAATTCTTTATCGCATTGGAGTCCGCGCGCGAGACACGACCGACATTGTCTGGTTTCTGAAAATCGTTGGCGTGCAGGCGCCGCTCTATCTTGCGGCGGTCTGGCTCAGTCTGCGCAGTGCCGAATCGCGAACTGTGGTCGTGATCGGACTTGCTTTCGCGGCGTTCTTTCGTTTGAGCATACTCTTTTCCGCGCCGTATCTTTCCGATGACATCTATCGTTACATCTGGGACGGTAGAGTGCAGGCCGCCGGCGTCAATCCGTACCGCTACATTCCCGCCGATCCATCTTTGGCCCGGCTGCGCGATGACAAAATCTATCCGCACATCAACCGCCGAGAGACTGCGCCGACGATGTATCCACCCGTCGCGGAAGCCGTTTGGTTTTTGACGACTCGCGTCAGCGAATCCGTCACGTGGATGAAAGTCACGATGGTGGCATTCGAAGCCCTCGCAGTCTGGGCCATCATAGAATTGCTTGGCTCGTTTGGCTTGGCGCGGCAGCGCGTCTTGATTTACGCATGGCATCCGCTGACGGTCTGGGAGTTTGCCGGCAGCGGACATCTGGACGCTATCGTGATTGCCTTTATCGCGCTGGCGCTGCTCGCGCGACGCCGCAACGCTGACGTCTTGACGGGCGTGAGCTTGGCGTGCGCGACATTGGTGAAATTCTTCCCCGCAGTGTTATTCCCCGCAGTCTATAAGCGTTGGAACTGGAAGATGCCGCTGGCGTTGGTCTTCACCATCGTGGTTGCTTACTTGCCGTATCTCGGCGTTGGGCCACGTGGCGTGCTTGGTTATCTGCCGGGTTACGCCAGCGAAAAAGGAATTATTAGCGGCGAGCAGTTTCTGATCCTTGCTTCACTTCGCTACCTGTTTAGGGCGCCGACGATGGTGTATTTGATTGCCGCTGCTTTCCTGTTGACTGCTCTATGTTTTTACCTGATGCGAAATCAGGAGCGCGACGAGGTGGGTTATGTGCGCAGTTCTTTGATCATCGCTTCGGTTTTTATGTTGTTGCTGACGCCCCATTATGCCTGGTACTTCACCTGGTTGATTCCATTTCTGTGTTTCATTCCGTCTGTGCCGGTGCTTTATCTGACGCTGTCGAGTTTTCTGCTTTACTTGACGTGGCATTACTGGACTGATCCCCAGGTTCTCAAAATCAAGGCCGCGATGTTTCTCCCGTTTCTCTTGCTGGTGGCGCTAATCGCATGGTTGAAGTCCCGCAGGGACGCGATGTTTATAGACCGACGAACCCAAAAATGATCCCGCCAGCTCCGTAGGGGCGACATTTTTGCTGGTGTTGCCATGGGGGATCGAGATGGATATATCGCTCCTACGGAGTTGGGGTGCGGGTTGGACTCTTATGTCTATAAATATTCGGCTCCTACGGAGCTATGCGCCTTTTTGTATTTCAAAATGAAGAAGCCTTTCATCTCAGTAATCATCGCCGCGCTCAATGAAGAGGAGAGCATCGCGAAGGTGATCGAGGCCGTGCCGCGCGACCTTGCCGGCGAGATCATCGTCGTGGACAACGGCAGCAGCGATCGCACGGCGGAGGTTGCCACCGCAACCGGCGCACGCGTGATTGGCGAGCCGCGGCGCGGATATGGCCGCGCGTTCATGACGGGTTTGGAATCGATCTCGCAAGCTTCCGAAATCATCGTGTTTCTTGACGGCGACGGCAGTGATTGTCCGGAGATGATGGATCGTCTGGTGATGCCAATTATCGAACGCAGATTCGATTTCGTGATTGGTTCACGCACCGCCGGCCGGCGTGAACCAGGCAGTATGAACTTTCATCAGGTCGTCGCCGGATACATGATTGGATTCTTTCTTCAGATGCTTTATGGCGTCCATTCCACTGATATGGGACCGTTTCGTGCCATTCGCCGGCGGACGCTTGAAGCTTTGGGAATGCGCGAA
>DATBSG010000224.1:0-6835 GCA_036559945.1 Pyrinomonadaceae bacterium
GCTGGTCGAAGCGGGCTTCACTCCTCTTGAAGCGATCAAGATTGCCACCTTCAACGGCGCGAAATTTTTGGGAGAGGACGCGCGCATCGGCTCAATCGCCGTCGGCAAACAAGCCGACCTGATGATCGTGAAAGGCAATCCGGCTGCGAAGATCACCGACATCGAAAACGTGGAAATCGTTTTCAAAGACGGCGTGGGATACGACTCAGAGAAATTGATTCAGAGTGTGCAGGGCTTGGTGGGGATTAGGTAACGTTGGTGCTCCACGCCGGAGTTAGTTCATGCCTGCTTTCGTAATAGCGCGCAGGTCAAACGGAACCAAGCCTTTATAGAAATCAGGGTTCTTCGTACACGTGGACAACCGTGCCGACATCGCCTTCTTCAAGGCCTTCGGACGGGACAGAATTGGTTAACACCACTCGATCGTGTTCCTTGATCATCTTCGTCTCACCTTCCGAGAGGATATACCGTTACCAGTCGAGGAAACAGCTTTTCCTGTTGAAATCTTTTCCGTCCGGGAGTTAAATAACAACCCTCCAAAGGAGTTCAGCTTATGTCATTCAACTTTACTGTGAATGGCAAGGCGGTGACGGTTGACGTTCCCGCCGATATGCCTCTGCTGTGGGTGATCAGGGAAGTTCTCAATCTGCCCGGGACAAAATTCGGTTGCGGTATGTCTCTGTGCGGCGCGTGCACGGTCCATGCGAACGGCCAAGCAATACGATCCTGCGTCACGACGATCGCGGAAGTGAACGGAAAGCAGATCACGACGATTGAAGGCCTGGCCGACAACACGCTGCACCCGCTGCAAAAAGCGTGGATGGAAGTTGACGTTGCGCAATGCGGTTACTGTCAGGCGGGACAGATAATGCAGGCCGCCGCGTTGCTGAAACAGCATCCGAACCCGACCGACGCACAGATCGATGCGGCGATGGAAGGCAATCTCTGTCGTTGCGGAACGTATTTACGGATTCGCGAGGCGATTCACAAAGCCGCCGCGGGCAGGAGGGCGTCATGAAACAGAACTCGATTAGACGGCGCACATTCCTGCAAGTGACCGCTGTCGGTGGCGGCGGAATGCTGCTGGGTTTGTATTTGAAGCCTTCGCTCTTCGGGCAGGGCCAGCAGCAACCGGCCCGGGTTATTCCCGTCCCAAACTCTTTTATCCGCATCGCACCGGACGGCGTGGTCACGATCATGTCCAAGAATCCTGAGATTGGTCAGGGCGTTAAGACTTCGCTGCCGATGTTGATTGCTGAAGAGCTTGACGTTGACTGGGAGGATGTGCGGATTGAGCAGGCGGATTATGACGCCAGCAAGTATTCAAATCAATCTGCGGGCGGCAGCACGGCGATTCCGCAAGCGTGGAATCCGATGCGGCAAGTGGGCGCGGCCGCGCGCGCGATGCTGGTTTCGGCGGCGGCCCAAACCTGGAGCGTTCCCGAGGCGGAACTCACCACGACGGCCGGCAAAGTCATTCATCAGAAAACGAAACGATCGATTGGGTATGGAAAGCTCGCCGGCAAGGCCGCCGCGTTGACGCCGCCCGATTTGGAAAAAGTAAGGCTGAAGGATCCGAAGGACTACAAAATTGTCGGCACGCCCCGACACGGAGTGGACAATTTGTCGATCGTCACGGGCAAACCGCTTTATGGAATTGATTTCATCGTACCCGGAATGCTTTGGGCCACGTTTGAAAAGTGTCCGGTGTTTGGCGGCAAGGTCGCGTCGGCGAACCTCGACGTAGTCAAAGCGATGCCCGGCGTGCGTCACGCATTCGTGATCGAAGGTCAAAGCGAACTCAACGGATTGCTGAGCGGCGTGGCTATCGTCGCGGATCGCTGGTGGCAGGCGACGACTGCGCGCGAGAAGCTGGTCGTGAAATGGGACGAAGGCGCGACCGCGTCGCAGAGCAGTGAAGGTTTCGCGCAACAGGCCGAGGTCCTGGCGAAAGAGAGGCCGCACAGATCGTTGCGCGCGGATGGCGACGTCGAAGGTGCTCTAAAGAGTGCCGCGAAAGTTGTCGAAGCTGCCTACTCGTATCCGTTTCTATCTCACTCGCCGCTCGAGCCACAGAATTGCGCAGCGCATTTCAAGGAAGGCAAGCTGGAGATTTGGGCGCCGACGCAGACCCCGGCAGCGGCGATGAATCTGGTTTCGCGCACACTGGGTATTGATCAGAAAGACATCAAGATTCACCTACTGCGCACTGGCGGTGGCTTTGGTCGCCGTTTGAACAACGATTACGTCGTCGAAGCCGCGGCCATCGCGAAGCAGATCGGCGTGCCGGTAAAGCTGCTTTGGACGCGCCAGGACGACATGACGCATGACTTCTATCGGCCGGCAGGATTTCATTTTCTCAGAGCCGGCGTGGATGCGGCGGGAAAGCTAATCGCATGGCGGGATCATTTCGTCAGCTTCGGCGTGGGTGAAAGGTTTAATCCCAGCGCGGGAATGAACTCAACGGAATTTCCCGCGCGGTTCGTGCCGAATTTCGCGATCGATGCTTCGGTGATGCCCAGTGGTGTGCCCACCGGTGCGCTGCGCGCGCCGGGCAGTAACGGCATCGCGTTTGTGATCCAATCATTCATTGACGAACTTGCGCAGGCGGCCGGTAAAGATCCCGTGGAGTTTCGTTATTCAATGCTCGATGCTCCGGCGATGCCGCTCCCGGCGCCCTCGCCGGGTCAGCCCGCTCCGCCCGTCGGCGGTTTGGGAGCTCCGTTCAACGCGAAGCGGATGCGTGGCGTGCTGGAACTCGTGGCCGCGAAATCGAATTGGGGCAAGCGCAATCTGCCGAAAGGCACCGGCGAAGGCGTCGCGTTTCACTTTAGTCACTCAGGCTACTTTGCCGAGGTCGCCGAAGTCAGCGTCGACGCGTCGAACAAAGTGCGCGTCAACAAGGTTTGGGTGGCGTCCGACGTCGGAAGTCAAATCGTCAACCCTTTGAACGCCGTGAATCAGGTGCAGGGTTCAGTGATTGAAGGCATGACCCACAGCATGAACGAGATTACAATCCGCAGCGGGCGCGCAGTCGAAAAGACTTTCGCTGACTTTGCTCTCACGCGCATGCCGGAAGCGCCCGTGGCCATCGAAGTTCACTTTATTGAGACGGCTTTCCCACCCACGGGCATCGGCGAACCCGCGCTGCCGCCGCTCGTACCGGCGATCGCCAATGCGATTTACGCGGTTACGGGTAAGCGCATCCGATCACTGCCATTGTCGAAGCATGGGTTCAGTTGGGCGTAGGCTGATACCTGATCACAATTGTTAGTTCGTCTTCGAAAAAAGTAACTATCCTTTCTCCAGCACTGACAGAATGTTGCCGGCCGGATCTTTGAACCAGGCGATCGAGGGGCCGCCGTTGTGGTAGATCCCTTTCTCGTCCGTTTTGATTTCGCCTTCGTAGTGCTCAAAGCGCACGCCATTTTTCTTCAACTCATCCACTGCCTTGTTGATGTCGTCCACCAGGAAATTGAGCACCGTGAAAGTTGCCGGCGCGTGATTCGGTTTGGGGTAGATGAAGACGTCTGTGTCGCCGGGATGAATTTCCAATCCCATCTCAGATTCAGAAACCTTTAAGCCGAGCGTTTGGGCATAAAATTCTTTTGCCTTTTGCAGATCGTTGACTGAGAAACTCGAAAACGCGTTCCTTGTTTGTAACATAATGTTGCCTCCCACGACTTGATAACTCATTCGCCGCGGAAGTTCATCGAGTTGTAATTACAATTTGATTCTGATTAGTTGGTAACGGTTTCGACGCGTAGCGTCGGATTGAATTTAGCCCGGCGTTTCGACGCCGGGAACGATGAATTAATCATGAATGTCGTCGCGTTAGCGACGATTGATTTCAGCCTTCGCTAACGCGACGGGATCTTCGCCATATCTCATCCCGGCCTTGAAAGGCCGGGCTAAGTTCATCGCGTCGCGCTGCGACGCCCGTCATCTCTACGCGACGAAACACTCTGAAGTTTCGGAACCGGAGGTTGCGACGGCGCGTTAAAGACACCAACTACTGTCTTTCCCGGGCATTACTTTGCTCGCACGATGATGACTTATTCAAAGGAGACGCTCATGACGAACAGAACATTAATGGTTTCGATATTCACTCTGGCGCTGATTGCTTCGATTACCGGCATCGCCGGCGTCCTGACTCTTTCGTCGGTTCCTGGTTCTCGCGTTCTGGCGCAAGCGGTCATAACCGGTGAGTGGAAGGGCTCGTTGGCCAAAAAGGACGACTCGAAAATCAATCTCAACTTCGAGATGCGTCGCAATACAGACACTGACAAATGGGGTGAGCATACCATCGGCCACACATTCGAATTTTCGGAATTGGGCCTGACTCGCGAACAGGTTTTGAAAGGTGGCCCCGTGACCTTCAGGCTCACGCGTGAGGCGGGCACCATTGAAGGCGAGGGCAACTTTCAAAACGAAAAAGGCTCTGGCACTTATCGGTTCACGCCGAATTCGGGTTTTGTGTCAGCGATGAAGAGCCGCGGGTTTGATTTTGAAAAGGATTCGAACGAGCGGCATGACAGCAGGCCGGAAGAAAGACTTCTGACGGCAGCCGTGCTGAACGTCACCACCGCACTCGCGGATGATCTGTTGTCGGCAAACTTTGGCAAGCTCGAAGTCAGCGATCTTTTCAAAGCGGCGATCTTCAAGATCGATTCCGCGTTCATGCGTGAGATGAAAGCGACCGGCTTTCCGAACCTGAGTTTTAACGACCTGGTCAAAGCACGCATCTTTCACATCGATGCAAACTTCGTCCGTCAGGCGGCACAGATGGGATTTGGCAAGGAAGGTTTCCAGAGCCTCGTCAAGATGAGCATCTTCAAGGTCACTCCCGAATTCGTTGCTGAGGTGCGCGACGCGGGCTTGAATGATATTTCGGTGCAAGATGTCGTGAAGCTGCGCATCTTTCACATTGACGGTGACTTCATTAGAAAAGCGAAGGCTGATGGTGTGCCGTTGGAGATCCAGCAACTGGTAAAGAGAAAAATGGGAGTGCAACGCAGCTCACGTCGCGTGATTTGAGTCTGCGACTGCTTTCGCGGCGGAAAACGGTGCGGCCTGAGATCAGTCTCAGGTCGCATTATTTTTTGTAAAGCGGGAGATGAAACGCATAGCCCTTCGCGGTAATGTCCCAGTTTGAAAGTCTCGACTCATCCTCGGCGGTCTCTGCGCCTACCTCGGCTCTTCCTCTGCGGTTAAGCTTTCAGACGTTTCTTAACCGCAGAGGAGCGCGAAGGTTTTCGCAGAGGGACACAGAGGAAACACCAAAATCAGGTCACTACTCCTTCGCGACTCCGTTGATCTTTTTTTGACCGTCGTCTAGGATGATTGGCCCAGCTTGCGTCGAATTAGTTGTAAGGCATGCATCCTCGAATTCGTCGGGTTCTCCTGTACAATCGAAACTCGTATACGCTTGCCACTAGTGAGTCATGACCCCCGAACGCTCGCGACAGGTTGAGGACATTTTCCAGACCGCGCGCGATCTCCCGGCAGAAAGGCGCGCGTCGTACCTGGCTGAAGTGTGCGGCGGTGACCTGACGCTGCGCCAGGAGGTTGTCAGCCTGCTCACCTCTTCCGAAACCGGCGGTTCCTCGTTCGAAGATCTTGTGCCGGCCGACATCAAAGCAAACCGATTCGATCCATTTGCGGAAGATCCAGACCCGTTGATTGGGCGGCGGCTGGGCGCGTATCGCATCGAGCGCGAACTCGGTCGCGGCGGAATGGGCGCGGTCTATGAAGCGGTGCGCGTTGACAAAGAGTTCCACAAACGCGTCGCGATCAAGCTCGTCAAGCGCGGCATGGACACCGATTTTATCCTGCGGCGCTTTCGTCAAGAACGCCAGATACTCGCGGCACTTGACCACCCGAACATCGCGCGGCTGCTGGACGGCGGCACTACCGACGACGGACTGCCGTACTTCGTCATGGAGTTCATCGAAGGCCAACCACTCTATCTTTACAGCGACGAGCGTCAATTGAGCATCAACGAGCGGCTGAAACTGTTTCGCGCAATCTGCGATGCCGTGCATTACGCGCATCAGAAGCAGGTTGTTCATCGCGACATCAAACCTTCGAACGTGTTGGTTACGAGTGAAGGCGTGCCGAAGCTGCTCGACTTTGGAATCGCTAAGCTGTTGAATCCGGATCTAGCGGGTGACATAACGCACGATCCGACGGCGACCGCGATGCGTCTCATGACGCCCGAGTACGCCTCGCCGGAACAAGTGCAGGGCGCGCCGATTACGCCTTCGACGGATGTGTACTCGCTCGGCGTTCTGCTTTACGAATTGTTGACGGGCCATCGGCCATATCGCCTGTTCAATCGCGCGCCGTATGAAATCGCGCGCGTGATTTGCGAAGAGCCGCCGGCGCCGCTCAGCATCATCATCACGCGTCCGCACGATCTTCTGAAGCTGGGAAATGAAGAGACGACGCTCGAACACATCTACCTTGCGCGCGGCGCGACCGTGGACGTTCTGCGGCGCGATCTCGCGGGGGTGCTGGAGGACATTGTTTCGCGTGCGCTGCGCAAAGAGCCGGAGTGGCGCTATCCGTCGGCGACGCAGTTGGCCGATGACATCACGTGCTACCTGGAAGGCCGCCCGCTTTCGAGTTTGCCGGACGCGCCGCTTTCCGGTCAGCTCAGGCCGAGTCCCGCTTCATCGGACACTGCGCTTGCCGTCTTGCCTTTGAAATTGATCGATCTGCCGGGCACGGATTCGGGTTCGGATTACCTGGGCACGGGCCTGGCTGACGCGCTCATCACGCGACTTAGTTCGATTCGCCGGTTTGCCGTGCGGCCGACGAGCAGCGTGCTGCG
>DATBSG010000225.1:0-5690 GCA_036559945.1 Pyrinomonadaceae bacterium
TGCTCAGCATCGACCGGTGACTATCGTCGGAGTTTTCGTAAACGAATCCGTCGAGAGCGTGATTCGAATTGCCAAAGAAGCAAAGCTGGATGGAATTCAACTTCACGGTGACGAGACAATCGATTTTTGCTCACAACTAAAAGGGATGTTGCCACAGCAATTCGTCATCAAGGCTGTGGCTGTTAATGGTCCTATCGAGATTTCCTCGTTGAGTCACTTCCCAGTCGACGCCTTCATGGTCGATGCTTACGATCGCCGGCTGCGCGGCGGGACTGGACGAGTCGCGGATTGGGCGGCCGGCCGGGAAGCTGCGCAGAAGCTGCCGCGTGTGTTTCTCGCAGGCGGCCTTTCACCCGAGAATGTCGCCGAAGCAATCGCGGCAGTGCGGCCTTACGCCGTCGATGCTTGTAGCGCGTTGGAAATCTTGCCTGGCAAGAAAGACCATACGCGGATCAAGGAGTTTGTCGCCGCGGTGCGAGCGAGTAAACTGCAGCTTGAGACTGCAACCAATTAGGCACAAGGAAAAACCTTTGTCACAAACTATCGAAGCGCCGACAACAGCACCCGCAAAACTAGAATCGTCGCGGGACGTTGCCAGGGTTCCTTCAGCACGTGCGCTGGCCGCCTTCAACTTGCGCAAATCATATGGCCGTCGGCGCGTCGTCGACGATGTGACGCTGCACGTTGAGCCCGGCGAGGTTGTCGGTTTGCTTGGCGCGAACGGCGCGGGAAAGACGACGACCTTTTACATGATGGTCGGGCTTGAAGCGTCCGAAGCCGGCCGCATTTCGCTCGCCGACGAAGACATCACGCGCCTGCCGATGTATCTGCGAGCGCGGCTTGGTCTCGGTTATTTGCCGCAGGAGCCTTCGGTCTTTCGCAAATTAACCGTTGCTGAAAATCTTCTTGCGGTGCTCGAGACAATGGGACTGCGGCGGCGCGAGCAACTGAAGCGCGTCGAAGAGCTGCTTCAGGAGTTCGGGATCGAACATGTGCGCAACACGCGCGGCGAATCACTGTCCGGCGGTGAACGCCGTCGCACTGAGATCGCGCGCGCCCTCGCCACCGAGCCGCAGTTCATTCTGCTTGACGAACCGTTCGCCGGCATCGATCCAAAAGCCGTGGATGATATTCAGAATGTAATCCTTTACTTGCGCGGCCGCGGCATTGGAATTCTCGTGACCGACCACAACGTGCGTGAAACGCTCGGCGTGACTGATCGGGCATACATCATGGCCGACGGAAAGATTTTCCGCTCCGGCAGGCCGCGTGACTTGACAGAGGATGCCGAGGTTCGAAGACTCTATTTAGGCGAGAAGTTCCGAATGTAAGCCGATGCGCGATTGCCGCGCGATTGGGTTATAATCCCTCCACGCGGGATTCCCGCACGCAATCCCCGGCAGTTAGAGCACATTCACCGACTATGTCAGTTAGGTTAACCACCAGTCTTTCGCAACGGCTCGTGCTGACGCCGCAATTGCGCCAGCGCATCGAGATGTTGCAGATGACTTCGCTCGAGCTGACCGACTTGATCCAGCAGCAACTTAACGAGAACCCGGTGCTCGAGGAAGTCGCGACGCAAGAAGAAGCGCGCGAGCTGGCTGAGAAGATTCTCGACCACATGGCGAGCGGGGGTGAGTTGGAGAACTTGCCGGGCTCGACCGTCGAAGCATCCGCGCCGGAAGCAGGTTCGCCCGCTTCAAATGGCGCCGGTGAAAGCGAAGCCGTGATTGCCGAGTCCGAACTTGATATACCGGTGACAGGTGACTTTGAAACTGACGCCGAGGCCGCGACGCCTGAGGGCGGCGAAGACGCGGCCGCGGAGGGGACGCGCGATTCTTTTGAGGAAGTCGATTTCGGCCGCGAGTTTCAGGACTATCTCGATCCGGGCTACAAGACGCAGGAGTTCGAATACAAGGAAGACGCGCCGACCTTCGAACAGTTTCTCACAAGGCCGCCTTCACTGGCTGAGCATCTCGAATGGCAGCTCCACATGGACTGCGCGGAGGGCGACGTTTGCGATGCCGCAGAAACTGTCATTGGCAATCTCGACGAAGAAGGAAGGCTGAACGCCACGAACGAGGAGATCGCGGCGCAGGGTGGTTGGTCAGAAGAAACCGTTGAGCGCGCTCGGCGGCTGGTGATAAGGCTCGAGCCGGTTGGTTGTGGCGCACGCGATGTGCGCGAATGCCTGCTGGCGCAACTCGAAGCCCGCGGTGAAAGCGAACGATTGGCGACGAGACTGATTCGCGACCACCTCGAGAGTTTGCAACAACACAAGCTGCCGCACCTCGCGAAGCAGACTGGAGTAGACATCGAAACGCTCGCCGCTGAATTACAATTTATCCGCACACTGGATCCGTATCCGGGCCGGCGCTACTCCACTGAAGAGCCGATTCTGATTTCGCCTGAGATTTACATCGAGAAGCTGGACGAGAACGGCGACTACGTAATCTATTTCGCCGACGACGGCAGCCCGCGGTTGCGCATTAATCCGAGTTACCAGCAGATGCTTGCGCAGGGCGTCACGAAAGAGACGCGCGACTTTATCAAAGAGAAGATGCGCTCTGCCGTCGATCTACTGCGCAACATCGAGCATCGCCGTCAGACGATTTACCGTGTGGTTGAGTCAATCGTTAATCGGCAACGCGAGTTTCTGGACAAAGGCGTGCAATACATCAAACCGATGATGTTGAAAGACATTGCCGAGGACATTGGCATGCATTTGTCGACCGTTTCCCGCGTCGTCAATCGCAAGTACGCGCACACTCCGCAGGGCGTAATTGAGCTGCGGCGCTTTTTCACGGAAGGCATGCTGAACGAAGAGGGCGAGGAAGTTTCAACGCGTATAATCAAGCTAAAGATCAAAAACTTGATAGAAGAAGAAGACTCTCACAACCCAATTACCGACGATCAGGTGGTAAAAATCCTTGTGAAAGATGGAATTAAACTTTCGCGCAGGACGGTTGCCAAATATCGCGATCAGATGCATATCCCAGGATCGCGTGAGCGTCGCGCAGTTTTGTAAACATCGCGGCGCGCGAGTCGGGTGGGGATCGCAACTTGGTCTTGCGACAAACCAGGAAGAGGCGAAACCAAATGACGTTTGAATATACCGGACGCCACGTTGAGGTAACCCCAGCAATTCGCCGTCATGTTGAAGAGCAATTCAAAAAACTAGACAACATCTTCAATGGAACCGAACCGCGCGTGCATGTGATTCTCGAAGTTCAGAAGAACCGGCAAATCGGCGAGGTCATTGTGTACTGGCGAGACCACACGCTCACGGCCAGTGATACAAATGCCGACATGTACATGGCTCTGAGCCGCGCGGTGGGAAAGATCGAGAAGCAAGCGCTCAAACTGAAGAAGCGGATCATTGACCGGAAACAGCACGCGCGGAAGACATCTGCGGTGGCACCGAATCCGGACGGGCAGCTCCAGGCCACGCCGCCCCCGGTGCGCATCATTCCGGCGCGACGTTACTCAGTGAAACCGATGACCGCGGAGGAGGCTGCGCTTGAGATAACGGACAGGACCGATCAATTCGTAGTGTTCCGCGATTCCGACACGAACCGGCTCGGCGTTCTTTACAAGCGCCGCGATGGCAATTTCGGTTTGATTGAGCCATAGGTCATCGAGTGAGTTCAATCTTCCGAAGGAGCGCTTCAATTGATGGCGCTCCTTTTTCATGCCCTTGTGTTGGCCAGCCGTTCGCACTAAATTGGTGCGAATCTAATCAGCGATGAAACGAAAGCGAGACATCAGGCGCGGCGGATCTTCTCCCGACGTCGTGATTATCACGGGCCTCAGCGGTTCAGGCATGACATCCGCGATGAATGCATTTGAAGACCTCGGCTATTTCTGTGTCGACAATATGCCGCTAACCTTGTTGCCTACATTTGCCCGATTGGTGCAAGCCGGCGAGGACGAGCGCGGTCGAATTGATCGAGCGGCGCTGGTGATCAGCTTTCGCGAGGGCCACTTTCTTGCTGATTTCGCGAAGCAACTTCGCAGTTTACGAAAGCGTGGCCTGACGGTTTCCGTTCTGTTTTTCGAAGCATCAGACGAAATCCTGGCGCGGCGGTTCAGCGAAACGCGGCGTCCGCACCCGGCGGAACGCGGCAAAGGATTGCGCGACGCGATCCGCACGGAACGGGCGGCGATGAAACGGGTGCGTGCGCTCGCTGACGAGGTTATCGATACTTCCGATCACACGGTCCACTCGCTGAGGAAAGTTCTGTTGGAAAGGTTCAGACCCTCAGCCGATGGCGTGCCGCTGCGCGTGCAGGTCCTGAGCTTCGGACACAAATTCGGTCCACCGCGAGAGATGGAGCTTCTGTTCGATGTCCGTCATCTCCCGAATCCCTACTTTGTCGCAGAGCTAAAGAGCCTACCCGGAAACGATCGGCGCGTGATCAACTATTTGAAATCTCAACCAGAGGTCGAAGAGACCGTCGCGCGTTTCACGGACCTGCTCAGCTATCTCCTGCCGCAGTATAAGCGCGAAGGAAAATCGTATCTCACGGTGGGAATCGGATGCACGGGCGGGCGTCATCGCTCGGTGATGATTGCAAACGAACTGACGTCGCGATTGCGGCGGGCCGGATTCGATGCTCATGCCGTCCACCGTGATGTGCAGCAAGCAACCCGAGCCGGCAAATAGTTTCGATGAAGGTAATTGACGCAAAGAATCAAGGAGCCCCGCCACCATTGGTGGGCGGGGTGATCGTCTCGCATGCACATCTGGGTAGCGAATTCCTTGCCGCGGCTGAGATGATCCTCGGAAAACATCTCTCTCATATCACTTCTGCATCGATCGACTGGCATGACGATGTGGACGTGGCCCGTCACGAGTTGGAACGAGCGATCGCCCGAGTATCTCAAGGCAACGGGGTGCTTTTGATTACCGATATGTTCGGAGGCGCGCCTACCGATGTTGCGTCAATGTTCCTGGACGACGATTCAGTGGAAGTAGTGTCGGGCGTAAATCTGCCGATGGTCCTCAAGTTGGCGCAACAAGAGCCCGGGGCATCGTTGGCCGCAGTCGCAAAAGCCGTTCGCGACAGCGGCACCGAGGGGATCCAATTAGCCGGAGAACTCCTGCCGCGGCCAAACCGCGACTAAATTACCGCGCGAATCCCTCAATAAAGTCCCAACACTTTTCCTGAAACTCGGCGCTTTTCGTCGTTTACTCACTCTGAGGAGCCCGTGATTTACGCGGGAGCTAGCTAATTCGGCATCGTTGCCCGAGGCCGAATCTGCCTTCCAAAATCGCGGAGTCGAGTGTCATCATGAAAAAGCTTTCCCTCGCTTTACCTTTCCTGCTGGCGGTGATTCCGGCCGCCGCTCAAAATCAGGTTCGAGCTCGAGTAACGGCTGCACCACCCGTGGTCCAGGAGAACCAGAATTCTACGTCACGAAGTCGCACAGTTGTCCCGAACCGGGATGCCGGCGACTCCCAGGCTGTCGGCACGCCGAAACCCATGTGGGGAGACTCAGCCGTTTCACCTAAGTCGGTCCCGTTTGTGGCAAAACCAGCACAATCAACCGCCGTTGATGGGCAAAAGAACTCAGCAGTACAACCACGTCTCGTCAAGCCGACAAGTTTAACCATCGACAATCCGGCAGCGCCTGCCAACGTGCGTTCGGCCCATGCCGCCGGCCCAACCTCGATCTATAGAGTTGGT
>DATBSG010000226.1:0-19440 GCA_036559945.1 Pyrinomonadaceae bacterium
CAGATTCTCAAGGGCGCGAACGCATCCACTGGTTGCTCGATGATGTCGATGGATCCGAAAGATCCGAAGACGCTTTACGCGGGCCTGTGGGATTTTCGCCGCAAGGGTTGGACGTTCAGATCGGGCGGCGAAGGGCCTACAGCCGTCAGCGGCAGCGGTCTCTGGAAGAGCACGGACGGTGGAACCAACTGGGTTGAGCTCGATGCGACGTACGCGAAGGGTCTGCCGCCAAAACCATGGGGAAGAGTTGCCGTGGCGGTGGCGCCCGCGAAGCCGAGTGTTGTCTATGCGGTGATCGAAGCGGAAATACCGCGCGACGGGTTGTATCGATCGGACGACAGCGGCAGAACCTGGACGGCGCTCGATCGCAGCCAGAACATGATCTGGCGGCCATTCTATTTCGCGAACTTGACCATCGATCCAAAAGACGAAAACAAAGTTTACAAAGCCGGCGGGTCGCTGATTGCCAGCAGCGATGGCGGCAAAAGTTTCAGCAACATCTCGGGCGGGGCGCACGGAGATTTTCACGACACGTGGGTCGATCCGAACAATACCGATCATTTGATCACGGGCGATGACGGCGGACTTTGGTATTCATACGACGGCGGCAATCGCTGGTGGAAGGCCGAGAATCTGCCGGTCTCGCAGTTCTATCACGTCAGTCTCGACAACGACATGCCGTATCACGTCTACGGCGGATTGCAGGACAACAGCTCGTGGGTCGGCGACTCGCAATATCCCGGCGGCATCACGAACAGCCGTTGGGAAAACATGTACGGCGGCGATGGCTTCTGGATGTTCGCCGATCCGTCAGATTCAAATTACATCTATGCTGAGTCGCAAGGCGGCTACATTGGGCGCGTGAATCGTAAGACACACGAAGCCCGCCAGATTCAGCCGCTGCCCGGTTATAAAGAGGGCAAACTGCGCTTCAACTGGAACACGCCGATTCATGTGAGCCCGACTCAAGTTGGCACGATTTACATCGGCGCACAGTTTCTGTTTCGTTCGCGCGATCACGGTCAGACGTGGGAGCGTATCTCGCCTGACTTGACGACGAACGATCCGGAAAAGCAGAAGCAGGAGCAGTCCGGCGGCATCACTGTGGACAACTCGTCCGCGGAAATGCACACGACGATCTACGCGATCTCTGAGTCGCCGAAGAATCCAATGATAGTTTGGGCGGGCACCGACGACGGCAACGTGCAAATCACTCGGAACGGCGGAAAGACCTGGACGAACGTCACCTCAAATCTGGCGGGCGTGCCAAAGAACGCCTGGGTATCTTCGATTGACGCCGGGCATTTCAACGAAGGCACCGCGTACGCGACTTTCGATGTGCACACGTTCGGCGACATGAAGCCCTATGTTTACAAAACCACGGATTATGGGAAGACGTGGACTCCGATCATTCCGGCAAACACGAAAGTCCGCGGCTATGCGCACGTCGTCAAAGAAGATCTCGTCAACCCTGAGCTGTTGTTCGTTGGCACTGAGTTCGGGTTGTGGGTCACAGTTGATGGCGGAAAGCAGTGGGCGCAGTACAAAGGTGGCGATTTGCCGAGCGTCGCCGTCCGCGACCTGGCGATTCACCCGCGCGACGCGGACTTGGTGATCGCCACGCATGGCCGCGGCATCTGGATCGTTGATGACATAACGCCGCTGCGAAAACTCACGGCTGATACGTTGGCGAAAGAGGCCGAATTCATCCAGAACAAACCGGTCGCTCAGCGAATTCCCGCCGACGGCGGATGGGTCAATGGTGATGCCTCGTTCGTCGGACCTAATTCGCCTGATTCAGCCGTGATCACGTTTTACCAAAAGAAGCGCCATATCTTTGGCGACATGAAGCTTGAAGTGTTCGACCCGCAAGGCAATCTGCTAAGCACGATTCCCAGCAGCAAACGCCGTGGCTTGAATCGCGTGCTTTGGTCGATGCGCATCAAGGCGCCGCGGGTGCCGACGGCGGCGACGGCAGCGTTCGGCGCGCAGGTTGGCCCGCGCGTGATGCCGGGCATGTACACGGTAAAACTGACCAAAGACAAAAACGTGTACACGATGCCCCTGCAAGTCATCGGTGATCCCCGCGCGAACTATCCAGTCCGAGATCGCAAAGCTCAATTCGATCTGGCGATGAAGCTTTACCACGAGTTGGAAGACATGACGTTCGCGACTGATCGAATCAACGGCGTGCGCCTGGCGCTCGAAGATCGCGCCGCAAAACTGCCGGCGGGTGACACCCTGGCGACGAAACTCCGTGAAGGTGCAAAGCAGGTTGATGAACTGCGCCGCAAAATCGTCGCAACTAAAGAAGGCGGCGCAATTACGGGCGAAGAACGCCTGCGCGAAAATCTCGCGGAGCTTTACGGCAGCGTGAATGGGTACGAGGGCCGGCCGACGCAGGCACAAGTTGATCGCGCCGACGCGATCGCTCATGAACTAGCAGATGTGGTGAAAGATTTCGATGCTTGGATTGCGCGCGAACTCGGCGGAATAAATTCAGCGCTTCGGCAGAAGGGGCTTGAGCCGATCAATGTGCTAACGCGCGCAGGCTGGGATAAGAAGGAGTAGTTCGCGCGAAGAGGTCACTGAACAAAAAATGTTGTCTGTTGTGAAACGGACGACGCGGTTGTTAAGTCTTCGATAGTGACTTGCAGCACATACGCGCCCGGCGGTAGTTGCCGAAGATCGATATCCGCAGCGAAAGGAATGCGTTCAGGATCCCGGTTGGCGGCTTCGACGCGTGCGAGCGCGTTCGAGATCAAGCGTTGACTGTCGCGATACACGTTCACTTGTGCGCGCAAATTCGGGCTGCCTGTGGCCGACCTTGCAGCGTTGTACACAAATGTCATGAACTTTACGCGCTGGCCGGGCGCGAATTTTCTGTCTACGCTCCACTGAATTCGTTCCCCCGATGCGGCGATGTTTTCAAGTCCCATCATCAAGCTGCTCAATGAGAGCTGCCGCATTGAGAGATCAGGAATCACTATCCATTCCATCGCGCTGCCGAGCAACCCACTTCGCTCATCCCGAGCCGCTACGCGTACTTGATAAATTCCTGGCTTCAAGGAAGCGGGATTGTTGTAAATAACGTTCGATGCGTCGGTCGCTTGGTCGCCGCGCAGCCGTTGACGAACTTCCAAGCCGGTTTTAAATGTTGCGGCGGCCTTGCCTTGGTCGTTGAGGACGATGCCCGCGATCGTCACTCGCGCGGGTTTCTTGTTTTCTTCGTCGTACGAGAGCGCATCAGCCGGAACCTGAACCGACGTGGTGAGCACAGGTCCGCTTGCCGGGGTATCCAGATAGATTAAAGACAGTTGTAAGGGAATCCAGTGCTTTGGATAGAAGTCCTTCAAGGCCTCCTGCAGATCGGCGTCCATTTCTTTCGCGCGACCCTTTTCTTCATTCATTCGCGCCGTTGGGTGCTCGTCTGCGCCTGCGGTCCTGGCATTCGTAAATCCACGAGCAGCACGCACCATCAGATCTGGACGGCCGACTACGCGAATCTTAATATCTTTGAATTTCGCATTTCTTTCGTCATTAGTCTCTGGACGCCATGCGATAAGGTAATAGCGTGACGTCTCAGCCAAGGCGTCGTTGATAAATTTGTCAAAGTAGTTTTGATTACGCAGAGCGCGACCGCCTGTGTCGGCGGCCAGCGCGTTCAAAGCGTCCTGCGTCGCCGGAATCTCGCGAAGGCTTGCACTTTCCAACATCCCTGCGCCGTCAAACGGTACATTGCCGGTCGCATCCAGCGCAGCGAAAATCAGGCCGCGCGCGTCGATGGTATAGATCACAACTCCTGCCCTGCGTGCTTCATCTACAATACGAGTGACCTGGTGCATAGCGATCGGCGCGCGCGGTCCGGTGTCCGCCAGAAACCCGTCGGAGATGAAGAATGCGAGTTTGCTCCCGGGCATTTTCTCAGCGGAATGCAGCAGCGTTTCGAGCGAGTAGTAAGTCGTTGCGGTTACCGTACCTGCCTGAATGAGAATTTGGCGCGCGCGGTTTCTGACTTCAACTTCGCATTGCACACGGGCGGCTCCCTGACCTCTCCCTGGTGGCTTGAGAGCCCACTTCATACAATCCTGAACATAAAACTCGAATACGCGCGGGTCGTCTTTGCGTTCGATTGTCAGCGCCATGTATTCCGTCAGCGGGCTGTTCGGATTTTTACCGTAGTCGGTCACAACGTAAGGAACCTGATTGAGTCGTGCCACGGCGGCGCGCAACACATCTTTGTTGTTAGTGAACTGCTGCAAAAAGCCGATCTGGCCACTCGCCGAAGCGATCGCTACGAGATCATTCTGCCCCATCTTCTTGTTGATGAAGTCGAGCAGTGTCTTCCGCGTGCGGCCTACACTGTCGAGCGAGAGATGGCGATCGTCTATGAAAAAGACGATTGTTCGCCTGCGGACTGAGATTTCGGGAGGGCGTTCCTGCTTTTCGGCTTCGCTTCCAACAATCCGCGCTTCGCGATCGCGCACTGAGCCTGAGACTATGTTTTCGAAGAATGAGATCGGTACGCGACGACCTTCTACTTCCAACTCAAAGTCCGGTTTCGTCAAACCGTCAACAAAACGACCCTGTTTATCGAACACGCTGACGCCGGTTTGCACCAGTTCAGTATTTGTTCGCAAGACATCGGGGTTCGATTGCGTCTTGCTCGTATCCTGCTGCTGTGCGAACGAAAATACTGTCGACAACAGCAGAAACAATGCGCAGAGTAGAAGGTTGCGTCGCCGTGGCATTCGGATTTCTGAAATCGGTTTTGCGCGGCGGTCCGAAAGTGCGAGGTAAGTCAAGGCACGTCGTCGCGCGCACCAATTCGACGCAACGGATTCAGCTTAGGTTGCCGTCGCCGCTTTCACCTGTTGTGGTGATGGTGTTTGGAACAGACCGAGCGCAGCCGGCACGGGAACAGTACCCGGGAGCTTAATTGGAGTCAGTTTCTTTTCGACGATTACCTGACCCGCGTACGAAATCGTTCCCTTCACTTCGCAGGCGCCGGTGTGAATTTCGGTGATCGCGCCGCCCTGCACCCTCAGGACGAAACCCTTCAAATTGAAAAACAGTTTGACGATGAACTCGATCCGCTTCACCGGCAAATCTCTTATTCGCATCTCGAGGTGTGGTTTCTGATCGCAGTTTACGCTGTGCTGCGCCAGCTCGAGATACATCACTTCGTCGGGCGATTTGCGCGACTTCTCCAAAAGCGTGCGCAGGTCCCCCACTTTTTTCCACGACGTGACCAGAACGTTTGGCAGGGGCACATCGAACAACTGACAAATCTTCGGGCCGAGATCATGAAGAGCCGCCGGAAATTTTACCTCTTTCACTTCCGACTTGATCCGCTTCTCGACGGCTTGCCAGCGATCGGGTTGCGGATCGGGTTCGCCTTCTTTCGGCAATTCGAAGACTTCGCGAACAGTGGCTGTAGTTTCGGGCATGACTCCTCCTTCAAATCTCCAGTATCTGTCTGGTCTCTAACGCATCGGCATTCCGGATTAGCCGCACCTCGTCAGTTGTAACTGAATAGGCGCCGCCTGCTACGTTTGGATTTAGCACCAGTTGAAAATCGAGCGGCAATATGCCCTTCTCATCAGCTATCCCCGCCGCGCCCGGATCCGAAAACGCGGCGAACGTCGGTTTTGCCGCGAGCAGATAGCCTGTTGCCTTGTAAACGAGAAACAGAAGCAACCCTGCAAGCGGCAATAGCCACCACTTCCATGTTGACGTCGTGCCGCTGGGCAGAAAATCGGTGGGTGACGGCGTGTTGTCCGTCGATGGTGAAGTTGATCCGAAAGGCCCGGAAGACGGCGACGTGATCGGCGACGGAGAACCATCAGGCGATGGTGAGCCGCTGGGCGACGGCGATTCTCTGGGCGACGGCGACATCTCGGGAGTCGGCTTTGGGTTCGGGCTCGGTGTAGGTCCCGGAGGCGGTGTAGGTTTCGGAACAAAAGATGACGGCACCGTGACCACGGTTGGCGCGCTCGTCGCCGTCAGGTTTTGAGTGTTGTGCGACTGGTTGACCCGGACGGACGCGCTATACGAGCCCGGGGACTGGTAGCTGTGTTGCGTCTGCGAGTTCACTTGCCAGGGTGTTCGCTGGCCATCGCCGAAAGCGAATTGATATTGCGTGTTGGCGCGCGCCGGATTGACTCGGGCGTTGAAAGTCACGGGACGGTCGGACGGGGCCGTCAAAGGATTCGCCGTCAGATAAACTAAAGGCGACGGTGGCGCGGTCACGTCGATGCGCTTGCTTTCGCTGTTGCCAATCTGCTTGCCTCCGTCACCAATTTCCACGTACGCCGAATAAGTTCCCGCAGCGCGGTACGCGTGCACTGCTTGCGCGCTCGGCTGCCAGTCGCTGGACGAACCATCACCGTAAGCGAACCTGTATTGCACGTTCGTGTACGGCTTCGAAAGCTGCGCGGCGAACTTGATCTGCTGGTCCGGTTCAGCCGCGACCGGCGTCGCTGCGAGCGTTACGCGCAGTGGGTTGTCGACGAGGACCGAATAGGTGTACGTCCCAACGGCCTGATACAAATGGGTGATCTGCGGCTCGTGCATCAAATGCTGCTCGTTGTCGCCAAAATAGAGTGTGATCTGGTATCGAGGATCTTTGACCAATGCCTCAGGCAAGATTGTGAATCGGACTTCCGTGCCCAGCCGCACGCGCCGCTTGTCAACGATGACGCGAACTTTGGGCGCGTCGGGATCCGACGCAATGATTCGTGCGTGCAGGATTACCGTAGGCTGCTGCGCCACGGACGAGACAGACAACAGCGCCCAACAGAAAACCGCCAGGAGGGACAAGCGCGTTTGCTTCATGGCAGGTACGACGGGCCGTCGTGGGCACTCTTAAAGGTTAGGCAACAGCGTGACGATATGCGGGTGGCTCCGGAAAGTCAAAACAGGACTCACGCTCCGCGCGCCGCGGAAAGAGCCGTGGTACTTCGCCGGACCGCGGAAGATCGATTTGTGATACGCTTTTCCGCGCATGACTAACGACGGCAGCCCAGGGACTCAGGACGGGTTTGGCGTACGGCTTTGGTGGCTGATTGCGGGCAGGGCCGCCGTGGCAGTTCTCGTGCTGCTCGCCGGCGCGGTTTGGGCGCGCGGCACGTTCGCCGCGAACGTCGGCGATTCTCTGCAATCGATCAAGCCGCTGATTTTGGTTGTCGCGCTTTTGACGCTCGTCTACTCCGTCGCCCATATCCTCTGGAAAAACTATCTGCTTCAGGCGCGGTTTCAGTTTTTGGTTGACGTGCTCCTGGTTAGCTGGCTGGTTTGGATCACGGGCGCCGTCCGTTCGCCTTACACCGCGCTTTACATCGTGGTGATTTCCGTCGCCAGTTGGTTCATCGGCCCGCGGGGCGCCTTGATTACTTCGATTGGCAGCGCGGCCGCGTTTAATGCGTGTTCGTTGCTGCTCTTGAATGGTGTCGTGCCGGCGTCGAACGGGCCGACGGAAGAGTCGCTCGCCGGTGTCATTCAATCGATGGGGCTGGCGGACGTTTCGTTTCTCGTCGTCGGATTGTTGGCGGCGAAACTGGCCGAGCGGCAGTTGCACTCAGACGTGCAGTTGGCCGCCGCGACGCGTTCACTCGCAGACCTGCGCGCTCTGCATGAACGAATCGTCGAGTCAATTCGATCGGGATTGATCACGACGGATCTGACGGGACGCATTTATGCATTCAATGCTGCTGCCGAAGAAATCACTGGCTACCAGGCCGAAGACGTGCGCGGCAAGGATGCGGCGATGTTCTTCGGCGACATGACTCGGCAGATCGCTGTGTCGATGGAAGCCGCAGCGGCTGGAAAAGTCAGCCCGCGCTTTGAGGTCGATTCACTGACTCAGAGTGGTTTCATGCTGCATCTGGGTTACAGCATTGCTCCGCTGTTTCTCGAATCGGGCGAGACGAGCGGTCTGGTGATCACATTTCAGGACCTCACCGACGTGCGCGTGATGGAAGAGACTGCGCGGCGACAAGATCGGCTGGCGGCGGTCGGCCGTCTGGCCGCGTCAATCGCCCACGAAATTCGCAATCCCCTGGCGGCGATGCGCGGCTCGATCCAGATGCTGCGTTCTGAATTGACAGACAACTCCGATCACGGACAGTTGATGGAGATCATTCTCAGAGAATCGGACCGGCTGAATAAGATCGTCACCGACTATTTGGATTACGCGCGGCCGCGCCCAGCCGAGATGGACGAGGTCGATGTCAGCGCGCTGATTCGCGAGACGTTGAAGCTCTTGCGCAACAGTGCGGAGATAAGCGACGGTCATACTTTGAAAGATGACTTGCCGGACGAGCCTTTGTTGGTCAAGGGCGACGCGGAGCAATTGAAGCAGGTTTGCTGGAACGTGGCCCGCAATGCGATGCAGGCGATGCCCGATGGTGGCGAATTTTTCGTGCACGCTGAGCGCACGAACGCCGACCGCGTGCACATCAGCTTCAAAGACAGTGGCTGCGGCATGTCGCCCGAGCAGGTCGAGCGGCTGTTCGAGCCCTTCACGTCCACCACGGGCGGAACCGGCCTCGGGCTGTCAATTGTGTATCAAATTATTCGCGACCATAGTGGTACAATCAACGTTCGCAGCAGGCAGGGAAAAGGGACGGTAATTTCAGTTGAGTTGTCAGGCGCGTGAAAAGCAAAACCATTTTCCATTTGTCATTTTTCATTTGACATTTTCCATTTAGACTGCGGTTCACCTTTGATCACCCCAAGGAGCACTCACTACAATGGAAAATGATTTCTTGATTTGTTGAACCTATGGCCAATCTTCTAATCGTCGATGACGAATTGAGCATGCGCCAGTTTTTGACGCATCTCTTTCAGCGTGACGGTCACGTCGTGCGCGTGGCTGAGAATGGGCGCAAGGCGATGGACCTGCTGCGCCAGCAACCCGCCGATGTAATCATCTCTGACGTCAAGATGCCGGACATGGGCGGCATTGAACTGCTGCGCGCCGCGCGCGAGTTACAACCGAACGTCGAAGTCATCATGATGACGGCGTTCGCTAACGAGGCGACGGCGCATGAAGCTTTTCTGCTCGGCGCCTTCGATTTTGTTCACAAGCCGTTCGACAACGAGTTGTTGAGAGAGAAAGTCGCGCGCGCGTTGGACAAGATCGTCCGTGCCGCGGAAGCCCAGACGCTGAAGGCAGAAAACGAAGCCCTGATCAAAGGGCAACGAGCGCGTGGCAAGCTCAGTAATATCATCGGTCAGTCCGATCGCATGCAGTCCGTGTTTCAAATGATCGAAACCGTGGCGCAGGTCCCTTCGACCATTTTGCTCACCGGCGAATCGGGAACGGGCAAGGAACTGGTGGCGCGCGCCATTCACGATTTGAGTCCACGAGCACAGAAGCCGTTTGTGTCAGTCAACTGTGGCGCCTTCACCGAGACGCTGCTCGAATCTGAGCTGTTCGGTTACGTGAAAGGCTCGTTCACGGGCGCGACGGCAAATCGCAAAGGGCTGTTCGAGGCGGCAAACCAGGGCACGATCTTCCTCGATGAAATCGGCGAGATGTCTCCCGCGATGCAGGTTAAGCTGCTGCGCGTTTTGCAGGAGCGTAAGGTCCGCCCCGTCGGCGCGCACGAAGAAAGCGAAGTGAACACACGCGTTATTGCGGCTACCAACCGCAATCTGGGCGCGCTCGTGAGAGAGGGAACATTTCGCGAAGATCTTTTCTATCGCATCTCAGTAATTCCGATGGAGCTGCCGCCGCTGCGCGAACGCCAGGGTGATATCGTTGAGCTGGCGCAGTATTTTATCGGCAAGCATTGCGCGCAAACCGGCCGGCATCTTTCGATCAGTCCGCCGGCGATGCGCTTGTTGGAAGCGTATTCATGGCCGGGCAACGTGCGCGAGCTTGAGCACACGATCGAGCGCGCCGTCGCACTGGAAGCTACGGACACGATTCAACCGGAGCGTCTGCCCGAACAAATCACGAAATACAGCCAGACACGAGTTGCGTCTTCATTCGATCTGCCTGACAACGGAATTAACCTTACTGCGCACCTCGATCAGTTGGAAAAGACTTACCTGCTCGAAGCTTTGCGGCGAACTGAAGGAAATCAGACGAACGCTGCGCAACTTCTTCAGATGTCTGTGCGCTCGCTCCGTCACCTGTTGGATAAGCACGGCGTCCGCGGATTGACTGCGCAGATGCGCGACGAACGGCGCAGCGGCGATACCATTCCGCGCCGGCGCGCCACCGACCCACAGCCGCGGCGCCGCGCCGAAGATTTCGATGAACCCGAACGCGGCAACGAACAAGCCGCTACCGCCACCGGCGAAAACTAGACAGATCCGTTTCCTGACTGAAACAGTCACTCGTTCGCTGACAGAATCTGTCAGCGCCGTCGTAAGTTTCTGACTTCTCAACTCGAGCATCGGGGAAATCCCCAGCAATTTCAGCGACTCATCGCCTTCACTCCGCTTGGCACAGTGGTTGAAGAGAGCGCGTTGACGGAATCGCGCGCTGCGGTTAAAGACGAGACGAAGCCGGTGGCGCGAAAGCACAAAAACCACAGCTTAATCTCAAGGAGAAAAGGAACAGACATGAAAAACAAAGCAGGCTTCTCGCTCATCGAGTTGCTCATCGTCGTTGCGATCATCGGCATTATCGCCGCCATCGCGATTCCGAACCTTCTCGCTTCGCGGCGTGCCGCGAATGAAGGCTCGGCCCAGTCCTCGCTGCGCACAATCCACAGTTCAGAGGGAACCTACCAGGCGACCATCGGCTCCGGTAACTATGGATCGCTGGCCCAGTTGAGCGCCCAAAACCTAATTGATCCGGTCCTCGCGACCGGCGGCAAGAGCGGTTATACGTTCGCCGTCACCCCGACCGACCTGGTCGTTGGCGTCAGCCCCGCGACGTTCTACGCGACGGCGATCCCACAAGTTACCGCTGGCGTTGGCAAAAGCGGCACGCGCCGCTTTGGCGTCTCCACGGATGGCGTGATGCACGGCGACTCCACCGCGCTCACTGCTTATGCGAACGAAGCTGCCGTTATCGCAGCTCCGGCGCTCGGCAACTAACACCCGTTAGCTCTTGAATTCCGGAGGCGGCGTGAAGTTTATCTTCACGCCGCCTTTCGCGTTTGTGCGGGGTTGCGACCTCGTCCGGCTCCCGGCTGCTAACAGATTTCGTCACTAAATCCCTGACAGCATTTGTCAGCGCCGCACACCTCCGAGGATTCTTCTCCTTTAATTTCCTCAGTAAATTCACGACCACTTTCAATTTGACTCACACTTTGCTTTCGGCACGACAGTTGTAAAAACCATTAGCGACAAATCGCGCGCTGCGGAAGCTCGACGAGACGAAGCCGATGGCGCGAGGCAAACAAACAAGTAATTCCTTAAGGAGCAAAGAAAGAAAATGAAAAACAATCGTCAAGCAGGCTTCTCGCTTATCGAGTTGCTGATCGTAGTCGCGATCATCGGCATCATCGCTGCGATCGCGATCCCCAATCTTCTCGCTTCCCGCCGCGCTGCGAACGAAGGCTCTGCGCAATCGTCGCTGCGCACTATCCATAGTTCGGAAGGCACCTACCAGTCAACCGTCGGCGCGGGCAACTATGGCACCTTGGCACAGTTGGGCGCGCAGAATCTGGTCGACCCGGTGCTCACCACTGGTGGCAAGAGTGGTTACAACTTCGCAATCACGCCTACAGACTTGGTAGCGGGCGTTAGCCCGGCGACTTTCTACGCCACGGCGGTGCCGCAAGTCACTGCGGGTGTCGGCCAAACCGGTACGCGTCGGTTCGGAATTTCCACCGACGGCGTGATGCACGGAGACTCCACCGCTCTGACCGCCTATGCGAACGAAGCTGCCGTTATCGCCGCTCCGGCGCTCGGCAACTAATACTCCCTGATTTAGTTTTTGCGATTAGACGAGCGGGGTGGAAGTGCAAAGCTTCACCCCGCCCTTTTTTATCAGCCGGAAGTAATGCCCCTTCCCACGAGAAGGACAGAGAAATGAAACGTAACGCGAAAGGCTTTTCGCTAATCGAACTATTGCTGGTAGTCGCCATTATCGGCATTATCGCCTCGATCGCGATTCCGAATTTGCTGGCCTCGCGCCGAGCGGCCAACGAAGGTTCTGCGCAGTCTTCGCTGCGCACGATTCAGAGTTGCCAACTTACCTACCAGGCAACCGAGGGCCGTGGCGATTATGGCAATCTGGCCGCTTTGCGCGGTGAATTCTTAACGGATCAAGTGCTTGGCTCAGGAACGAAGAGCGGCTATAACTTTGTCGTTACTCCAACCGCGGCGGGCACACGGCCCGCATTGTTCTACGCCACGGCGGTGCCGACAATTCCTTCAGGCGTGGGGAAGACAGGCAGCCGCAGGTTCGGCATTGCTGAAGACGGCGTGCTACACGGCGACAGCGTCTCTCTCACACCCTATGCAGACGAAGCGGCAGTGAAAGCCGCGCCCGCAGTTGGAAATTAGTCTTCGCATCGTGCCCGATTAACGAATGGCAGTCCTGATTGTCGACGACTCCGCACATTCCCCTTCTCAGACAAATCTGCTGACACAAACGGGCCTGCGCGTGTATAGTCACGTCATGTTCGGGCAGACCGTGGCGATTGCTCGGAACACGTTTCGCGAAGCGGTTCGCGATCGCGTCCTTTATAACCTGATTGTTTTTGCGCTGCTCCTGATTGGCAGCGCAATTTTTATTGGCGAACTGTCCGCAGGACAGGAAATCAAGATTGTTGTCGATTTAGGTTTGAGCGCGATGTTGCTCTTCGGAGTCTTCATCGCGATTTTTGTTGGCGTTGGGTTGGTTTACAAGGAAACCGAGCGGCGCACCTTATACGTGATTCTATCGAAGCCAATCACCCGCGAACAGTTTCTGGTCGGCAAATACCTTGGCCTCAATCTGACGTTGCTGGTCAACGTCGTGGTGATGGGATTGGGCGTGATGCTAGCCCTGCTATACGTGCGGCACGGCTGGGACAGCCTGGCGTTTGGTATTTGGCCCGCCATTCTCCTGATTTACTTCGAGCTTCTAATCATTACGGCCGTTGCGCTCCTCTTTTCTTCGTTTTCATCGCCCGCGCTGTCGGCGCTGTTAAGTTTTTTCATTTTTCTGATCGGCCACTTCAGCAGCGATCTAAAAACGTTGGCTGATACCGGGACGAGCTTGCCCACGCGTTGGTTGTTTCGCGGGTTGTACTACGCACTTCCGCACCTGTCGAACTTCAGCGCTATCACCGCAACGGCGCACGGCGTCACTCCTGATAAGCGCGCGGTCGCCGGCGCGCTGATCTATGGCGTCCTTTACGTCGCCGTGCTTTTGTCAGCGGCCGGCCTGGTGTTTCGTCGACGGAATTTCAAGTGATTCTCCGAATGAAAACGGATCTGTTACTCGCGATAGTTCTGGTCGTCTGCCTCAGTGGCGCTGTCGGGGCGAGTCGCTGGCTCGATCACCATGACCACGACTCGGCCAATCGATTCGCTGAAGAGCAACTCTATTTGCGTGGTCGGACGGCCAGGCGCCTGACACTGGCTTTCAACGGAGTGGCTGCTGATTGGTACTGGATGCGGTCGCTTCAATACGTCGGGCGAAAGATCGTCAAATTTGAAGACGAACACGATGGGCGTTTTGAGCTCAATGATTTGTCTTCTCTCGATTTGCGTTTGCTCGCGTCGCTGCTCGATGTGACGACGGCGCTCGACCCGCAGTTTATTCCCGCGTACGAATATGGCGCGCTCATCTTGCCAGAGGTGAGTCCCGATCAGGCAATTGCGCTGCTCAACAAAGGCATTGCGGCGAATCCAAATTCATCGCGGCTGTACCAGCACCTGGGCTACATCTACTGGCAACGGAAGGATTACGCGCGCGCCGGCGAAGTGTACGCCGCGGGGGCGAAGTTGCCGGGCGCACCCGCGTGGATGACGGCAATGGCCGCGCGCATGAAAGCCGAAGGCGGCTCACGCGCAGCGGCGCGCGAGATGTACCAGCACCTCTATGAGTCGTCGAATGACAAGTCGGTAAAAGAGATGGTTGAGCATCAACTGCTGCGTTTGGATTCGCTCGATGAACGTGATGCCATTCGGCGTGTACTTGACGCATTCAAGAGTCAGAACGGGCGTTGCGTTGGTTCATGGCGCGAAGTACATGATGAATTGGCAGCAGCGGAAATCGAAATCAGCAGGCTAAAAGAAGAGGGCTCGGTGAGGGCTTATCATATGTTTAAGTTTGACGCTAACGCAGCGCCGCTTGATCCGTCAGGGATGCCGTATAGTTTGCTCAGCGGCGGTTGTGACGTTGATCTCGATCCGAAATCGAATGTTGCACGATGAATACCGACGACTGAGTACTCAGTCCTAAATAACTAAATGCCCGCGGTTGAAATCAGCAACCTGACGAAAGACTACGAAGTCGGCTTTTGGCGCAAGCGAAAAGTGCGCGCGCTCGACGGCTTGTCGCTGACGGTCGAGGCCGGCCAAGTCTTTGGCTTTCTCGGGGCGAATGGCGCCGGCAAGACAACCACACTGAAGCTCTTGATGCGCCTGATTTATCCGACCGCCGGGTCAGCCCGAATTCTCGGTCAGGACATCGGCGATATTTCCATGCATGCGCGCATCGGATACTTGCCTGAGAATCCTTACTTCTACGACTACCTCAGCCCGCGCGAGTTTCTCGATTACTGCGGCCAGTTGTTTGGACTCGCGAAAGCGGAAAGGAAGCGTCGGACGGAATCGCTGTTGACGCGAGTAAATCTCGACCGCAAGAGCTGGAATGGTCAACTGCGAAAGCTTTCGAAAGGCATGCTGCAACGCGTCGGGTTGGCCCAGGCTCTGGTGAACGATCCGGAAATCGTGTTTCTCGACGAGCCGATGAGCGGTCTCGATCCCGTCGGCCGCCGCGAGGTGCGTGACTTGATCGCGACGCTGCGCACTGAGGGCAAGACCGTCTTCATGTGCTCGCACATTCTTTCCGACATCGAAGTGCTTTGCGATAGTGTCGCGATTCTGAAAAATGGCAAGCTCGCGCACGCCGGCTCGCTCGAACAACTGCGCGCGCGCGAAGGCAGCCTGATTGAAGTCATTGCTGCCGGCGCGGACGAAGCTATGCTGAAGCGCAATTTGAAAGACGGCGCGCAAGTGCTTGCTGATGCGGGCGGCCTACGAATTCACATCAAGGACGAGAAGGAACTTGACGCAGTGATTGCTGCCTTGCGGAGCGCAAATGGAAAAGTTGTTTCAGTTCAGCCGGTGAGGCAATCGCTGGAAGATCTGTTCGTCGATTAGTGTCAGAAGCCCGGCGATCCGGGAAAGCAAAGAACTATTTGTCATTGGATCTACTGTGCTGAAGATGAACGATAGTTTCGACATGATGCGTTTGTGGAAACATGTCGAAAGCCTGCATCGAATTGATCGAGTAGCCGCCGGCAATGAGTTTCTTCAGATCACGCGCCAGCGTTGCGGGATCGCAGGAGACGTAACAAATCTTCTGCGGTTTTAGATTCAGAATGCCGGAAATCACCCGCGACTCAGCGCCCGTACGCGGCGGATCGAGCAGAAGGAAATCAATTTGGAGTGCGCCGGCTTCGACGGCGCTTTTGATTGGATTTGCGGCTAAAGCTTCTGCCGGGTCAGAACTGCTCGACGATCCAAAGCGGCGTTCCCGACGCATCGGGACTCTGCTGCCGCACTCCAAATCAAGCCAGTCGGCCACATTTTGATTCACCACCTCTGAATTTTGCAGACCCGCGCTCCCCAGATTCTGCCGCGAGAATTTAGTTGCGTGATCGTCGTCCTCGATGGCCACGACTCGTTCAAATTGGCGCGCCAGCGGCACAGTGAGTAACCCGACGCCGCAGTAAAGCTCGACTGCTGTCTGGCCGCGGACATCGCCCAGCGCGTAATCAATCAATTGCGGAAGCAGTTCGATGTTCGTTTGAAAGAAGCTTTCCGCATTCAGGCGGTATCTTTCGCCGCGAATTGTGCGTGTGACCTCGACGGCAAGCGAGCCCTCCCTCGTGGTCGGGCTAACGCCCCGGTCATCGACAACCGAAACATCCTGGTCACCAACAACTGCGCGAAAATATCGCGCGTCAGGCAACGTGCCGCGCTGCATTTCCTCGCGCAAAGACTCCAATTCCCGCTGAAGCTCCGGCACAAGCACCGCGCACTCGGCCACGTCGCAAACGCGATGTGAATTCGCTTCGAAATAGCCGAGTCGCTGCCGCACCGCATCGTTCTGCCACTGCGTGCGCCCGCGATAATGCCACTGGTTAGGCGCCTGTCTAATTTGAAAATGAGGAACCGATTCAATGCCGGCGATGCGTCGCAGGCAATCGCGGATGATTTCAATTTTCGCGTCGAGCTGCGCCTGATAATTCAACTGCTGAAAATCGCAGCCGCCACAGCGGCCAAAGTATGGACACGGCGGCTCAACTCGGACTGACGACGGCTCGAGTATTTCAACGATCGAAGCGAACGCGACGCTTCCCTTCACTCGCTCGACTCGGACACGCAAGCAATCGCCGGGCGCCGCCAGCGCCACCATCAACGTGCGGCCATCAGCATGGGCCAGCCCAAAACCACCGGGCAGAATGCGCTCGACTGTGACTTCGAAAAGATCTTCGGGGTGGTTCTGCTGGTCGGCTCGATCGGGCACGCGTTGACTCCTGACCAATCTCCCTCGCGGTTAGCTCTGCGCATCGGCAGATTACAACTTGATCAGATAGTCGTACCAAAACTCGCCCTGCACAAATCCCTTCGGCAGCTCAGCCAGTTCCGGCCCTTTCGGCGCCTTGGGCGCATCCGCGAGTGCCAGCGAATCACTTCGCACCACGCGGTTCCTGGTCATCTCGCCCAGCCGATCCATCAAAGGAATGCGCGGGATCGAATCCCACGGCACGCTTTGGGTCGAGACCATCGCCGCGAATTTTCCTTTGCTCATCCGCTCGAGGGCGTCGGTGGGCGTAGCGTTGTGGCTGCCGTGATGCGCGACTTTGAAGAAAGTGATGCCGGACAGGATCGTTTCCGCGTCGTCCTGATCGAGCCAAAATTTCCAGTTGCCCCATTGGGCATCACCGGGAAACAGCATTTGCTGGCCGCGAAAACTGAACAGACTCACCAGACTCGTGTTGTTCTTAACCTGATCGAGAGCAAACGCGAGCGCATCCAGCGAAGGAGTGGCAAGTTCTTTCTGCAAAATCTCTGTGGCTTCGTCGGTGAAGCGCAGATGTGCGAGCGCCGGGTCATCGGCTTTCATTTGCCATCTTTCGGTGAACGGCTCGACCGCATTCAGCCGCTCGGAAGTTCCGCCCTTCATCCGCAAATAACTGTGCCCCGCGGGCGGGTCCATCTTCATCAGGAACGATTCGTCGCGCGGCGGCCCGAGAAACCTCACCGAAAGTCCATCCACGCCCGCGGGATTCTTCAACGAATCGCCTGCACTCAAGTAACGCACTTCCGCGTTGACGTTGAATCCGGAGCGCAACAAGCCCATCGCAGTTTTGTTTTGGACGAGATTCGCCACCGCCGCCATCGCTGCCGCGCGCGTTTTGTTAACGCGCGTCGTGCGCGCTTGCGCAGCGAAGTGCTTATCCAACTTCTCGGCGAGCGCGGTGAGTTTCTTCAGCTTCGCCGCGTGCTTGTCTTTCAGATCTTCGCACCAAGGCAGCCACACTTCGCCGATTTCGAAACTCGTGAATTTGCTGCTGAAACCGGAAATGTGATCCTGATGCGAATGCGTCGCAATCACGATCGCCAGCTTCTTTCCGGTCGTGGTCGCAATGTGATCGACCGCCCGGTCAATCATGTCAAGATCGCCTTTCGCGTGGACGCCGCAATCCACCAGCACATGCCGGTGCGTGTCGCCATTCGCCGTTGGATTTGCGATAGGCAAAGACACGAGGAAGCAATCACCAAAGCCGATCCGGTACATGCGAACACGGATCGTTTTACTGCCAAACGTGGGCGGCTTCGCAGGTTTCTTGGTCTTCTTTTTCGTCACCATGGTCTTAGTACCCCCTGTGAACCAGGCCGAAATTCATCGGCCGTTTGCGGCCACTACGCGGCAGAAAATCGCGAATTTCACGGTCGCTGTACGTCGCCATCGCCATCGCTGCGAATGAAGTCTGGTAATACTCGCGCTGATTTTTGAGCCGTTCATTGTGCGCGTCGTCTTTCCCAAGGTTTTTCTGAATGGCATACCGAACTTCACCGTCGTCAGTGAGAATGACTGTGGCGCCGCCGCGAAACGTGAATTTTTCGGAATCCTTGTCCGCTCCGTCGCTGGGTACATCCATCTGTTGCATCAGTTCGGCGATCACCTCGACTTTTAGCCGGCCGTCGGGCGCCACGCGATGAATGGCATGGAACGAGAAGGCCTGAACGTTCTGGTCTTCATTCAACCCCAGCGCTTTTGCGTTCGCGCGTCCAAAACGGCTCAAGGTCTTTGCATTCTTTGTCTTCTGTGCCGGCGTGGTCGGTTTGGGAATATCGAACTCCAGGCCTTCACATACGGGTGGTTTGATTCCCTTCATCACTTCCGGCGGACACCAGCGTAAGGACTCTTCCGCGAAAGACTTGACACCTTCCGGATAGATGCCGCGCAGACGAAAAGCCTCGATCAACGCCGCGCGATAACCGTACTTGTCCGTCGGCACCAAATCGTAGTCAGCGGTAATCATCGCGCGGAGAAAATCGCCGAACGTGATGTCGATCGGCGGACAATAATCGAGCGCCCTTATGCCGATGTTGGCAAAGTGCTGGGCCGCTTTCGCCGCTTCACCCGCCAGCCGACTCGCCAGATCCGGATGCAGATTTCCCGGCGTCGTAACTGACCCGGCGCTTTGCGCGATTCGCATCAAGTCTCGCGTGCGCCGCATGTAAATTGTAAAGAACGCGTCGAACACCGCCGCCACCAAAATCGAGCCACGCTCGTGCGGCTCAACCAAAGTTTGCAACGCCTGCGAATTCGGCTCAGTTCCAAGCGCTTGCCGCAAAGCCCGGCGCGTGCCCATCGCTTCGCCAAACTGCTGGGCCAACTCGACCAGCGGATTCGTCGTCGATAGCTCGTCCTGTATCACGGGCCGGCCGCCCTCCGGTTGCACGTTCGGCGCGACACGTTGGCGATAAATCAGACCGCCCGTGCGCTGAATCATTTCCACCAGCGCGTCGCGATAGCTGAAATGTTGGAACAGCGCAATGATGTCGGCGAAGCCTTCGTGAAAGGCGGGCGTGTCTGGTCCGCTTGGCTCCATGAAGAATTCGCGTTGGCCGTCAATCAACGCGTGCGTCATCTCGTGCGCGATGATGTCATGCGAGAGACAGGTGAAAACGGGTTGACCCGGAAGATTTGTGCCCGGATCGGATTCCGATGCGGGAAAGTAACCGAAGACCACCGCGCGCAAGTCGCGATCATAATAGGCATTCGCCTCCTGCATCGCG
>DATBSG010000227.1:0-6944 GCA_036559945.1 Pyrinomonadaceae bacterium
CGAGAGTAACGACCGCACCGGGCAGGCGTTCAAGACGATCCCCGGAGACAGCGAGAATTGTCCCGCGGATGCGGCCGCTCGGTTGAAGTTCCGTGATGGCCGCTGATGACTGGGAAACGCTTCCGAGCAGAAGCACACTGACCAGCAAAGCGCCCGGACGCCGCGCTGCTGTTAACAGGAGTCTGCCGTATAACCTTAACTTCAGCGCCAAAAAATTATTCAGTCCGTCGGAAAAATATTGCAGGGATAGGTATCGTTTACAGCCGATGGGGAGAACCTGAGTTTGTACAATAGACTTATCAGCACGACGACACAAGCAGCACCTCATAATGCTACCGGAACTATGAAATTCGCGTGCCGACACTTCGGGCGGCAGTCGGAAACGATCGGATTACCTCGTGCAGGAAAAAGCCAATCGCATTGCGTCGTATCTTGAGCTGGAGTACAAATTAGTGCTTGTACTGCGATTTAATCTGTGCCAATGACGGCAATTAAAGAATCCAGCGACGAATTGAATCCAGCGGTTGCGGTCTCGGCCACTGAAATCCCTGCCCCGAAAAGGCGCAATGCGGCCGATTATTTGGCGCTGGCGATGGCGACGTGTGGTGTCGGGTATTTTCCGATTGCACCCGGAACGCTGGGCTCGCTTGTCGGAGTTGCGATCTACCTTCCGCTCGAACACGCCACTCGCCAGTTGTTAGCAAACATACCGGCGTTCGTTCTTCCCTTGGACACGCCGGTACTCGCGATAAAGTCGCTGGTTATTCTTGGTCTGACGTTGATTGGGATTTGGGCGGCTTCGCGGGTTGAAGCACGATTGCGAATCAAAGATCCCGCCATAGTCGTCATCGACGAGGTCGCAGGTCAGATGATCGCGCTGTTATCGGTGCCTGCATTTTTCCCTGGTTGGTTGCCGGTGCTCTCCGCATTCCTGCTATTTCGAGCGTTCGATATCTGGAAGCCTTATCCCATTCGCCGACTGGAAGCTTTGGAGTCCGGCTTGGGTATTATGGCTGACGATGTAGTGGCAGGAGCCTACGCCTTTATCGTGAATTGTTTGCTCATAAGCCTCTACGTGCTGCTGATGAAGTAGCGCGGCTGCTACTTTTTCCGTTCGCCGCCAATCCATCCGGCCCGCCAAAACAGGCTGAGCATTACTACTGCGACGGTTATCATTATTCCCCAAACAGCAAAATAGCCGTACGCCTTATGCAGCTCGGGGATGTAGTCGAAGTTCATCCCATAGACTCCCGCGATAAAAGTCAGCGGCAACATCACGGCAGAAAAAATCGTCAGCACTTTCATGATTTCGTTCATGCGATTGCCAACGACGGACATATAAGCATCGAGCGCGCCGCTGAGCAGGTCGCGATAGCTCTCAGCCATATCGGTCACGCGCATGATGTGGTCGTAGATGTCGCGATAAAACGGGAGCAGTTGCGGGGGGATCAGCGCAAATTCGCCGCGACTGGTGCGAAGAATTACTTCGCGTTGTCTTCCGGTGATGCGCCGGAGCCGCAACACGCCTCGCTTTAAATCCATAATTTCTTCAAGAATCGCCTGGTTCGGACGACTGAGCGTGAAGATGTCGTCTTCGAGTTTCGCAATACGCTCGTCAAAGTCGTCCAGTACTGGCGCGTAATAATCCACGATTTGATCGAGAATCTGATGCAGCAAAAAAGCCGGACCTCGCTGGCATATCACCGGGCTGGTGCTAAGGAGCTTCTTCACATTGTTGATGCTGCGGAACGGATCGTGATGGTAAGTGATCACGTAATTGGATCCGAGGAAACCGTCGAGTTCAATCGTGTTGAAGTGATCGGGGCTGGTGTCCGCGCGCACACCATGAACGATGAAGTAAAGGTAGCCGGGAAACTCCTCGACCTTGGGATAATTGCGCGGCTCGCGACAATCCTCGACTGTCAGGGGATGAAAGTGAAAGACGTTCAGGAGAATTTGCTCATCGGCCTCCGTGGGCGCTTCCATGTCTAGCCAAATGACTGACTTTTCGTTTTTCAGTAACTCTGGCAACTGTTCGGCGGTAAAGCCGGTTTCGATTTTTTCGCCGCCTTCACGATAGACGATAATTTCCATCTACTCTCTCCACCGGTTTAGAAGCGGGTTACCGCCTGTTTATCGTCGGGCAGTAGCCCGACTCTAAACCTTATGCAGGCTGGCAGCCCGTGTTACACAAACTCGACGTGTCTTCGGCAGACTGTTACCATACAGGCCTTTCACAGGCAAGCCATTTCTTTCTGAACTGTTCCATGCCCATCAAAATTTTCGTTGCCGATGATGTCAGCGAGAGCGGACTCGAGCCGTTGCGCTCCGATTCGTTCGCGATCGAGAAGCGCACTGGCTTATCTGGTCAGGATTTGGCAAGAGCGTTGACTGATGTTGACGGCTTGGTGGTTCGCAGCGAAACGAAGGTCACCGCGGATTTGATGGATGCGGCATCGTCGCTTCGCGTGATTGGCCGTGCGGGAGTTGGCGTTGACAACATCGATGTGCCTGCGGCCACGGCGCGCGGGATCGTGGTGATGAACGCGCCGGACGGGAACACGATCACCACCGCGGAACATACGATTGCTTTGCTCGTGTCACTTGCACGTAACGTCCCGCAGGCCAACAGCAGCGTGAAGGCCGCCCGCTGGGAAAGGAAAAGATTCGTCGGCGCAGAATTGCGTGGCAAGACGCTGGGCGTAATTGGGTTGGGTCGTATCGGTCGCGCGGTGGCACAAAGAGCAGCAGCGCTTGGCATGAAGATCGTGGCGCACGATCCCTTCGTCGCTGTCGATCAAACCGGGGATGTCGAAATCGAAGTAGCCTCGCTGGACGAAGTGCTTTCCCGTGCGGATTTTTTGACGATTCATACGCCGTTGACGAACGAGACGCGCGGCCTCATCAGCGCAGATGCGTTCGCGAAGATGAAACCAGGGGCGCGAGTTATCAACTGCGCACGCGGCGGGTTGGTTGATGAGCGCGCTCTGTACGATGCGATTACTTCTGGCAAGATCGCGGGCGGAGCGCTCGACGTGTTTGAACAAGAACCCCCACCTTCTGATCACCCTTTGCTGTCTCTCGATCAGGTAATAGTGACGCCGCATCTCGGCGCGTCAACAGCCGAGGCGCAGGAAGCCGTGGCCCTTACCGTGGCCGAGCAAATGCGCGACTACTTACTGACCGGCGCGTTGCGCGGCGCGGTGAACATGCCGGCTTTCGGAGCGCAAGAACTCGCGACACTTCACCCCTATCTTTTGCTGGCAGAAAGCCTCGGTCGTTTTCAAGCGCAGCTAATGGAAAGCGCAATGCGTAGCGTGCGCCTTGAATTTGCCGGCGAGTTGGTCGAGATGGATGCGGCGCCGGTCACCCGTGCGTTCCTCGCCGGACTGCTGCGCGACATCAGTGCGCGTGTGAATGTTGTGAACGCGTTCGTCATCGCAGAAGAGCGCGGGATTGCCGTCACCACGTCCTATGTGCGCGGCTCGAACGTCGCGTCTGCAATGCGGACGTCAGTCGTGAGCAGAACAGGCGAACAAACCGCGTCTGGATCAGTATTCACAACTGCGGAAGGTTATCGCGAAGGTCGCATTACCAGAATCAACGGTTTTCGGATCGAAGCGATTCCGCGCGGCAATATGCTGGTGATGCACAATCGCGACGTGCCGGGAGTCATCGGCAAAGTGGGAACAATTCTCGGCGATGCGGGCATCAACATCAGCGCGTTTCATTTGGGTCGCCGCGGACGGGGCGGGGAAGCGATGGCCATAATTGAAGTTGACGCGCCGCTCAACAAAGCCACGGTGGATAGTCTGCTGGCGTTTGCGCCGGTGATTTCCCTGCGACAGATTGAGCTCTAGCTAATCTAATCCTCCGCGCGTGTGCAACGATCGGGTTCCTGACTTAATTTCACAAGAATTTACAATTCCTGTCTCGAATTTGGCCGCGTTCTGCGATAAACTCCGCGGTCTTTATCACGTGAATTTGAGACTGTTCGATGCCCGATCAAACGCCAACACATGTGCAACCTGCAGGCGCCGTGAATCCCGAGCCAGTAAAACCCGCGCGTCAGCGCATCGATTCAGTCGATTTGCTGCGCGGGATCGTGATGGTGATCATGATGCTGGATCACACACGCGATTTCGTGCACAAAGGCGGCCTCTTTTTCGATCCCACCAACCTGGCGCAAACGAACATAGAGCTGTTTCTAACGCGCTGGATCACGCACTACTGCGCGCCGGTTTTTGTTTTCCTCGCGGGCACGGGCGCTTATCTCCAGCTCGCGCGCGGCAAGAGCAAGCGCGAGCTTTCGCGATTTCTGGTGACACGAGGACTGTGGCTGATCTTTTTGGAAGTAACGATAGTGAGGCTGGGCGCGACTTTCAGTCTCGACTATAGGTTTTTCGCGTTCTTGCAGGTCATCTGGGTGATCGGAATCTCGATGGTCGTGCTTGCGGCTTTGATTCACTTGCCGCTCAAGATCACTGCCACGTTTGGGTTGCTGATGATTGCGCTGCACAATCTGCTGGATCGATTTCAAGTGCAGCCATTTTTCGGGCCGGGCACGCCTATGCCATCGACCGGCGCGAAGCTCTGGATACTGCTGCACCAGCAAGGATTGTTTCCGATATTGCCGGTACTGAGTCCGGTAGTATTCGTCGTCTATCCGCTGATTCCGTGGATCGGCGTTATGGCTGTCGGTTACGCGTTTGGCGCGCTCTATCAGCAAAGTACTGAACGTCGCCGAAAGCTTCTGCTGATGATTGGCGGCGGATTGACCGTGCTCTTTGTATTGATCCGCGCCACTAATTTCTACGGCGATCGATCGAAGTGGGCACCGCAAAAGAACGCTATCTTCACCATTCTTTCATTCGTCAACACGTCGAAGTATCCACCGTCGCTATTATTTCTGTTGATGACCCTGGGGCCGGCGATCGTGGCGCTTGCTTGGTTCGAGGTCGCTAACCGCGGACCCATTAGTCGCTTCTTCATCACATTTGGTCGCGTGCCGCTTTTCTTCTACCTGCTGCAATGGTTCACGGCGCATGGGATTTCTGTCCTGCTGCATTTAGCCTTTGGCAAGCCGGTGCGCTGGCTGTTTATGAGCCCGATCACCCTTTTCCAAAATCCACCAAAAGGACAGGGCTTTGACTTGTGGGTGGTTTATCTGTCATGGATTGCCGGCGTGTTGCTTCTGTATCCGCTGTGTAAATGGTTCGCGGGCGTGAAAGCGCGAAGAAAAGATTGGTGGTTGTCCTACCTCTAAAAGATGCTGAACGAAGCCGTCGCTTACTACCACAAGCTGCTTGACAATCAAGAGTTAGCCCAAAGCTCGCTCCGGCTGCTCGATGAAGGACTCGAACGCGCCAAGTTGATCTTCGGCGGACGGCGCCTCTCACCTTATCTCCGGCCACACTTCGTGAGTGAAGAAGATTTCGCACAAGTCGTGCGCGTCTGCGAGACGGTATGGGGCGCGATTGAGAAAGTCAAGGACGCCGCAGTTACCGACGAGTCATTGCTCGACGAACTGGGCCTGACGCCGATCGAGCGTGAGCTGGTCGAGATCGATCCGGGTTATCGCGCGGTCTCTCCAACAGCGCGGCTCGATTCGTTTCTCACCGACGAAGCCTACAGTTTCGTTGAATTGAATGGTGAGAGTCCTGCGGGAATTGCCTACGGGGACGCAGCGTTTGAAATCTTCGCGCAGCTCCCGGTGATGAAACGCTTTGCCGAGAAGTACCACGTGCGGCGATTCGAAGGCCGCCCGCAGATGCTAAAAGTTCTGCTCGATTGCTACGAAGAATTTCTTGGGCGCAAGCCCGATCGTGCGGCGCACATCGCAATCGTCGATCTGAAAGGCATGCCGACGCTGAAAGAGTTCGAGCTGTTTCGCGAATACTTTGAATCGCGCGGCTGTCCTTCGATTATTGCCTCGCCCGATGAACTCGAGTTCAGTAATGGTCGCTTGCGCGTGCGCGAATTCGAAATTGATATCGTCTACAAACGTCTGCTGGTGAACGAGTATCTGCCGATTATGAAGGATCAGCCGGCACTCCTTGACGCGTATCGCGCGCGCGCCATCTGTATGGTCAACGGGTTCCGCTCGAAGATTATTCACAAAAAGGCGCTGTTCGCGGTGTTGACGGACGCGCGGTTCAAATCGCTGTTTACCGCGGACGAACAACAGATGATCGCCGGTCACATTCCGTGGACGCGGCGCGTGCGCGCGGCGAAGTCGGATTATTATGGCGACGAGATCGACCTACTCACTTTCATCAACGATCGCCGGGATCGTTTGGTGCTGAAGCCGAACGACGACTACGGTGGCCACGGAATTTACATCGGCTGGAACACTGATGAGATTGGCTGGGACGAAGCGATTCACAACGCGCTGGCGAACGGCGATTATCTTGTGCAAGAGCGCGTGCCGACCGCACGCGAGACATTTCCAGCTTTGACACCGGATGACACAATTCAGTTCGTCGAGCAGCTAGTTGATCTCGATCCTTTGCTGTTCAATGGAAAAGTTGGCTCGGCTTTCACGCGTTTGTCTTCGAATGAACTCGCGAACGTAAGTGCCGGTGGTGGCATGGTGCCGACGTTTGTGATTAGTGAGAAGTAATCCAGCCGCAGATTACGAGAGTGTCAGTACCGGGAGCGGTAGCGACCGGATCGACCACAGCCTCTGCTAGTACGTGGGCCGAGTGAGTCAATGGTGTCTGACTTCACGATAGTTGCACCTTGATCCGGTCGCTATCGCTCCCGGTACTGACACGTTGACACTCTTAACCAGACGCGTTACTGTGTAATCCCGTGATTCACACGGGTTCAAATTCCCAGCCAAAAGCCGTTGCAGTAATCCCCGCTCGCTACAGTTCGACCCGTCTTCCCGGAAAGCCTTTGTTGCCGATTGCCGGTAAGCCGCTGATCGTTTGGGTGGCGGA
>DATBSG010000228.1:0-6913 GCA_036559945.1 Pyrinomonadaceae bacterium
TCGGGCCTCGACGTGCTGCGCAAGATGCGCCAGCGCGAACCCGAAGCCATCGTCATCATGATCACGGCGAATGTGCTGGTCGATGAAACCATTGCGGCGCTGCGTGGTGGCGCGTACGATTTCATCGGCAAGCCGATAAACCTCGAAGAGCTGCAAGTCACCATTCGCAACGGCATTGAAGCCAGCCGCCTGCGCCGCGAAGTCAACACAATTCGCCGCGAGCGCGCGCAGCAGTTCAGCTTCGATCAAATCATCGGCAACTCGCCGGCCATGCGCGAGACGTTGTCCATCGCGCAGAAAGTCGCCGAAAGCGAAGTCTCCTCCGTTCTGCTTCAAGGCGAATCGGGCACCGGCAAAGACCTGGTCGCCAAGGCGATTCACTATCAATCGAATCGCGCCGAAGGCCCGTTCGTCGCCATCAACTGCGCCGCGCTGCCCGGGACTTTGATAGAAAGCGAGCTGTTCGGTTACGAGAAAGGCGCGTTCACCGATGCGAAGGCGCGCAAAGAAGGTTTGTTCGAGCAAGCCGAAGGCGGCACGCTGTTTCTCGACGAGATTGGCGAGCTTGAATTGAGTTTGCAGGCAAAGCTGCTGCGCGTTCTGGAAGAAGGAGCGTTTCGTCGCGTGGGCGGCTTGCGAGACATTCCCTTCGACGCGCGCATCATCGCCGCTTCAAATCGCGATCTGAAACGCGAGAGTGAAGAGAACCGCTTCCGCCTGGATCTTTACTATCGCCTGTCGGTGATTCAGATCGACATTCCATCGATGCACGAGCGCGGCGACGACGTTCTGCTGCTGACTGATCACTACATACAGGCTTTCGGCAAACGCCTGCGCAAACAGATTCACGGCATTGCGCCGGAAGTCGCCGCCGCGTTTCGCCGCTACGACTGGCCGGGCAATGTGCGCGAGCTGCGCAACGTGATCGAGCGCGCGATAATTTTGGAAGACGACGACGTTATCACAATGAAGTACATCCCGCGCGCCGTTGCCGAAGGCGCAAAGCATTTTTCCACCGACGGCCGTGGCGCCTCCAGTTCCCAATTTCGTCTGCCCTCAGATGGCGTTTCGTTGGAAGACGTCGAGATGTCTCTGGTGCGTCAGGCCATAGACCGGAGCGGGGGCAACCAGACGAAAGCCGCCGAACTCCTCGGCATCTCCCGCGACCAGTTGCGTTATCGTTTGAAGAAGCTGGAAGAATCCGCCGTTGCGGCGAGCGAGTAAATTTCCTACTTGGGCAGCTCGTTTCGTGGTTCGATTTGCGCCCATAGATTCATCCGTCCCCGTGATAAACTCCCGCTGAATGATCTCCGAATCGATTTCAAAGTCGCAGGCTGAACAGGCGCTGCAAGCTTCGCTGAAAGAGCTTGCAGACATTAAGTTCGCGCTCGATCAGTCAACCATCGTCGCGATCACTGATCAGCGCGGCATCATCAATTATGTCAACGACGAGTTCTGCCGCATCTCGAAATACTCGCGGGAAGAGTTGCTGGGCCAGGACCACCGCATCATCAACTCCGGCTATCACCCGAAAGAATTTATTCGTAGCCTTTGGACGACGATTGCCGGTGGTAAAGTCTGGAAGGGCGAGCTGCGCAATCGCGCCAAGGACGGCAGCATTTACTGGGTCGACACGACCATCGTGCCGTTTCTCGATGCCGATGGTAAACCGTATCAGTACGTCGCGATTCGTCACGACATCACGCAACTAAAAGAGGCCGAGGAAAAGATTCAGCAACAGGCCACGGAACTGCATCGCGCGGCGCAACTTTCGTTTGTCGGCGAGTTGGCCGCAGGACTGGCGCATGAAGTGAAGAATCCCCTCGCCGGAATTCAAGGCGCAGTCGATATTCTGATTCGACGTCGCGATGCGAGCGATCCGGAGCGCGAGGTGCTGACCGGCGTCCGCGAGCAGGTCGAACGGATCGACGGCACTGTGCGCGCGCTGCTCGATCGCGCGCGGCCGCGCTCGGTGCATCGCGAAGTGGCTTCGCTGACAGAGCTGACGCGGCGCGCGGTTAACGTTGCGCGCGCGCAGTTGATCGGGCGTATCGGCAAAAAGGAAGTCCGCATTGAATTCGATCCTCCGACAGAGGACATCATACTGTCGGTCGACCCGGCATCGATGGAAGACGCGATTCTGAACCTCGTCATCAACGCGATTGAAGCCATTGAGGAAAGCGGCACAGTATCAGTGGCGATTGATCGCGGCGAGGCCTCCGATCAGGATCATACTGAAGAGGCAATCATTCGCGTATCAGATACTGGCCGCGGCATCAGCGAGGACGACCTGAGCCGTATCTTCAATCCATTCTTTACGACGACGGACGGCGGGACTGGCCTCGGCCTGCCCGCGGTGCGTCGCATCGTGCGCGTTCACGGCGGGCACATCGAAGTTGATTCGACTCTGGGTGAAGGTTCAACTTTCAGAATTTACCTTCCAATGACCGAGCGGTAGTTTCTGCAACCGCTAATAACCACGGCGAAATTGTAAGGGCTGGGAAAAGTTGCTCATGGGGCTGCGAGAAAGCCCGCAGGTCCAGTCTCAAATTCGCTGCAAGATACGCCGAAACGCCGTGATCCTGCTGGCACAAACCTTGCGCGCTCCAGTAATCGACAGAAGAAGGGAGGACATAAATATGACTGAAATTATTGATCGCAGCGTGTGGATAAATTATTTCAACGAGTTCACCAGGCGCAACCTGGCGCGCCCGACTGAGTTGAGCGTGTTCGGCGAAAATGGCGCGCAAACCGAAGGGCATAGACTGCCGTTTGCCGGAATCAGCCTTGAGCGAGGCAACGGCGCGCCGAATGTCGAGATTATGTTTGGTGATCGCTTCCATGATCCCGCCCGCCACTTAACGCACGTTATCGCGAATGTTCGGCAGATAACACCAAAGCGCGGACTCGACGGCCGCGACGAAGCGCTGGCAATCGTTGATGGTGATGGCGAGACCAGCCTCTTGAGCTTTGAGCATCTCAATCCCGATTCTAATTGATCCGCACATTCGCATGCACTTCAATGGAACACGAACACACCGCTGAAGCCATCGGCGAGCGACTAGCAGCCGGGCCGCGGCAGAACTATCTGCGCGATTGGATTTACGGCGGCATCGACGGCTCGGTGACGACATTCGCAGTGGTCACGGGAGTAGTTGGGGCGCATCTTTCGCCGGTAGTGATTGTGATTATGGGTTTCGCGAACCTTCTGGCGGACGGCTTTTCAATGGCGGCGAGTAACTTTCTTGGTACGAAGTCAGAACACGACGACATGCGACGCGTCGCCGCAATTGAGTATCGCCACATCGATGTCGCGCCCGAAGGCGAGCGCGAAGAGGTGCGACAGATTTTTGCGGCGAAAGGATTCGAGGGCGCGGATCTGGAACGCGTCGTCGAATTGATCACTTCTGATCGTGATCGTTGGGTGCGCACGATGTTGACGGAAGAATATGGTCTGCCTTTGGAAGCGCGCTCGCCATGGCTCGCAGCGTTAACAACTTTCAGTGCATTTGCAGTCTGCGGCCTGGTACCGCTGGTTCCGTTCCTAGTTACCGTCACGAGTGCTTTCACCATTTCGATCATCCTCACCGCCGCGGTGTTTTTCGTCATTGGCTCGATTAAGAGCCGTTGGTCAACGGTCCCGTGGTGGCGATCGGGGTTGTCGACTTTCTTTGTCGGCGGAATTGCCGCCGCGCTGGCTTACGCGGTCGGAGTTGTTCTGCGCAGACTTGCCGGCTGAGAAGATCTTCCGCGCCTACGCGGCGATTGGAACGATGCAGTCGATCCGACACATCTCGATGCACTTCGGCTCGTCGTAATGTCCCCTTCGCAGGTTCGGCGACTGGCCGTGCTGAACGCGGAGGGCGAGCTGCAAGGCATGCTGTCGATGAACGACATCGTCTTGAAAGCTCGGGAGACAAACGGCAAGAAGCCGCCACTTACTTTTCACGATGTGGTGAAAACTTACAAAGCAATCTGCGAACATCCCGTGCCGATGGTGGCTGCCGCGGCCACGGCGGGGGCGGAATAAATCAAGGAGAGAACGATGGAAGCAATGCATTTTTATTCGACCGACGTCGCGTGGACCGGAGAACGTCACGGCAGTTTGAGCGGTCCCGTGTTGCCGACGCTGCAAGTGGACGCGCCGCCGGAATTCCGTGGGCATGAAGGCGTGTGGACGCCCGAGCATCTCTTCGTCGGCGCCATTAACTCGTGCTTTATGACGACGTTCGTGGCTATTGCTGAGAACTCGAAGCTGGACTTCGTCGACTTTGACTCGAAGGCGACGGGCAAACTCGAGAAGCAGGATGATGTTGGGATGATGATGACGCTCGTCGTGCTGCGCCCGCGTCTGACGATTCGCAATGCTCGTGACGAAGAACGCGCGTTGCGCATCCTGGAGAAAGCGGAGCGGCACTGCTTGATTGCGAATTCTGTGAAGACACGCATTCGCCTCGAGCCTGAAATCAAAGTTGCCGATCAGCTCGCGGCGTGAAGCGACATCTCGCCCCGAGCACTGGCGCCGGAGGTGCAAAATGAAATCCCTGACCAGAGTCATGCGACTTTTGGTGGTCGTGTGCTTTTTTGTTTTGGCGCTCGCGCCAGCGGTAATGCGCGCGCAATGTGTCGCGAGTCCTACCCGCGAAACTGCGCTCGCGATGATGAATGCGTCGAACTACTTTCTCGCCTTCTACGTCGATGGCGTTTACATGGGCCGTGTGGCTCCGGGTGGGCGCAGCATGGAATTCATCGTGGGCGCCGGCGAACATCTGCTGCTCGCCAAAACGATGACCGGTGGCGAGCCAGTTTCCGCGACGCGTGTGATCATTATTCCGGCCGGCTCGGTATGCACCTGGACCGTTACCAATCCGATGAACCCACCTGAGGGCCGCACGAAGTTTCGCGACCGATTGGCGCGCGAAGCATTTGTCTCACTGGCGGTCCCGAACTGACAATTAACACATTCTTTTGCCGCAACCTGTTAATTGATGAGACAGACGTACTGGCCGCCCTTCGGGACTTCATTTTGAGCGCCACGCTGGGGAATATCGCTAAACGCTGCGAAGAACCCCGCAGGGCCATCGGCGATTTCCAAGGTGAAATTGAGAGAACTAAGCCGCCAGCGGCAGCAATTCTGTGGCCTTTCGATTGCTCTTGTCTTGGACGATATTGAAAATGAATTTCAAAGCGGAGAACAAATCAGACAGAGTAAAGAGCCCAAAATGACACTAGACAAAATTCCGTTGGACACGTTGGCGCGCGTTACGTCCGTCGAAGCGACCGATTCGCACGGGTTGCGTTTGATGGAGATGGGCGTCGTCCCGGGCGCGCCGGTGCGCGTCGTGAAAGCCGCGCCGCTCGGCGATCCGATCCAGGTTTGCGTGCGGGATTATCACCTGGCGCTACGCCGCTCTGAAGCCAAATCAATCCAGGTCGTGCTCGAGGACAACTGCGACATCGTCTAGTGCGGTTGCGCAACCTTCTTCAGGTTCAAATCGCACGTAATGAGCGCAACTCTTGAACTACCGATCTCTTGTTCCGCCGAAGCACACGAACGAACAGCGCGGCCGCTGACCATCGCGATCGCCGGTAATCCCAACGCGGGCAAGACTAGCCTTTTCAATGCGCTGACCGGCCTGCGGCAAAAGGTCGCGAACTATCCCGGCGTTACCGTCGAAAGCAAGATTGGCGAATGGACGCTGTCGCCGGACTTTGTGCCCGCGCGTTTGATTGACCTGCCCGGTCTCTACAGTTTAGAGGCCGCATCACTCGATGAAGAAATTGCGCGTGACATTCTGCTAAGCCGGAAACAAATGACTGACAGCATCGACATGATTGTTGTTGTTGTCGATGCAACCAACCTGGTTCGCAATCTTTACCTTGGAACGCAACTCATCGATACAGGCAACCCCGTCGTGATTGCGCTGACAATGTTCGATCTGGCCGAGCGAAACAATCTGAAAATCGACGTTGCGAAACTCAGCGCTGAATTCCGAGTGCCGGTTGTGCCGGTGGTGGCGAAACAGCGCAGAGGATTGAGGGAGTTGGCGAATGCGGTGCTGGCGGCTACTGAATTTGAGAACAAAGTGGCGGCGCCTCAAACAGTTCGTGATGTTGTTGATGCCGGACACCGCCAATCAAACCTCATCCGCCGCTACGCGCGCATTGAACGAATCGTTTCGGATACAACCGAAGCAAAGCAACGGCAAAAATCCACGAGCGAAAAAATCGATCGGTTCGTCACGCACAGACTTCTTGGTCCGCTAATCCTCGTGTTGGTGCTGCTCGTCGTATTTCAGTCAATCTTCTCGTGGGCGACTCTGCCAATGAGTTTGATTGAGAACGTTTTCGGCGCGCTCGGAAATTTTGTGCGGCTGAATTTGCCTGCGGGTTTGTTGACCGATTTGCTTGTCGACGGAGTGATTACCGGCGTCGGTGGCGTGCTTGTGTTTCTCCCGCAGATTCTGCTGCTCTTCTTTTTCATCGCGGTTTTGGAGGACAGCGGCTACATGGCGCGCGCGGCATTTCTGATGGATCGCTTGATGCGTTCAGTCGGCTTGCACGGCAAAGCTTTCATGCCGCTGTTGAGCAGCTTCGCCTGCGCGGTTCCCGGCATCATGGCCACGCGCACGATCGAAAATCCGAAAGACCGAATCGCCACGATAATGATTGCGCCTTTCATGAGTTGCTCGGCGCGTTTGCCCGTCTACACGCTGATGATCGCGGCGCTGTTTGCCGGTCAAAAAGTGCTGGGTTTTGTCTCAACCGGTGCGTTGATCATTCTCGGCATGTATCTGCTGGGGATCGTCGCGGCAATCGTCGTGGCATCGTTGCTCAGACGCACTGTCTTGAAAGCGCCCACGCCGCCGTTCGTGATGGAGATGCCGCCCTATCGCGTGCCGAGCGTGCGCAA
>DATBSG010000229.1:0-6577 GCA_036559945.1 Pyrinomonadaceae bacterium
TCCGAGTTTCACCTCGAACGGCATTTGCGACGACGCATCTCGGATTGCTCGCGCGCAGCGGATCGCCCGAATCGGGCCGTCGAACGTTGCGCAAAACGCGGCGTCGTGCGATGCCACCACACGGCCTTTAAACCATTCGGCTTCGCGTTTTGCCAACGCCCGAAAGTCAGATGAGCCGTTGCGCGTGCCTTCAGCTTTTTCGAACGAACCCGTAATGGTAAGGATGGTCGCCAGAACGCTGTCCGTCTCACCTGTGCGCCGGACCTTGGTTACAAAGTCTTCGACCTCGTTGAAAATCGTGTCCTGATCGCCGACAAAGATCAGGTGATCCTCGCCGGGTAATTCAACGAACTTGGCATCAGGAATACGCGATGCGATGTATCGGCCTTCGTCGATATTCGAATCGCGATCTCCTGTTCGGTGCAGGACCAAAGTGGGCACTCGGATCGCCGGCAGCACATGACGCACGTCAATTGATGTATTCAACTGCGCCAGGGCCAGCGCCGCGCGTGGACTGGCGCTCCGCCGCTGGTAACTTGCCCACCAATGTCGAAAGCGCTCATCGTGCGCCATGCTGGGCGCCAAATCATCGACGCCCAGCGGGCCGCCCCACTCATGTTCGATAGCGTCGTAAAACTTTTGTCTTTCTTCAGGAGTGGGAGCCCAGGGATATTCGGGGTCATAGACGCGTTTGGCAAACACTCCGAAGGTGATCAGAGCAATCATTCTCTCGGGATAAGTCGCCGCGAAGAGCATGGCCATATTCCCGCCCTCAGACACCCCAAACACTACCGCACGATCAGAGTGGACTGCTTCCATGACCGCGCGCACGTCGTCCATTCGCTGTTCGAGCGTCGGCAGGTTTGTACTCTGGTCCGACAATCCGGTGCCGCGTTTGTCAAACAGGATCAGGCGCGAAAATGATGCGAGTCGTCGATAGAAACGCGCGAGTGAAGGTTCTTCCCAACCGTACTCCAGGTGAGTCACCCATCCGGGCACATAGATAAGATCGACGGGTCCATTGCCAAGCACCTGATACGCGATGTTGATGTCCCCGCTCTTGGCGTATCTGGTTTCGGGTTTCAAGTCTCCCGTGGTTGTCGCGCGGGGAATCGGTTGCGATGGCTCATCCAGGACTGTCGTCGGCACACCGCCGACTGACGGCGCCGACCGCCCGTTAAGTATTTCCGTCCGTGCGTCTGCCAACGCTTCCAGCGTGGCGCCATCCAAGCGACAGAACTTTAACGTTTCGTCCGTGTAGGTCTGTTGGCAGATGGGACAGCGCTTCATTTAGTTTTTGAACCTGCGAAGAGTTCTAATAATACTGCCCTGCAACTAAAGAGCGAAGAAGAAGACTCAAAGGGGGGTCCTGATTTGTCTTTGCGATTCTTTGCGTCTTTGCGCCTTTGCGTGAGATCTCTTTTCCGAGCAACGCTAGTTCACGCCAAGTCGCAAAGTCCGCAAAGAAAAACCGCAAAGTAGGGCATTATCATTTCAAATGACTGATTGACTTGCGATATCGTTTGTTATAGAAGCCATAACCTAAATTCTTTATACAGGGAGAGTGCACTATGGGAGATACCATCAACAAGAGCTTCGATGCACCAGAAGAAACACGAAGCATGGACAAAGGAAAGGTCGAGGTGGTGAACCTCGGCGGCTCGCAGGTGATGCGCGCTACATTTCAACCCGGCTGGAAGTGGTCTGAATGCGTGAAGCCCATCGCCGGGACTGACAGTTGTCAGGTCGCGCATCTGATTTACACTATTTCCGGAAACATGACGGTGCGGATGGATGACGGATCGGAAATCGAAGTGAAGCCGGGCGATGTGACGTCCATTCCTGCCGGGCACGACGCTTGGATCGTTGGCGATGAGGCGTATGTCGGCGTCGACTTTCAGGGCGCCGCCCAATACGCAAAAGCAGCCAGTTAGATTCATGAAGGTGATCGAAAGGCAGCGGCCGGTACTCGAATGAGCATCGGCCGTCCGCTTTTTGGCGTCGGGGAATCGTCTCCGGGTTCTGAAAAACCAGAGCCGCGCGGCTATTCGTTTCGCAAAAGCGAGTTTGCTATCCGTTACAGTCGGTTCCAGAAAGGATATGAATCATGAATCGCAAACGCCCCAGGAAAATGCCGTCGCAAAAGAAGGTAGCGTCCAAAAAAGGAATTGCGAGTTCGCTCGGAGTCCTGCGAGATCCAGAAGGTTCAGCAGTCAGAGTTCCTCGTGTGCATAGCGTGGACTGTGAGAATGCGCTGGTGTTCTACCAACGGGTGCATGCGCAATGGGAAAGGGCCGGCTGCCCAAAGACCGGCAGGTTCGCCGACGCGCAGATTGCCGCCTGGAATGGCGTGAGGCTTAAGTGTGGAGTCTTACCGAAGGTTTAACGATATCAAGTAGTCCAGTTGTGAATGGCCCGAACAATCCAAAATGAAATCGCGGCAATCGTTCCCGCGGCGGGAATGGTCAGAATCCACGCCCAGACGATGCGGCCGGCGACGCCCCACTTCACTGCTGACAAACGCCGCGTTGCGCCAACGCCAACGATCGCGCCCGTGATCGTGTGCGTCGTCGAAACCGGTGTGCCGGTGAGCGTCACATAAGCGAGCGTTAACGCAGCGCCTGTCTCGGCACAGAATCCGCCGATCGGTTTCAACTTCGTAATCTTCGATCCCATGGTGTGGACAATGCGCCAGCCGCCGGATAATGTGCCGAGCGCAATCGCCGCGTGCGCCGACAAAACCACCCAAAGCGGAATCGATGGCAGCGCGCCTTTCGGTCCATAAGTCAGACCGGCCACACCGCCCGCCGTCAGCACGGCCGTGATGATGCCCATTGTCTTTTGCGCGTCATTCCCGCCGTGACCTAGCGAAAATGCGGCCGCCGAAAACAGTTGGCCCTTGCGAAAGAAACTATCGACTCTCGCCGGAGTGACGCGCCGAAAGATCCAATGCACCAGCACCATCAGCGTAAATCCCAAAACCATTCCAATCAGTGGTGACAGCACGATGAACTTAAGTGTTCGCAGCCAGACGTCAGTCTTCAGCAGTCCGCTGATCCCGCCGTACGCGGCAATGCCGGCGCCGGCATAACCACCCAGCAGCGCGTGCGAGCTCGATGTGGGCAAACCGAGATACCACGTGATCAGATTCCAGATGATTGCGCCAATCAGCGCCGCGAGCAGCACGTAAAGCCGCCACTCGGACGCAATCAGATCCATGCGCACGCCGTCGCCAATCGCTTTCGCCACGCGCGTGCCGAAAACCGCGAAGGCCACGAAGTTGAAGAACGCTGCCCAAACAACAGCGACCCCGGGTGACAAAACGCGCGTCGAGACCACCGTCGCGATCGAGTTTGCTGCATCATGAAATCCGTTGATGTAGTCAAAGATCAGCGCAAACGTGACCAGGACGAGGACAAAGGCAAAGGTGGCGGACATAGAATACAGAGATCAGAGGTCAGAAGTCAGACGTCAGAGATCAGAAGTCAGATTGTCAGGCGTCAAACATTAGACAGTATTCAGTGGCCGAAAAATCGTCGAGTCAGCTTGACTTCGCTGACCACCAAATTCAGCCAAGCAAGACTGACGTCTGATCTCTGATATCTGACTTCTGCTTTTCAAGTGTGCTTGATAATAACGCTCTCGATAATGTTCGCGACGTTCTCGCAACGATCGACGGCTGCTTCCAGCTTTTCATAAATCTCTTTCCACTTGATGACGGTCATCGGATCGCGCTCCTCATGGAACAATTCAGCAATGGCCGCATGATAAATGTCGTCGCCGTCGTTTTCCAGGCGGTGAATTTCCACCAGACGCTGCGTGATGTTCTTCGGTTTTTGCAATGTTCCCACGATCTCGCGCAGTTGTTCGGCCATGCGCTCGAGCACGCCGGCGAAGTCGTGCGCGTAATCGCGAATCTCGCCAATGTCAAAAATAATGATCGCACGCGCTGCATCGTCGATCAGGTCAACGATGTCATCCAGCGCGCTGGACATCAGATAGATGTCTTCACGATCGAACGGCGTGATGAAAGACTTATTCAGCTTTGTTGAGACGGTATGCGTTAGCTCGTCGCAGGCGTGCTCCAGACGCTTAATCCGCTGTGAGTATTCCTTGTAGTTCTCAGGCTTGTCGGCGAGCATCTGCTTCAGCTCGCGCGCCGCGTCGCCGATGTAGACCGTCATCTGAATAAACAGATCAAAGTACTGCTCTTCTTTCGGAATGAGGTTCAAAATTCCCATTCGATTAATTCCTTCACGTGCGGTGATTTCGAGATGCGCAATATAGCCGACGACAGTTACATTTCCAAATTCGATGTCGATTAGGGCAAGGCGCGGGCAATCGGGGTTTTTGCTAGACTAGTGAGACGTGACCCTATTCCGTCGCATAACCGCCGAGGCGGTCGGCACTGCGTTGCTGTTGGCGGCCGTGGTCGGTTCAGGCATCGCGGGTGAACGTCTTGCCGGCGGCAATATGGCGATTGCGCTGCTCGCCAACACACTAGCTACGGGCGCGGCGCTGGTCGCTCTGATTCTTACCTTTGGTTCAATTTCCGGTGCGCATTTCAATCCCGCAGTGACGCTTGCCGATGCTTCGCAAGGCGGCCTGCCGTGGCGTGAATTTCCAGCGTACGTCGTTGCTCAAGTTATCGGCGCCTTCGGCGGAGTCGCGATTGCGCACTTGATGTTCGGCTTGCCCGTGTTCTTTGCCTCGCATCACGTACGATCCGGCGGTGCTCAAGTCTTCGCGGAGTTTGTGGCGACGTTCGGGCTGCTCACAACGATTTGGGGATGCGTAAAGTTTCATTCGCAAACAGTCACTGCGTTTGCAGTAGCAGCGTACATCATGGCGGCCTACTGGTTCACAGCATCAACGTCGTTCGCTAATCCCGCCGTTACGCTGGCGCGATCCGTGACCGACACGTTTGCCGGCATCCGCCCGATAGACACGCCGCTTTTCATCGTCGCGCAACTTGCCGGAGCGGGAACTGCTACGCTACTTTTTCATTGGCTGATACCGAAACTTCCGAAAGCGAAGCTATGAAGCAGCGAGTCCTAATTCTCTGCACCGGCAACTCGGCGCGCAGTCAGATGGCTGAAGGATTGTTGCGCGAAATGGCCGGCGATAGGTTTGAAGTTCAAAGTGCGGGAGTCGCGCCCAGCTTTGTCAGGCCCGAAGCCATCCAAGCCATGCAAGAGATCGGCATCGACATTTCTCATCATCGCTCAAAATCTGTCGATGAATTCAAAGGCCAGTCGTTCGATTACGTCATCACCGTTTGCGACAACGCGAACGAACAATGTCCCGTCTTTCCCGGAAACACTCAGCGGATTCATTGGAGCATTGAAGATCCGCCCGCAGCTCAGGGCGATGAGCAGACACGTCTGGCGGTATTCAGGCGTGTGCGCGACGAGTTACGCGATCGGCTGAAGAGTCTCTGATGAATCCGAGCTAAGTGATCGCCGACATTGGAAGAGCGAGCGGTCGTGTCTGTCACTCACGTGGCGGCGCCAGTAGCCGATATCCCACATTCACGAGCACGTCGATCTGCAAGCGGTAAGGCAACAGCCTGTTTCGCAGTCGATAGATGTACACGCGCAAGGCACCATAATTGAGCGGCTTCGCATCACCCCAAGCCGCGCGCCACAGCTCTTCCGCAGTGACGACACGATCTATCGAACGAGCCAAACGCGAAATGAGCAGGAATTCAGTGCGAGGCAAGTAGATGGGTTGTCCACCGCATGACAAATAATAGTTCTGGTGTTCGATGAGCAGATAGCCATCGTCATAAACCTCCTCGGGCGGAAGGTTCGCAATCGTGTACGAGGGCAATCTTCCTTCGGCTGTGGCCATAATCTTGTAGAGATGGGGTTTTGAACGCGCGACGGAGGAGCTAACGAATTGCGTCAGCTCCTCAGTCACGGGCTATGGCTGCGACCACGTTCATTAAAAGTTTAGTCTCAGCGCGAACTGAATTTGGCGGCTGGTGCCCAAGCCCACTGTTCGCTCGACGGTCTGTCGTAATAAACCAAACGTCGAGCCCGCCGCGCTCTGCGTAAACGGCTGACCCGGTTGAAGCTGATTTGTTCCGGTGCCGAGCGCGTTATTCAACGTCGAAGCTGGATTGCTGAAGTTCGCATGATTCAAGACGTTGAAAATCTCTGTGCGAAATTCGATGTTCGTCGTTTCAGAGAAGCGGAAGCGCTTGTTGAAAATTAGATCGAACTGCCGGAAGTTGGGCCCTTTGAGTGCGTTCCGCGGCAGGTTGCCGAAGGTGCCCGGCGCTGGGATCGAGAACGCGGCCGGGTTTAGGAAATTGCGATCGTTGTTCAGATAAGGATTGACGCCCGGAATCAAGTTCGGCCGGCGTGTCTGTCTTGAAGACCCTCCGCCGGGCGCGTTGACAACCGCCGTGAAGCCGGCCGGAAGCGGACTCGCACTGCTGATGGTTCCGGGCAAGGCGCGGGCTTCATCGGCTGTGCATCCAGCGGCAGGATTCGTGCATTTAATCACCACGTCCGGTCGCGTCAGAGTTACATCGATCGGCAGGCCCGAGCGAGCGTTAAAGATCGCCCCG
>DATBSG010000230.1:0-19913 GCA_036559945.1 Pyrinomonadaceae bacterium
TCGTAAACATCCATGCGGCCGTTCTTGTTCAGATCGATCCAGCCGTCGTGATAGATATTTTTCGCGTTGGTTTGTTGCGAGGTCGCATCCGAGGGCAGCGGCCAGGTAAACAAGGCGAGTAAAAGACCGAGTCCCGAGAGCAGCCCAAGAATTCTCATAATTGGAATGGCTAAGCAGCGGCGCGCGGGATAGTAACTGTCACCGGTAACGACGGTCAACTACTAATTCAGCATGAATTGAAACCTCTTCATTCAAACGAACTCCTGGTTTCACCGTTGAATATCAGCGGCCCTCGAAACAATCTGTTGACACAGTGCACGTCAACACATAGAATCCGCGCGGTCGTTACCGGTAACGCTACGTTCGGTACTTTACGACGCTCACCCGAGATTTCGCAAGGACTTTTTGTTTGCATGGTCAGCGCCTCAAGAGTTCTGGCTATTTTGCTCCTGGCATTCTTTGTCTCGCCAGGCGTGAAGCCAAAGGTTGCAGCGCAGCCAGTCGAGTCGCGGCTACGTGTCTTTCTTTTGGGTCCGGATCAATTGCAATCGACACGGCAAAGGATTCGCGCGGCCGACAAGAGTCTTGGGCCGGCCTGGAAAAAATTGGAGCAGGATGCAAACAAAGCTCTTTCATCCCCGCCTTTCTCCGTCGTTAACAAAGACCGGACGCCGCCAAGCGGAGACAAGCATGATTACATGAGCCAGGCGCCGTACTTTTGGCCCAACCCGAAAACCGCTAACGGCTTGCCGTACATTCGACGCGACGGCGAGCGCAATCCTGAAATTAACAAGATCACGGATCATCGCAGCCTCGATCAGTTGCAATCGTCGGTTGAGACGCTCGCGCTCGCTTACTACTTCAAGGGTGACGAAGCTTACGCGGCGAAGGCGACTCAACTTCTGCGTACTTTCTTTCTCGATCCGACAACACGGATGAATCCCAATTTGCAGTACGCACAATTCATTCCTGGCGTGAATACTGGGCGCGGTATCGGACTGATCGAAACGCGCGGATTGACGCGCGTGGTTGATGCGATCGGATTGCTGGCAGGATCAAAGTCCGTGACGGAGGCGGATCAGCGCGGCCTGCAAGACTGGTTTGGAAAGTTCCTGCAATGGATGCTGGAAAGCAAGAACGGTCGCGAAGAAGCGGCGGCCAAAAACAATCACGGCACCTATTACGATGTACAGGTCGTTTCGTTTGCGCTGTTTCTGGGCAAGCAAGATTTGGCCCTGCGCGTGCTCCAAGAGGCCCGTCGAAAACGTATTGCCACGCAGATCGAACCGGACGGACGTCAACCGTTGGAGTTGGCTCGCACGAAAGCCTGGAGTTACAGCAACGGCAATCTTGATGGATTGATGCAACTGGCTACCCTGGGCGAGCGCGTTGGTGTGGATTTGTGGATCTATCAAACAAGCGATGGACGCAGCATTCGCAAAGCCCTCGATTTTCTGATTCCCATTGCGCTGGGCCAAGGAAAATGGAATTACCAGCAGCTCGGCGGACTAGAGCCGCAGACATTGTTTCCACTGATGCGGCGTGCAGCGGAGATCTATCGGGACAAGCAGTATCGAATACTAATGGCGAAAGTGCCTGATGTTGACTCAGCCGACCGTAGTCGATTGCTGCACGCCAATGTCGTGAGTGAACTGCAAACTCAGCGATGAAATCTGACTCGCAAACATTCCAGGCTTAAACGATGAAAGTGAACTATAGGCCAATGCGCGTAATTACACTTTCGATTCTGCTGTTCCTTTTGATACAGACATTCACCGCGGCAAATGTAAGACCTATTGATCAATCCTCAACTTCCAGTCCGACGGATTGGTCCGTTGCCGTTGTTGAATCCACTATGAAGCGTTACCCGACAGCGGAATCGTTAAAGGGTTGGGGGTATGCGAAGTCGCTTTATCTTTATGGCGTTTATCTCGTCTACCTCAGAACGAAGGATCCGCGATATCTCAATCACATAAAGTCCTGGATCGATCTGCACATCGACGACCAAGGCATGATCAATCGCCCCATCAACGCGCTCGATTACATGCTGCCGGGAAATCTTCTGCTGATACTTTACAAAGAAACAAAGCAGGAGAAATACAAGCTAACCGCGGAAAGCATCCGCAAGGTTTTTGATACATATCCGCGGACGAAGGACGGCGGTTTTTGGCACGCCAACACGCAGAGTCGAGCGTGGCAGTTGTGGGCCGATGGAGTTTTCATGTCGCTACCATTTCTCGCGCGCTATGGACAGATGTTCGGCGATAGCAAGTACGCGAACGAGGAGGCGACAAAGCAGATGCTGATCTACTACAAGCACCTCAACGATCCCGCTACCGGTCTGTTGTGGCATGCCTACGATGAAAGCGGCGCCCAACCATGGGCCAATCCAATAACGCATCAGTCCGCCTTTCATTGGGGCCGTGCGTTTGGTTGGTATGCGATGACACTGATCGAATTGCTCGAAGTCCTGCCTAAGAACCAACCACAGCGAGCGGAACTGATCAAGATTGTCCAGCAACTGGCAAGGGCATTTGAGCGTTACCAGGATCCAAAGACGGGCCTCTGGTATCAGGTAGTGGACAAGGGCGATGTCGAAGGCAACTGGCACGAAACATCCTGCTCGAGCATGTACAGTTACATGATGTGGATGGGGGTGAAGCGCGGCTATCTGTCAAAGCATTACGAGGCCGTGGCGCAGAAAGGTTACCGGGGCGTGCTGACGAAATTGTCGGTAGGTTCCGACGGGCTCACAAATCTCATCGACATTTCCGAGGGGACGAACGTCGGTGACCTGGCTTACTACTTTGCGCGCAAGCGGAATGCGAACGACTTTCACGGTCTCGGCGCTTTTCTGATCATGAACGAACAATTGGGCGCGGCGAGTGTTAATTACAAACCGAAGCCCTTGAGTTGGAAATGAGCTTTTCACGACGCGACTTTATCTCCACCGCCATTGCCGCGCCGGTATTGATCTCGACTCTACGAACCGCGAATGCAGCCGGAGAAGTCATCACCTTCAAGAGTCCAAATGGAAAAGTCCAATTCATTCTTTTCGCCGCCGGACCGCAGTTGCGTTATCGCGTGACGCGCGCGAATCATGTCGCCATCGACTTGTCACCGCTGGGCATTCTGGTCGATGGCGCCGACCTTTGCCGCGACAGCAGGATTACCAAAATCGAGCGTTATCGCGTCAGCGAAAAATATCTGACGCGCGGGGGACACTCCACCGCCAGGGATAATGGTAATGGTGCAAAGATTTCGCTCCGGCATACTGCGAGCAAGGCTGATTATGTGCTCGACGTGCGCGCCTACAACGATGGCATCGCCTTTCGTTACGTCGTTCCCGGCAGCGGCAACAGAGTACCTGATGAGGCTACTGCTTTTACAATTCCCGCCGGCAGTACAACCTGGTTTCACGATTTCGCAGGGCACTACGAAGGTGTTCATCAGAAGAAAGATATCGGTGACGTGAAAGATGGTGAGTGGGCCGCGCCGCCTTTGACGATCAAGTTACCCGGCAACGCAGGCTTTGCAGCAATCACAGAAGGCGCGCTGGTCAATTATGCAGGGATGGGATTGCAAGCTGACGGCCGGCGCGGTTTCAAAGTGGTTCTTGGCCACGCGCTTCCGATTAGTCATCCCTTCGATCTGCGTTATGGAAAAGAAGAAGCAAAGCGGTTGTCCCGACCTGCGGCGATCGAAGGAGAAATCAAAACCCCGTGGCGCGTTGTGATGATTGGCAAAGACCTGAACACGCTGGTTAACTGCGACATCGTCAACAGCGTTTCGTCGCCGCCCGACAAAACAATTTTTCCGGCGGGACTCAAGACAGATTGGGTCAAACCCGGAAGAGCGGTGTGGCGATATCTCGACGGCGGAGAGAATACTTTCGAAGGAATGAAGGAGTTTTCGCGACTCGCCGGACAATTGGGATTCGAATACAACGTGGTCGAAGGCTTGTGGCAACGCTGGCCAGAATCACAGATGCGCGAGCTGGCTGACTATTCGCGGCAGCAAAACGTAGGTCTTTGGTTTTGGAAACATAGCCGCGCTCTGCGCACCCCACAGGCGCGCGAAGATTTCTTCTCGCTGCTCAGCCGTGTCGGAGTTGTGGGCGCGAAGATCGATTTCTTCGATCATGAAGCGAAAGAAATCGTCGACGTTTACCAAGCGCTGCTGCGCAGCTCGGCCGAACACAAGATCATGGTTGAGTTTCATGGCGCCAACAAACCGGCGGGCGAATCGCGAAGTTGGCCAAACGAGATGACGCGCGAAGCGGTTCGAGGACTCGAATACCGCAGCATGAGTTTGCGATCAAAGCACAATACGACGCTTCCTTTCACGCGATTTCTCGCGGGTCATGCGGATTACACGCCCGTGCACTTTGGCGAACGGCGCCGGGAGACTTCATGGGCGCATCAGATCGCGAGCGCGATTGTCTTTACATCGCCGCTCATGATTTATGGCGCCCATCCGCAACACATTCTGGATAATCCTGCGGCCGAACTCATCAAGACGATTCCGAGCGTTTGGGACGAGACGATCGTCTTGCCGCAGTCGGAGATCGGCGAGTTGGCAGCGTTTGCGCGCCGGAGCGGCGATGTCTGGTTTGTAGGAATCATGAACGGGTTAGCGGGACGAACCATTCGCATTTCGCTCCAGTTTCTCGGCAAACGCAAGCACAAAGCGATGTTAGTTCGCGATCAGATGGACGAGCCCGCGGCCGTGAAGATCGAAAACGCATCGATTGGCATTAGCGATAGTTTAGTTATCGGGATGCGCGCTGGCGGAGGATTTGTCGGTAGGTTCGATCCGGTTTCGAGATTATGACGGTTGATTCTTCGATGATGCTCGCATTTAGGTCGCTGACGATTTGCGCTGCGCTTTTGCATGCGGTTATGCCCGCGGCTGGTCAACAGTCATTCAACGTCGCCAACTTTGATCGTGCCCGCATTTTGAAGGCCGCCAATCGATATCTCTCAGAAGAACCAATCACGATCACGGCTTCATCAAGTCCCCGCAGCGCCGGCGGGCTGCACGACTTCTTCTCGGAAGGCGATTACTGGTGGCCGGATCCGAAAGATCCAAACGGTCCGTACATCCAGCGCGATGGCATGTCGAATCCCGACAACTTTGTCGAGCATCGTCGCGCGCTGATGCGTCTGAGCGTGCAAGTGCCGACCCTGGTTGCCGCGTGGAGGCTAACCAAGGACAAACGTTACGCGGTGCGCGCACTAGCGCATCTGCGCGCTTGGTTCATCGATCCGTCAACGCGAATGAATCCGCATTTGCAATTTGCCCAGGCGATTCATGGACGTTTCACCGGGCGCGGGACCGGCATAATCGACACGATTCATTTAGTGGAAGTCGCGAGGGCCATCGAAGTGTTGGAAGGCTCAGGCGCTATGACCGAGAGGAAGCATGAAGCGATCAAGGCGTGGTTCACGGCCTACTTGCGATGGATGACCACGAACAAGAATGGAATCGATGAACGCGACGCGAAGAATAACCATGGCACTTGTTGGGTGATGCAGGTGGCTGCGTTTGCGCATTTGACTGGCGATCAGAAGTTGCTTGACTACTGCCGCGAGCGATTCAAGACCGTGATCGTCCCAAATCAAATTGCGTTGGACGGCAGCTTTCCTGAAGAGCTGCGAAGGACGAAGCCATACGGCTATTCGCTTTTCAATCTGGAAGCGATGGCGACCGTTTGTCAGATTCTCTCGACGCCGACGGATAATCTTTTCACGTTCCAAACGGATGGACGTGGCTTTCGGCGCGCAATGGAATACATGGCGCCGTTTATTCGAGATAAGAAATCGTGGCCGCTGAAACCGGATGTGATGTACGACAATGAATGGCCGATGCGGCAGAACAGTCTCTTGTTTGCAGGGATTGCTTTCAGTCGGCCGGACTATCTTGACTTGTGGCGAAAACTGCCGCCCGATTCAAATGTTGAAGAAGTGATTCGCAATTTTTTCATTCGACAGCCGGTATTGTGGGTGAATTGATGCTGTTCAAGGAGCCTCAATCATGAAACTAACGTTCATTGATTGGACCATCATGGTCATCTATTTCGTCTTTGTGCTGGGCATAGGCTTCGCCCTGAAGCGTTACATGAAGACGAGCACCGATTTTTTTTCTTTCCGGCCGATCGATTCCGGCGTGGATTACCGGTCTTGCCTTCATCTCTGCGAATCTTGGCGCCCAGGAAGTAATCGGCATGGGCGCATCCGGCGCGAAGTACGGAATCGCCACCAGTCACTTTTATTGGATCGGCGCGATTCCGGCGATGGCTTTCATCGGCGTCTTCATGATGCCGTTCTATTACGGGTCGCGCGCTCGCTCAGTGCCGGAATATCTGAAACTGCGGTTCGATGAGAAGACGCGCGGCTTCAACGCGATTTCGTTTGCGGTCATGACGGTTCTGTCTTCGGGAATTTCGCTTTACGCGATGGGACTGCTGCTGCAAACCTTGCTCGGCTGGAACTTCAGTTTCAGCATTCTGATGGCCGCGCTGATTGTTCTCATCTACGTCTTTCTCGGAGGTTTGACTTCAGCGATCTACAACGAGGTGCTGCAATTCTTCCTAATTGTTTTCGGGTTCGCGCCATTAGTATTTCTCGGTTTGAACCGAAAGAAGATCATATGCCGCTGGTATCAGCGTCCGACCGTGGCGGCTGTAATTGTCCTGGCGGCAGCGATCATTCTGAATATTATTTTCTGGTGAGGTGGCCCATGCGACTTGATATTCGATTCCCCATTGGGCTGATGTTCACGCTGCTCGGCGTGTTGCTGGTGGTTTTTGGTTTGACTGCAGACAAGACGGTCTTTCAGCGTTCCCTGGGAATCAACGTTAATCTGTGGTGGGGCATCGTGATGTTGTTGTTCGGCGTCGTGATGTTTCTGCTCGGGCGTCGGGTCACAACAACAGCGCGACTCACTGAAGAAAGTCCGGAAGGAAAGAAGATCGAAGAGATGGAACATAAAGCGGGTCTCGAGAAGTGACAACAGCCCGAGAATTGAGAGTAGCTTTTCGAGCTTTTCATGGCAGCCAGCCACGGATTTACCGTGCGCCCGGTCGAGTCAATCTAATCGGCGAGCACACCGACTACAACGACGGTTTTGTAATGCCTGCCGCGATCGACTTTTTCACCCGGGTCGCAATTTCTCCTCGGGATGACCGAACGATATCGGTTGCGTCAGAACACTTTCCTGAGCAAGTCGATTTTGACTTGGACGATCCGGCGCCGCAGCCAACCCGACATTGGAGCGATTATGTCCGCGGAGTAGCAGTGACCCTGGAACAGGCGGGATATCGCTTAAGAGGCGCACAGCTTCAGATAAGTGGAGGAGTGCCGATTGGCGCGGGGTTGAGTTCCTCAGCCGCGATCGAAGTAGCGACGGGCTACGCGTTGCTGGAGCATTCCGGATTTAACGTTGACCGAGTTGAACTTGCCAAACTGTGCCAACGCGCCGAGAACGATTTTGTCGGCATGCGCTGCGGCATCATGGATCAATTCATCTCTTGCCACGCACTGAAAGGAAAAGCGCTGTTGCTCGATTGCCGATCGCTGAAATACAAGATCGTGCCGCTAGCCAACGAAACGCGATTGGTTATCTGCAATACGATGGTCAAACATGAATTGGCCGGCGGCGAGTACAACAAAAGGCGCGCCGAGTGCGAGGAAGGCGTTCGGCATTTGGCAAAGCGCCTGCCGAGAGTGCGCGCGCTTCGTGATGTCACGCTGGCTGAGCTTGAAGCTAACGCTCATCATTTGTCGAAAGTAGTTTACCGCCGATGTCGCCATGTGATTAGCGAGAATGCTCGGGTGCTGAAAGGAGCGGCTGCTCTTGAAGGCAATGACGCGGCCGAGTTTGGTCGATTGATGGATGAATCCCATTCCAGTCTGCGCGACGATTACGAAGTCAGTTGCGAAGAACTGGACCTGATGGTGGAGTTTGCCAAAGACTTGCCTGGCGTTTATGGGGCCAAGATGACAGGTGGTGGTTTTGGCGGTTGCACTGTTAATTTGGTGGCTGGTGAGAGAGTCGAGCAAGTCAAAGAAAAAATCGCAAGAGAATACGAAACAGCAACCGGCATTGCCGCGGAGATTTACGTCTGTCGAGCCGAAAGCGGAGCGCAGGAGATCACCTCCAGTTTTTGATCCCAGACCCCGGAGCATCCGGTCCTTGCCGGCGGTGTCAAACCGTTTGAGCACCCAAAAAAGTATTCTGAATGCAGATTCAAAAAAAGTGCTTGACATCGTTAACGGTAACGGAATAGTATCCGTTACCGGTAACATACCAAAGTGTCTTTTGTCCTTTTGCGCAACGAAAATGTCTAGGCAGGGTTGAGCCGTCAGTCCGATATTCCCGATGGAGTTAGGCCTCTTATTTGTTCCTGGTTTTCGAGTCTCGCTGGAATAGATACTCAAAAATGACGCGGAAGATTTGTAGATCTGCGAAGTCGTAATGAGAGTTTGACGTTTCGCCGGGCGCAGCGAGCGGCCGCGTTTCGCCACCAAGCCACCACGAAAAGAGGAGACCACCATGTTTAATTCGAAGCATCGAGCCTCGCAGCCAGAGCGTGGCGTTTGCAACCTTAACCATTGGCTATTGCTCGGACTGACGCTCCTGGTTGGAAGTCTGCTGAGTTTCCCTGCCTTCGGGCAAACTGTGACCGGCTCGATCTCCGGAACAGTGACCGACCCAAACGGCGCCGTGGTTGCGGGCGCCAGCGTGACTTTGGAAAACGATCAGACAAAGGACAAACGCGATCAGGTCACCAACGAATCGGGCAGATTCAGCTTTGCAGCCATCCAGCCTGGCGTTTATATGCTGCGGATCGAGCATCAGGGTTTTGAAACGTTGCTGCGGACTAAAGTGGTTTTGAGCGCAAACGAAAGCCTGACGCTAGGGGAAATCGCTTTGAAGACTGGGGCGGTTACTGAAACGGTAACCGTGACGAGTGAAGGTCAATTGGTTGAAAGAGAGAGCAGCGACCTGAAAGCGCGCCTGACTTCAGACCAAATCGAGTTGATCTCGACTAAAGGGCGTGACATTACTTCGCTGCTGCGCCTGCTGCCAGGCACTTCCAACAACGATGACATCGAATCTGTCGGTGAGGGATTCGGCACAGATTTGCCTAATATTTCTGGCCAGCGCGGTAAGACCACAGTCTCTACCATCGATGGACTGAACGCAGCCGAACCAAGTGGCGCCAACAAGTTGAGCATGACCATCAGCCAGGACGCCGTTGCCGAAGTGCAAGTGCTGCGTAATAACTATGCCGCAGAGTACGGCAATAATGGCGGTGCTATGATCAATCTCGTCTCTAAGGGCGGCGGGAAAAATTACAAAGGCACTGCGTACTACTTCCTGCGCAACGAGGCGCTCAACGCCGCTCCCTTTTTCAATAATAAAGCCGGTCTGAAAAAGCCCCTTTACCGCCATAATATTTGGGGTGGTAACTTCGGTGGTCCACTTCCGCTTCCACGCTTCGGCGAAGGTCCGGCCTTGCTAAGGGACAAGGCATTCTTCTTCTTCTCGTATGAGAAGCCACACACGATAACTCCACAGGATCCTCGTTTTGTGACGATGCCTACAGCGCTTGAGCGGGCAGGCGATTTTTCGCAGTCGATTAATTCCGCAAACGCCAAGGTGTTCATCAAGGATCCACTTAGGGCGGGCACTTGCAGCGCCACAGATCAAACCGCCTGTTTCCGTGACCCGTCACGAGCGACTCCGAGCAATCCGCTTGGCTTGAACATCATTCCCGTCTCAAGGTTCAACCCAAGCGGAGCGGCTTTGCTGAACTACTTTCCTTTGCCCAATGCGGTTGGGAGTACATCTTTCAATTACGTTGTTCAGAGTCCGGTTAACGTACCGAAGCGGGGCGTCGTCCTCCGTTTCGATATCAAGCCCACAAATAACGACAGCGTCTACTGGAAGGCTCAGTGGTGGACTGCGGATAATCTGGGAACTGGGACGTCTGGTTGGCCTAGTGGCGATGCCAGCCGATGGGGAATCGAATCGCATTACCTTTACAAGGATAACGGCACGTCGCTCAATTGGGTTCACATCTTTAATTCAAGCATCGTTAATGAAGCGAACCTTGGGGCAAGGCACGACTCCGAGGGATTCATTCCCGGCGATGGGGAAATCGAAAAGTTGCAAAAGTCAGCACTGAACTACGCGGCGCCGCAACTATTTCCACAAAACAACACGCTCGGTCTGATTCCGAGAGTAACAAATTGGAGCGGCGTGCGCGGCACGCCGGCTCAGATCAACTGGCTGGCGCGCTGGGGTGAGATCGGCAATGATTACATCCTGCCCTCTTTCGCCGATAACCTCTCGATCACCAGGGGCAATCACACCTACAAGGTGGGGATGTATCTTGAGCATGTACTCAACGGCGAAGCCCGTGGCGGCGATTGGTCCGGGTCGCTCAACTTTAGCGGCACTGACAGTAACTTCACGGCCTCAGGACTAAATACAGGCTACGCCTATGCGAATGCGCTGATCGGCAATTTCAATCAGTACAACGAGAACAGCGACCGCCGGGGCGCGAACGTAGACATGTTAATGATTCAATGGTACGGCCAGGATCAGTGGAAAATCAGCAGAAGTGTGACGCTTAACTACGGACTACGCATGGGTTGGCATAATCAGTGGCTGCAGCGCGATTTGCAATGGTCAAATTTCGACCCCGCGCGATTTAATCCTGCCAACGCGCAAGTTCTTTATAGACCTTTCTGCGTGGGCGGGACCCCGGCTACGGCCGCCTGTTCGAATTCCAACCGGCGCGCGTTGAACCCGGCGACCGGCGCACTCTCGACTAATACAGCCCTCGTCGGCACCATCGTCAAAGGGGTCGGCGATCCGCTCAATGGCATCGTGCTACAAGAGAATGCCGCGCGAGGATTTTTGAAGCCGCCGGGTATTAATTGGGAACCGCGCGTCGGCTTTGCATGGGACATTTTCGGTAGCGGCAAGACCGTTCTGCGCGCCATGGGCGGCGTGTACCATACATATCGTCTCGGAGGCGGAACGACGGGTGGCAACCTCGTCAGTAACGTGCCTTTTCAGCGCAACCTGAGGATCGATTTCGGTAGCATCGATCAGCTCCCTTCACTTGTCGGCAGCGCACTGGCAAGAGTTACGTCGTTGAAGGCAGTTAGCCCGGACTTCCATACGCCGACAGCCTACAACTACTCGCTCGGAATCCAGCAGGATATTGGTTTTAGAACCGTCGTTGAAATCAGTTACGTGGGATCGCAGAGCCGGCACTTGGGTGAACAGCGCAACATCAATGGCGTCCCCGATGGGGCGAGATTTCTGGACTTGCATCCCGAGAACAGAAACCCCTTCTCGGCGACGGGAGCCTTGGGCGACGATTTTTTGCGTCGTTTTCAGGGTTATGGCGACATTCAGTTAATCTCGTATACCGGCAACTCGAACTACAACGGGCTGCAGGTTCAGGTCAATCGCCGGTACACACGCGGCTTTCAGTATGGTGTCGCGTACACGTGGTCAAAATCGCTGGACTTCAGCAAAGACGGCTCGGCTGACGATGGCGATGTGAATTATGGTCGTCCCTACAGGCAGTTCAACTACGGCCCCTCTGATTTCGATCAAACACACATTCTCACCGTCAACTACATCTATGACGTGCCGCGGTTGAGCCGTTACCTGGGCAATAACAGTTTCGCGAAAGCCGTTTTCGACGGTTGGCAAATCTCCGGCATTACGTCATACGCAACAGGCAAACCGAAGGCTATAACTTATACGTACAGCGGTGCTATTACCGACTTCACCGGGGGTGAGATTAACGCCCGCCCGAACATGATTTGTGATCCAAACGAACGGCCAGGCACCTTTGATCAAAGCGGAACCCCGTATGTCCTCAACCCGGCGTGTTTTGTCGCGCCTACTGTCCGGGGAGATATCGGGAATATGCCTAGAAACCAGGTTCGCCTTCCCTCGATCTTTAACACTGACTTGGCGCTTTTCAGGAAATTCCGCTGGGGTGAGACGCGTAGCATTCAGTTTCGGTGGGAGACCTACAATCTCTTCAACCATACGAACTTCAAGGACATTAATGCAGCTATCACGTTTGGCGCGGACGGAAGGGTCGTCGCTAATAACTTTGGCACGCCCAGTAGTGCCCGTTCGCCGCGCGTTATGCAGGCCGCGCTGAAAATCAATTTCTGACCGCTTAGTGTTCCTCGCGTGATGGAAACTCAGCCTTCAAGGAGGAGCGAATCATGAAATTTCTAAAGACGGCGATTGGAGCGGTTCTCTTTACCGTCGTCTCATCCCTCGCGTTACAGGCGCAGACGGCCACGGGAGAAGTTAACGGCACCGTTGTGGATCCCAATGGCGCTGCCGTTCCGGGTGCGATGGTGAAGCTGATTGACCAAGCCACGAGCAGCGAAACGCAGGCGATGACGAATCAGAGCGGTTACTTCACTTTCGCAAACCTGAAACCTGCAACTTACACCCTCATGGTGGAGGCCAAGGGATTCAAGAAATCTCTTACCAGTGCCTTTGCGCTAGGTGTGAGCGAGACAGTCACCCAAAATGTCTCGCTCTCAGTCGGCGAAATGTCAGAGGTGGTTGAAGTCAGCGCTGGTTCGGAGTTAGTGCAATCATCCTCGTCCGAACTCGGAAGTGTGATCAACGAGCGGACCGTCCAGGACCTACCTTTGAATGGCAGAAACTTCACGCAGCTTCTGACGCTCACGCCCGGCGTAACTCCGGTTTCAACTTCTCAGAACCGAAGCATCGGCGGCGTCGAGGGCAATGTCGGGATACCGGGCTCCGGTTTCGTCGATCCTTCGTTCCATGGACAGGAGAATCGATCGAAGCTGTATTTCTTTGACGGCATTATCAACACAAACATTCGTGGGCCGACCTACATTGTGATTCCAAACATCGATCTGGTGCAGGAATTCAAGGTCGTCGGGCAGGACGCGAAGGCTGAGTTTGGCGGCGCCATGGGCGGCGTGATGAACATGGTCTCCAAGTCCGGAGGCAACAGTTTTCACGGCTCAGCATTTGAATACCTTCGCAACGATGCGTTCGATGCCCGCAATAGTTTGGATGTATGCACCGTGCCCAGATGTCCCGTCGGCCAAGCCGTTCCCAACAAGCCCGTGCCTTTTCGCCAGAATCAGTTTGGAGCAGTGGTGACTGGGCCGATCATCCACAACCGAACGTTCTTTTCGTTCGGCTACGATGGCTGGCGCTACAGCCAGGCCACGCTGGCATTGTCTTACGTGCCGACGGCTGCCGAAATTGCGGGAGACTTCTCGAATTACAAGGTCCGCACGAACCAAATCTACAATCCTTATTCAACCAGACCCTCAGGTAACACTTTTGTGCGCGATCCTTTCCGGTGCGATTCGTCGGGAAATCCGCTGCCGGTAAATGCACAGAAGCAGCAAGCTCAAACTGGTTCTCCGTGTAACAAACTGCCTCCGGCACTGATCTTCAAGCCGATGCAGCAGTTCTTCCAGACGTATTCGGCCACGCCCAATCTCACGGTGGCGGGAGTGACGCAAGACTTTGCTCAAATCCGTCCTACGACCAACAACGCCGACGGCTATCAATTACGACTGGATCATCGCATCAGTGACAGCGATACCTTCTTCTTCCGCTTCACTCAACAAACAGTGACAGTGGAGAATCCGATCGGAACGGAAGGTTCGACTGGCGGTAGCGGGAAAGGCCGCAACTATGGCGGCGCCTGGACTCACATCTTCAACGCAAACCTCATCCTCGATATCCGCGCGGGATACGCGGGGCGGCCTGGCGTGGATTCGGGGCAGCAAAACCAGCATGCGGTCGGCACCGATCCCTTAAATCAATTTGGCTTTGTAGACATCGACAAGTACGGTGGCTTGCTCGTCCGCCTGGACACGAACGAGTGGACCGCGGGCAGCAACAATGATTTCGGGGTGCGTGGAGCGGCCTTGCGCGAGAATCCGAACTGGAGCGTGACACCTAATCTGACCTGGCTCCGAGGCAATCACAATTTCAAGTTTGGCGCCTGGTACATTGAAGCGAAGCGCATACAGCTAAATACCTTCCAGCGTTACACGTTCAGCGATGAACAAACGCGCCAGCCGGGTGTAAATAACACAGGCTTGTCGCTGGCCTCGGCGTTGTTGGGTTTTCCCAACAGCTTCGACGCTCAGTTGCCTGTTCTCCATGGTGGTCCCGTACAGTTCAAGTACGCTTCGTGGGCTGTCTACGGACAGGACGAATGGAGAGTTAGTCGCCACGTCGTGCTGACTTTGGGTCTTCGCTATGACTATTTGAACCAACCAAAAACAATCGACCGCCGCCTTTGGAATTCATTCGATCTTCTCAATAAGCGATGGATAATTGGCGCGGAGGCAATGCCACCGCGCTGTAGCATAGCGAACGCAGCGCCGTGCATTCCCGACACTTTTTTCAATGATGCGCACTTCAACAACGTCGTACTGGCGGGCAAAGACTTCTTCGCGCCGCCGCCAGTAAAAGACAACCTGGGACCACGTGTCGGCGTCGCCTGGTCGTTGAATTCCAGGAACGTGATTCGTGCCGGGTACGGACTTTATTTTGATCCGCTGCCCGCACGCAGTCAGTATGCGCAAAACGACCTGGAAGCCGCTGTGTGGCCCGACGCTACAGCTTTCTCCAGTCCCGCAGGGACTAACGCGCCTGGTAGTTTCGTAAACGGGACGGCCTTCAACATTATTCAGTTTCAACAGCAAGGCTTGGCGACCCCTCTGCCTGTGAGCACGCCGTGGGGCGTTGGTGGATTTAACGATGATCCCAAATATAAAGATCCGTACTCGCATCAGTGGCACGTCGAGTTTCAGCGAGAGCTGGGCAAGTCAAGCATGATCTCTGTGGGGTACGTTGGCAGTGTGAGTCGCCGGCTGCCTTATTCTGGTCTTGCCAACACAGCTAATAAGGCGTCAGTAAACCCATGCGCGGCAAATGACACAGCGTGCAGAGCATCCTTCTTTGCGCAAGTAGATTTGTTACGGCCTATGCCGTGGGTAGGGGCTGGCGTCAACTACACATTGGCCATCGGCCGCGCGAACTACAGAGCTCTGGAGACAAAATTCCAGCGCCGGTTCACGAACGGATGGAGTACCCTGGTCGCTTACACCTGGGGTCGATCCAGAGATACCGGCAGTGGGTACTTCAATGTCGAGAATGGTCCAGGCGGGAGTTCGACGATTCAGAACTTTTGGGACCAGAACACTGCTTGGGGTGTCTCGTCATATGATGTAACCCACTTCCTGTCATGGGCGACTCTATACGAGCTGCCATTCGGCAAGGGAAAGAGATGGCTTAGAAGTGGACCGGCTTCCTGGATTTTAGGAAACTGGCAAGCGAACTTTATTGCCCAAGCCCGGACTGGGGCGCCCTTCAACATAATAGTAACTGGTGATTTGGCGAACCTGGGCGGCAGCGCCTCCTCGCAAGGCCTGAGCACGCCGAATAATTACCTGCGGCCGAATCTTCTGGCCGATCCCTACTTGGCGGGTCCCGTCTCGGCCAATCCCGATCCTAATTGCCAAAAGACGATTTCGCAGGGCGGGCGCGCGGCCGATCAAACGCGAACTATCGTAAGCTGGTTCAATCCCTGTGCGTTTGGGATCCCTTCCGGCGCGTTCGGCAATTTCCCGCGTAACGGTTTGCGCGGGCCGTCGGTCTATAACATAGATCTGTCGATATTCAAGAGCTTTCCCATAGGCGAGCGGTTCAAGGTGCAGTTTAAGGCAGAGGCATTCAACGTGTTCAATATTCAAAATTGGGAAACGCCGGCAAATGCCAACCTAACGCTTAACTCGAGCGCGACGGCGATCGCGCCCAACGTCGGGAAGATTACCGGCCTGGCCCAGGGAACGACGCCAAGGCAAATTCAGTTTGGGCTACGACTGATCTACTGAGTGAAAAACTAACTATGAACAGACGAGATTATCTGGGTTTAATGGGCACTGCGGCCGGCGCACTGGCGACCGTCAGCAAGTCTGACTGGGCCTTTGGACAACAGACACGACCCCCGGATTCGGGTGCGCCCACCACCTCGACGATCGAAGATCGCGAGCGCCGCATGAAGTGGTGGCACGAGGCAAAGTTTGGGATGTTTATTCACTGGGGACTCTATAGCACGCTCGGCCGTCATGAGTGGGTGATGGAGAATGAGGGCATTCCTGTCAGTGAGTACGAGAAGCTGGCTCCGAAGTTTAAGCCAATCCCGAATGCAGCACGGGCGTGGGCGCAACTGGCAAAGCGCGCGGGCATGAAATACATGGTGATGACAACCAAGCACCATGAAGGCTTCTGTAACTTCGATACGAAGCTTACCGACTACTGCGCGCCCAAGCAGGGACCCGGACGCGACCTTGTGCGCGAGTATGTAGATGCCGCGCGCGCTGAAGGACTTCGGGTTGGCTTCTATTATTCTCTAATGGATTGGCATCATCCCGATGGCGCGAAATCCAAGACAGATGAAGCTGCGCGCCGCCGGTTTGTGGATTACATCCATGGCCAGGTGAAAGAGTTGGTGACGAATTACGGCAAGCTCGACATCCTCTGGTACGACGTCGCATGGCCGCTCGATGCGAAGGGTTGGGAATCGGTTGAGATGAACACGATGGTGCGAAAGCTTCAGCCTGACATCATCATTAACAATCGCTCGAAAATCCCGGAAGACTTTGACACGCCTGAGCAGCGTATTGAAGCCTCCCAAAATCGGCCCTGGGAATCGTGCATGACCCTGAATGACAGTTGGGGTTATCACGCAGCGGATTTCAATTGGAAGAGTCCGACGACGGTTATCCGCAATTTGATCAGCTGCGCGCGTGACGGTGGAAACTATCTTTTGAACATTGGTCCGAAGCCTGATGGCTCGATCCCCGAAGAATCAATTCGCATTCTGACAACGGTGGGCGATTGGATGGCAAAGAATGGAGCGACCATTCGCGAGTCGGACACCTGTCAGCCGCGGCGGGGAAACTACGTTAGCTATACGCGCAAAGGCAACACCCTGTACGCGCACGTGCATTACTGGCCTGGCGAGACAGTCGTGATCGGCAATCTCCTGAACAAAGTTCTGTCAGCGAAAATGTTTGCCACGGGCCAGCCAGTGAAGTTTCAGCAGGACGAATTTCGCATTCGCCTTACGGGACTTCCGAAGAAGGCGCCTGATGTGGTGACGACATTTGCGCTGGAGTTGGATGGCGAACCGAGACAGGATCACGAAGGTAAGCGGGCAGTGAAACCGCGCGAAGGTGTTTACAAAGTTGTTTGAAAACTGAGCTCATGATCGTCGATAGCCATCAGCATTTCTGGCAGGTGGGGCGATTCGATTACCCCTGGATGAGTCCGGAAGTTGACGTGCTTTGTCACGACTACTTACCGTCGCACCTGCAGCCCATCCTGACTCGGAACGCGGTCGAAAAAACGATCCTGGTGCAGGCGAGCAACAGCGTCGAGGAAACTCGCTGGTTGTTGAGTCTCGCGGATGAGCATTCGTTCATCGGTGGCGTGGTGGGCTGGGTTGATTTGGAGAGCAATGAGGTCGCGGCGCAGTTGGATGAGTTTATCGCTCATCCAAAGTTCAAAGGCGTACGACATCTGGTGGAAAACGAGCCGGCGGACGATTGGTTGACGCAGAAAACCGTAATTGGTGGCTTGCGGCAACTTTCAAAACGAAGTTTGTCTTACGATCTTTTGGTGCATACGCGGCACCTCAAATACGCCGAGACGGTTGTCGCGAAGTGTCCTGAGTTGCGGTTCGTGATCGATCATATGGTGAAGCCACCGATAGCCAGCGGTGAGATTGACGAGTGGGCACGTAAATTAAGCGAGATAGCGTTATGTCCGAATGTATGGTGCAAACTCTCAGGCCTGGTAACGGAAGCAGATTGGGCTAATTGGCGGGTCGAAGATTTGAAACCGTACGTGGAAAAGGTGTTGGAATGTTTCGGACCGGGCCGAATGATGTTTGGCAGCGACTGGCCGGTCTGTTTGTTGGCGGCGTCATACGAGCGAGTACTGGAAGCGTTTGAGACTTTGTTGGTCGACATTGATGACAAGGGTCGCGATCTGATCTTTTCGAAGAATGCGATCGAGTTTTATCGGGTCGAGAAGCAAGCGGTCGCAGCGTAATTCACCCGAGTAGTAACTCCCTCTTGGACAGGGAGAGGGTAAGAAGCAAGAGATGTCTCAGACGTATTTCATCACGGGAGCGCAAGGGTGCATTGGTTCGTGGATTGTAAAGGCCCTGGCCGAACGCGGCGACACACCGGTGGTTTTTGATCGGAGTGAAGACGGGCGCCGGCTTAAGGCAATCATGTCGCTTGGTGATCTGGAACGCGTTCGCTCTATCTGCGGCGATATCACTGACGTGGCTGCGGTACGTTCCGCTTTGGAAGCATCGGGCGCGCGGCGAATTATTCATCTGGCCGGCTTGCAGGTACCGACGTGCAAAGCCGATCCGGTAGCCGGCGCCTTCGTGAACGTGATCGGCACCCTCAATGTTTTCGAATCGGCAAAGGAAGTCGGCGCCGAATGCGTGGTTTACGCGAGCTCGGCTGCAGTGTTCGGCGCCGGCGACGCGAACAGCCCTCTTACTGAAGCCGCAGCAAGTGAACCCGTCACGCACTACGGCGTTTTCAAACGCACCAACGAAGGCAATGCCCGCGTCTATTTTATGGATTACGGACTGAACAGCGTTGGCCTGAGGCCGCTGACCGTGTACGGCGTGAATCGAGACACCGGTTTGACGAGCGATCCAACTAAAGCAATGAAAGCTGCGGTGCTCGGCATTCCATTTAACATTCGTTTCAGCGGCGCAACCGATTTCCAGTACGTCGCCGACACAGCCGCGGCCTTCATCGCTTGCACAGATGAAGCGCCTGAAGGCGCCCATGTTTTCAACCTGCACGGCGAGACTCTTGAAGTTGGCCGTATTGCTCAGGTCATCAACGAAAACTCGCCGGCGCCTGATCGTCAGTTGGTAACCTATGGCGGCCCGCCGATTCCCATCGCGCCGGCGATGGATGACGCGTCAATCAAGAAAGTGTTTGGAGATTTGCCTTCGACGCCGCTCGCAGCCGGGGTACGCGAAACGATGCGCCGATTCGCGGAGTTGCGCGATGCCGGTCGATTGGATACGAACGACATTGATTCAGAGCTTTCCACGGTTCAAGGGGGAGCGGTTTGAGCACGTCAATCAATATCTCGGAGAAGATTGCTCCGGCTACATCAACAAGCGTCACTATGCGCGCAAGTGTGTTGTGCGGCGTCGAAAAACTTGAAGTGCGCGATGTTCAGTTTCCGACAGTTGCGTCACACGAAGTTTTGGTGCGAGTTTCAGCGGTCGGCCTCTGCGGAACCGACGCGCACATCTTTGCCGGTCACGCCAACTACAACGCGGACGAGTACGGCCAACCGATCCCTTTTCACGTTCAGCCTCAAATCCTAGGCCACGAGATAAGCGGAATTATCGAAGAGGTGGGCGGCGAGGTCTTCGATTTGAAGGGCGGCGATCGCGTGGTAGTTGATCAGGGACTGAATTGCAAGAGTCTGCGACGTACCAACCTTTGCGAGTACTGTCGTACGGGAGATTCGCATCAATGCGAGTTCTATGCGGAACACGGGATCACTGGTTTGCCGGGTGGATTGGCGGATTTCATTTCGGTGCCGGCGGTAAATGCTGTCCCGCTGCGGAGCGAAATTGATATGACGGCCGCCGCGATGGTTGAACCGCTGGGATGCATCATTCATTCAGCCGATGCGGTTATTCGGGCGCAGGCGCGTTACCAGCTCAACGGAGCTTCGGCATCGCCGCGGGTCCGCTCCGCCCTTATCTGCGGCGCCGGCCCAGCCGGCTTGAT
>DATBSG010000231.1:0-9940 GCA_036559945.1 Pyrinomonadaceae bacterium
GGATCGAAGGCCGCCAGCTTCGCTTTGTACGCGCGCATATTTTTCGTGGCGCTTCAGCCGATGCAGATCGATTGGGCGCCGCTGCTTGGAATCGTTGCCGCGCTTACTATTGTGGTGGGCAACTGGGCGGCGATCACGCAAGAGAATTCCAAGCGGCTGCTGGCGTACTCGTCAATCTCAAACGCGGGATATTTGTTGCTGGCAATCGTCGCGAACAATACGTACGGCAATATCGGTCTGTTTATTTATCTGCTGGTGTACACGCTCATGAACATGGGCGCCTTCGGCATCATCATCAGCCTGCGCCGGCGCGGCATTATTGGCGACAATGTTGACGACATGACGGGCTTGGCGCAGAAAGCGCCCGGCATGGCGGCGATGATGACGATCTTTATGCTGTCACTCGGTGGATTACCGGGAACCGGTGGCTTCATCGGCAAATACTTCTTGCTTTGGGGACTGCTGAATCGCGGCGAGACGGATCACAAATCCTGGTACTACTGGCTGGCCGGATGGGCGGTCATCAACATCGTCGTGTCGTTCTACTACTACATTCGCTTCATTCGCGTGATGTATCTCGGCGACACCGTCGCTGACGACGAACCATTAGCGATGTCACCCGCGCTGCGCGCCGGCCTGTTGGTTTCACTGATTGGAATAATCGTTATTGGCATCTATCCGCAACCATTTATCGCGCTCGCGCAAAAGCTGATTCCAGCACCCGCGGCAATTACGGCTCCAGCAGCCTCGAATAATCCCGCGCCTTCGCAGTAAACTGACGTGCATGAATGATGCCTTACCGGGAGCCGATCTAATCGAGGCTGGCCTTCGCGATCTGCATGCAGGGCGCGAAACGGTCGAGGCGCTCCTGGTGGCGATCGGCGCGCCGCGCTTGCAAACCATCGGTCTACAGCTTCCGGATAATCTTCCACCGAACCCAGAGCATCGTCTGTACCAACTCCTCGCGAAGGATGATTCCGATTCCGCGCACTCACGTTACAATGCTCTCATTCGTCGATTGGTTAGTTACGAGCGAGCCGCCGAATGCGTGAGCGACTAACAGCGAGTGCGCTGCAATCCTTTATGAAAGCCCTGGCTGATGCCGCCAAGGCGCCCGCGCGCGTCTATTTGGTAGGTGGTGCATCGGCGGTGCTGCTTGGCTGGCGAGAAGCGACGATAGATGTCGATTTGAAAATCATTCCTGAAAGCGACGAAATCCTCCGCAGCCTTCCACAATTAAAAGAGCAGTTGAAAATTAATATCGAATTGGCTTCGCCGGACGATTTCATTCCACCGTTACCGGGTTGGGAGGACCGCAGCCAATTCATTCAACAAGAAGGGAAGCTTTCGTTTTACCACTACGATTTTTATGCGCAGGCACTCGCCAAAATAGAACGCGGCCATGACAGGGATCGCGAGGATTTCATTCAGATGACTGATACGGGACTTGTCGATCCGAACCGGTTGCTGAGTTTATTCAACAGTATCAAGAACCAACTCTATCGCTATCCCGAATTGGACGCCGAGTCGTTCAGTCGCGCCGTCGAACGCGCAGTCGCAGATGCAAAGTCCAGATTGAGCAAGCGCGAATAGAACGTCTCGCAATGCCTCAGTTTCATTTCACGCTTCTCATCATTTTTTACTCCTTCGCGATTGTCGCGATCTATCTCGGTCTGCTCTCGCTGCGCAGCGGCATGCGCTTCGTTCGGCATCTGCAAAGGGAACTGGCGCAGGAGCCGCTTGAGTACGCGCCGTTTGCGACGGTGTTCGTGCCGTGTCGAGGCGTGGATGATGGTTTGAAAGGGAATGTTCTGGGTCTGTTCGCGCAGGACTATCCGGCTTTTGAAATTATTTTCGTCAGCGACTCTGCCGACGATCCAGCGTTTGCAGTCATTGAAGAGGCGCGACAATCGTTTGATCAGCCAACCGGACCAATCATTCAAACTGTCGTGGCGGGACCGGCTATTGATGGCGGACAAAAAGTTCACAACCTACGCGTGGCGGTCAATGCCGCCGACGCGCGTAGCGAAGTTTTTGTGTTCACGGATTCGGACGCGCGCCCGCAAGAGTTTTGGCTGCGATTTCTGATAGCGCCGCTGAGCGATTCAGGCGTAGGAGCAGCTACCGGTTATCGCTGGTTCGTCCCGCTCAAGCGCAGATTCGCTTCGCATGTGCAGTCAGTTTGGAATGCGGCGATTGCCTCGGCCCTGGGCGCGAACACGAAAAAGAATTTTTGTTGGGGTGGCTCGATGGCGATCCGCCGCGAGACCTTCAAAAAACTGCAAATCTCTGATCGTTGGCGCGGCACAGTCTCAGACGACTTCACCGTCACGCGTGTGCTTCATGAAGCCGGTTTGCCGATCAAGTTTGTGCCGCAATGCCTGACACCTTCACATCACCGAACAAATTTACGCGAGCTGCTTGAGTTCACAACGCGCCAACTGAAAATCACCCGTGTCTATGCGCCGCACTTGTGGAAGTCGGTTCTCATCGGCAGCGCTATCTTTTCGCTCACGTTCTTTGGCGGTGCCGCACTGGTGATCGCGCGAGCGTTGCTCGGATTATCATTCGAGAGCCCACTGGTCTTGCTGCTTTTGATATTCGCAATGGGCGCGGTGAAGTCACATCTGCGACTGCGGGCGATAGCAATCGTAATCCCCGACGAGCGAATGAGAAGCGTCAGCACCACGGTCGCGCACATTACGTTGTGGCCGGTTGCCTCGCTCCTCTTTCTCTACAACGCGCTGGCCGCGGCGGTTTCCCGGCGCATTACCTGGCGCGGGATCAGTTACGAATTGAAATCGCCGAGCGAAACTGTCATCCTTTCGCGCGAAACGGTCCAGAAGTAAATGCCTGGCAAAGCCGCACAATTCGTTCAACTGCTTCGCTCAACGAAACGCGAGAAGCGTCTCGGCACGGTGATTTTGTTTGTGACGTCGCGTTGCAATTCTCTGTGCCGCACCTGTTTTTATCACGAACAACTGAACCAGCCCGGCGACTTGACTTTCGATCAGATCGAAAACATCTCGCGCACGATGCCGCAGATTACTGACCTTTGGCTTTCCGGCGGTGAGCCCACGTTGCGTCACGATGCCTCGGAAATCATCGACTTGTTTGTGCGCAACAACGGCGTCCGACGACTGATCATTCCGACAAACGGGCTTGTGAAACAGCGCGTGTACGAGATAGTTGACAACGCGCTGGGCCGGCACCTTTCGATGCATCTGTACCTGAATATTGCGCTCGATGGCTACGGCGAGACTCACGATCGCATTCGCGGAGTTCCGGGTCATTGGGAGAAGACGCTGGATTGCATCACGTCGCTCTATCCGCTGAAAGAAAAATTCAATGACAGATTGCGACTCAACGTGAACACGGTTGTTTGCGCCGACAATTATGATCAGATTGAAGAGCTCGGCGAGTTCATGTGGGCCAACTTTCGTCTCGACGGTCAATATTTCAACATCGTGCGCGGAGAAACTCTGGTTGGAGACGAGATCAAACAAGTCCCCGCAGAAGTTCTACCGCAGATGTACGCGTATGTCGCTCAGGTAACCAAACGCTATGGTGATCGCATGTTCGCGGAAGACGACGCGGCTAGAAGATTCGTGAAGAACGTCGCGTACATAGGCACGATCACGACACACTACCGAACCCAGAATGCGAACTTCACAAAATCCACGGCCTGGCCGTTTCCATGCACTGCCGGTGAAACGATCGCGGTCATCGATTACAACGGCGACGTGCGCGCGTGCGAGCTGCGCGAGAAGTTCGCTTCGTTGAAAGATTACGCCTATGACTTCGGCGCGCTTTGGTCAGCCCACGAGCGGCAAGTTGAGCTGAAGGCGATCGATGGCGGCAAGCCCTGTTGGTGTACGCACGTCTGTTTCATTCACGATTCGATGCGACACTCGCGGCGGGGCCTGGTTTACGAAGGACCAAAGAACTACTTAACCAGAAACACCTGGTAACCCTCAATGGCAGGTGAGGATCCCCAAGAAACCAACCGAAAAACCGGCATAGCGTACAGCGCTGCATTCTCTCTGTTTGCCGCGGTCGTCTCAGGTTTGATCATCGGCTGGCTCCTGGATCGATGGCTCGGCACGAAGCCCTGGCTGCTTGTCGCGGGAGTCGTTTTGGGCTCGGTTGCCGGTTTTTACGAGTTCATTCGCGCTACCTCCAAGCTTTCCTGAGCCCGCTCGAATCGGGCAGAATGACTGGAATCAGCCGGCCAAATCTTCTCAGCCAATCGGCAACTCTCATCGTCTAAAAGTATTGACCTGACGGCGGCCTGCTCGGTATAGTCAATCGAACCAGGGTTCAGTCGCCCGGTGGCCCCTCCACCAAAATAGACAAATTGGCCAGCCTCATTGTCGATACGCGATCTGTTTTGACGAGAGAGCATCCCCTTATGAAAAACCGTGCTTCCTGTTTGCGACGGCGTTTTCGGAGCGTCGTGTGCGCCGGTCTCGCAGTATTCGCCAGCAGCGTCGTCCGTCCAGTGTCAGCCGCTCCGCAAAAAAGTCCGGTGCTATACAGCGTTTCCGGCTCCTCGACGCGCGCAGTGGTGCTCGAGTCTGTGTCACTCGTGAGCGAACCGTTCTCGCTCAACATGGAGGTGAACTTCAGTCCTTCCGATCCGCGTACGCGAATTACTTTGTTCGGTACGGACTTCGAGTTCCTTCAGGGCGAAGGCGCGAATGCATTGTCCGCCGACGCACAGGATGGTACAGGGACGATTTATCCGCTCAAGGTCGAATACGTTGGCACCATTTCCAATTTTCCAGGCGTTTATATGGTCGTTCTGCGGCTGAATGACTTGATGACGAGCAATCTCGGGGACGTGCTCGTGCGCTTGAACCTGCACGGCATGGCGAGCAATCGTGTGCGCGTGGCGATTGGGCAAGTTGGCGGCGGTCCACCAGACGATGCCGGCGCGGTGGGTACGCCTGCACCCTCCACGCCGCCAGCGGCCGTTCCGCCGCTTACGCCTCCAACCTATGGACCGAACGACCCCACAGTGTCTGTCGCGGACATCCGGCGACTGCTTGAACAGGCGACGTGGGGACCGGTGGGCGACGGCAGCGATGTGACGCACATTCAGCAGGTCGGAATGCGCGCGTGGCTTGACGAACAATTCACGGCGACGGTGCTGAATCCCGCAAAGGGCTCTGACTTTCCGGACCTGACTTTCCCGCTCGACGATCAGACGCAGCAGTGTGGCACCGACGCCAACTGCGTCAGGGACAATTATTCGATTTATCCCGTACAGAAACAGTTCTTCACGAACGCGCTTACGCGTTCGACCCAGCTTCGGCAGCGAGTGGCTTGGGCGCTCCACCAGATTTTCGTCGTTTCAAACCGTGATATCCCTGAGCCGTCATGGATGACACCGTACTTGCAGGCGCTGGACCGGAACGCGTTCGGCAGTTACCGCACGCTTCTGAACGACATCACGCTCAACCCGGCGATGGGCGAATATCTCGACATGCGCCGTAGCGTCGCTACGAATGCAAACGAGAACTTTGCGCGCGAGGTTCTGCAGCTCTTCTCGGTCGGCGTCAATCAGTTGAACGCGGACGGCACACCCGTTCTAGATTCGCAGGGCAAGCCCGTTCCGACTTACACGCAAACGAACGTCAATGAATTCACGCGCGTTTTCACGGGCTGGAATTTCCAGGCAGCGATTTCTGCGGGTGTGACTAACTACCGCGATCCGATGCTTCCACGTTTCAGCAATTCAACGCCGCAGCACGATACGGGTGCAAAAACACTTTTTAGCACACCTCTGACAGGTTGCGCTGGCGCACTCGGCGCGGCTAATCAGACGTGCGCACAAAACGAACTAACAACGGCGCTGGATGTAATCTTCAATCACTCGAACGTTGGCCCCTTCATTTCGAGACAGCTCATTCAGCATTTGGTGACAAGTAACCCTTCGCCCGGCTATGTGCAACGCGTCGCTTCTGTTTTCAACAGCGATTGCAGCGGACTTTATCCCGAAAGTCCTTGTGGCGTGCGTGGAAACTTGAAGGCCGTCGTGCGCAACATCCTGCTCGATCCGGAAGCGCGCGGCGACTTCAAAACCGATCCGAACTACGGCAAGCTGCGCGAGCCCGTGCAGTACATCAACAACATTCTGCGCGCTTTCAACGCTTCCAGTGACGGCGTGATCGGCAATCGCGCGTCGAGCGGCGATTTGCCGAACTCGCTCGATGAACCGGTGTACCAGCCGACTACAGTCTTCAGTTACTACATGCCGGATTACGAAGTGCCAGGTACGAAGATCCTCGGCCCGGCGTTTCAGATTCTCTCGACCTCGACGACACTTCGGCGAGCGAACGTTGCAAACACGCTGATCTATTCCGGCATCGCCGTGGGCGCGAACAACCCGACGGGCACGCAACTCAACTTCTCTTCGCTCGACACGCTGGCATCCGGCGATACGACCGGCGGCCAACTGGTTGATCAACTCAACACGCTGCTGCTTCACGGAACGATGTCAACGCAAATGCGCAGCTCGATACTGACGGCGGTGTTGAGTGTGCCGACTTCGGACGGAAACTTCGCGCGCAAGCGCGTGCAGACCGCAGTGTACCTGGTGGTAACTGCGCCGCAGTACGACGTGCAGAGGTAAACATCGATGGCCCAATCACGCAGAGACTTTCTACGTAACTCCGCCTGCGCGCTCGGCAGCATGGCGCTGGCATCGACGGTCGAGACACTCGGACTGGTGAACGCATACGCGCAAAGCGCTTCCGACTATCGCGCGCTCGTTTGCATTTTTCTGAGCGGTGGCAACGACTGCAACAACATGATTGTTGACCTTAGTCAGTTCAACAACTACAACACTGTCCGCAGTGGCGCGGGCCTCGCTATCCCGCAAGGGAATCTGCTTCCGATCTCGCCTTTAAGCGGAGGCTCGTACGGACTCCACCCGATGCTGCCGGAAATCAAGACGCTGTTTGATCAAGGCACGGTCGCCGTCGTTGCGAACGTTGGCCCACTTGTCGAACCCTTGACGCGCACGACTTATCAGAACGGTACGGGAAAGAAGCCACTCCAACTCTTTTCGCATTCAGATCAGGTGGGATTGTGGCAATCGTCCGTGGCGAACGACGTGGTGCAGACCGGCTGGGGCGGGCGCATCGCCGACAAAACGGGCAGTCTGAACGGCGCAGCAACCTTTCCGCAAATGACCTCGATTGCCGGCATCAGCCTTTACGTTACCGGCGCGACCGCGCGTCCGCTCGCCATTGCTGACTCAAACACGGCGCTTTCAAACGTATTGCCTTTGAACAATCCGCCGGGTTCGAGCGGCTTCTCGAGCGCGCAAAACACGGCCCGACGAACCGCTTTCGATCAAATCAACGCGCTTGACCCCGGCATAACTCTCATCAAGGCGTCGGCCACTACGAGGTCCAGCGCCTTGCAAACGCAAGCCGCGCTGGCGTCTGTCAGTCCAACGCTGGCCACGGTGTTTCCCAACACGACTCTCGGCCGTCAACTCAAACAAGTCGCGCTGGTAATCAAAGCCTGTACCGACCCGCTCGCCGGCATCAACATGAAGCGGCAGATTTTCTTCTGCAACCTTGGCGGCTTTGACACGCACAGCAATCAAACGAGCGCAACTTTTACGGGCGGGCAGGGCAACCTCTTGCAGCAACTGAGTCAAGCGATGAAGGCGTTCTACGACGCGACGGTCGAACTCAACGTCGGTCCGAATGTAACAACATTTACGCTGTCGGATTTCGGACGTACGCTCTCGCCTTCGGGCTCGGGTGTGGCCGCGGTTGGATCCGATCACGGGTGGGGCAACCACCACTTCGTCATGGGTGGCTCAGTCGTGGGAGGCCGTCTCTTTGGCACCTACCCGACACTTGCTCTCAACGGTCCGGACGATACTGACAGTCGTGGTCGTTGGATTCCGACTACGGCTGTCGAGCAATATGCGGCGACGCTTGCGAACTGGTACGGCCTCTCAGCGAGCGATTACCCGGCAGTCTTTCCGCTGTTGAGTCACTTCTCTCCGTCGAACATGGGCTTTATGATGTGAGGGTGCGGGCAAACAAAGAGATGGGCTCTGCAGAATCTGTGCATGAGGCACGCAGCCCGGCGATTGATTCGTCGGGCTGTTCTGTTTTGTCTGCACAACGTTCTGCGTCGCTATCGGCCAAAGCAATCCCCTTGCGTTTCGATCTGAAACTGCTTGTAGTTATCGTACTTTTCGTTACCGCCGTCGGCCTCGTTTTGTTTACAGATAACTCAGCGAATCCGATTGTGAGGGCAAATTTCTCGGGACCGCCAGCGGGTTTTACGGGAGCGCCCGGTGAACTCATCTGCAACGATTGTCACACGACGCCCACACAAAGCTCGGGGTCGATCACGCTTAACGTGCCGGCGACGTACACGCCTGGCCAAACGTATAACATCACCGTCACTCACATGACGACTGATCCGACCAAGAAGCGATGGGGATTCGAACTGACTGCCCTTGATGGAGCTGACCAGAAAGCCGGGACTCTGGCGCCGCTCAACAGTTTGACGCAGGTCATTAACAATCAGGGGCCATTCCCCACGCGCCAGTACATCGAGCAGAACACAATTGGCAGCTTTCAGGGTCAGCAATTTGGTGCGACCTGGACATTCTCCTGGACTGCGCCTGCGCAAGAGTCCGGCGTGGTGACATTCTACGTTGCGGGTAACCAGGCCAACGATGACGGCAACAGCTCCGGCGATAACATCTATTTTACCTTTGCCGCATCGCAGCTTGTTTCGCCGCCGCAGTTGCGTCTCGAGCAGAATGGCCCAAGTGCGAATCAAGCCGCGGCGCTTGACGCGCTGCTGCTCTTGCGAGATCCATTCCAGGTGCACAGCCCGGCGCAATGGTGGAACCTCGGCTCAGATCAAAACACGCGGGTGATGGTCTTTGCCGCGAACCTGCCGGCTGGCTCTGTTGTCGTCGACCTGGTTGACGCGAATAGCCAGCCCTTCGATGTTGCGGCTGAGGACGTGCGGGCCGTGGCAAACTCTGATTTCAGTCAGATCATTTTCAGATTGCCTGACAGTCTAGCGGCCGGCACCTGTACGGTGACAGTCAAAGTCGGTTCCTTAGTCAGCAACGCAGGTACGATTAGAATAGTGCAATAGCGTCTGCCGCGCGGATGACTCATAAGCAATCCAGTCCTTCCAGTTGTTCGCATAAACTTTCGACTTCGCTCCAAGCGAGAGGGGAAATCACGATGACACCTCGATGGGAATTATTCTTCGGCGGAATTGTGTCGCTGATGCTGCTTCCAGTGTTCTCTCAAAGCGTAAGCGCCCAGCCTAAGCCGTCTCAACCCGTTGAAATTCACATCACCGCGCGGCGATTTGAATTCGATCCGCGCACGATCACCCTGCAAAAGGGACAGCCGGCAAAGCTCATCATCACTTCGGCGGATGTGGCGCACGGATTCGCGATTGACGAGTTCAACATCAACGTTCGCGTCGAGGCAAAGCAGACGCAAACCGTCGAGTTTACGCCTGATCGCTCCGGACACTTTCGCCTCTACTGCACAGTTTATTGCGGGGAAGACCACGAAAACATGAATGGCGAACTCGTGGTGGAAGACGCACAGACGCCGGAGAACATCAAAGTAAGCTTTGACGAACCGGGCGTGGCGATCGTGGAATCAAACGGCGAGCGCTTCCGGATTGATACAGCGACCAAGACTGTCACGCGAATCACCGAGGGCGAGACGCCGGCTGCGGTTCCGCATCCAGAACCAAAGGTCGAGCAGGCAAAGAAAAATACGCAGGAGAGTTACGACTATCGCCTGATTAACGTGCCCACGCCCAAACGTGTCGTGCGGGGGAGCCTGAATCTTTATTTCACGCACCGTTTCACGCAGCCGATCAGACCTTTGGATGACAGCGCGCGTCAGCTTTTCGGGCTCGA
>DATBSG010000232.1:0-25330 GCA_036559945.1 Pyrinomonadaceae bacterium
GGTGAACGTCATCGATCGGTTTGCACAAATGACTGAGGAAGCAGGCGCGGACTTCGTGGGGCTCGATCGCTACAAAGCGCGCAAGCTCGTGATCGAAAAGCTTGAAGCATCGGACTTGCTTGAGAAAGTCGTCGATTATGAATTCTCAATTTCGAAATGCGAACGCTGCAAGACCGTAATCGAGCCGCTGATTTCGACCCAATGGTTCTTGCGGATGGATCCGTTGCGCGATCTCGCGCTCGCGAAACTGCGCGAAGTCGGCAAGCCGCATTTCGTACCGCAGGTGCCTTACGAGAAAGTTTATGCCGATTGGCTCGAGAACCTGCGCGACTGGACGATCTCGCGTCAGCTTTGGTGGGGCCATCAGATTCCCGCGTGGTACACCAACGACGGCGACATAATCGTCGCGCGGTCGCGTGAAGAAGCCGAAGCGAAAGCCGGTACGAACGAGCTGACTCAGGATGAAGACGTACTCGACACCTGGTTCTCGTCGGCGCTGTGGCCGTTCTCGACGCTCGGCTGGCCGGACGAGACTGAAGACCTCAAGACTTTTTATCCGACGTCAGTGCTGGTCACGGCGCGCGATATCATTTTCCTTTGGGTGTCGCGCATGATGATGATGGGCCTCAAGTTCATGGGCGCCGAACCATTCCACGATGTTTACGTCACCGGCACGATTCTCGATAAACACGGCCAGCGGATGTCAAAGACAAAAGGAAACGGCGTCGATCCCTTGGAGGTCTTCGATAAGTATGGAGTTGACGCGACGCGGTTAACGTTGGCGCAGGTGGGCTCAACCGACACGCGCTGGAACGAAAAGCAGGTTGAATCGTATCGCAACTTCGCGAATAAAATTTGGAACGCCGCGCGGTTCTGTTTGATGAATGCTGAAGGCGCGGACAAAGTTGAAAGTGCTTTCGGCGATCCCGCGAATCTTCCGTTGCACGATCGCTGGATCCTCTCGCGGCTGAACAAAACGGCCGCGGCGGCAAATCAGCAACTCGACAATTACGATTTCCACGCCGCCGTTCAGGAGCTATACCACTTTTTCTGGGATGACTTTTGCGATTGGTACATTGAGCTTTCGAAAACGAGCGTCACCGAGGACACCGGATCAAACGATCGCGATGTTGCACGTGGACGCTTGATCTCTATTCTCGAACAGGCGCTGCGGCTGTTGCATCCCTTCATGCCGTATTTGACTGAGGAGCTTTGGCAGAAGCTGCCGATTAAGCATTCCCAGCAGATTCACCCGGCTTACGCGCGTGTCGAGCCGACAATCATGCTCGCTGCTTTTCCGCGCGCCGACGCATCGTTGATCGACGAGCGCGCTGAAGCAGAGATGGAAGCAGTGATCGATTTGATTTCACGCGTGCGAAACATTCGTGCGGAGATGAACATCAAACCGGCAGATCGGATTCAACTGATGATTGCGGCGAAACCGAACCTGCAATCGGTCTTTTCGGCCAGCACGGATCAAATTGCGCGGCTGACACGGGCGAAAGAGATTTCGATCAACGGAACTTCAGAAATGCCAAAAGCCGCCGCGCGGGCCGTACTCGCGGGTGGCGCAGAAGTGGCTGTGCCGCTCGAAGGCTTGATCGATTTTGCGCACGAGCGCGCGCGGTTGACTCGCGAGAAAGAGAAGTTGCAAAAAGAGGCGGCGAAGCTCGAGGCGCAGCTCGGCAACGCGGATTTTGTGCAGCGCGCGCCGGCGGAAAAGGTTGATGAGTTGCGCGCGCGAGTCGCGGACATCGCGCAACGAAACGCAGCGCTTGAGCAAATGCTGGAGGCGTTGTCGTGAACTGGCTTGACGAAGGCGCGCTGTACTCCAGCATTGGTCTGTTTTTGCGCGAGGATCTCGGCCGCGGCGACATTACGACGCAAACTGTTCTGTCGCGAAACGTGCGCGCAAAAGGAAGATTCGTCGCGGGCGAGAGGATGGTCGTGGCCGGTCTCGAAGCGGCGGAAGAGGTCTTCATCACGCTCGATCCGCAGCAGCAGATTGAAGCATTTGTCGCTGATGGCGAAGAAGTCGAAGCGGGCAAAGTCATCGGGCGCACCAGCGGTTTTGCGGATGTGCTGCTCGCCGGTGAACGCGTTGCGCTGAATCTGCTGCAACATCTTTCAGGCGTCGCAACGCGCACGCGTGAGTTCGTCAAAGCCGTGGAAGGAACGCAAGCGAAGATCGCCGACACACGCAAAACAACGCCGGGGCTGCGCATGCTCGAAAAGTACGCGGTGCTGCTCGGCGGTGGCGTCAACGGGCGTTACGGATTGGACGATGGCGTGTTCATCAAAGCGAATCACGCCGCGCTGGCGGGAGGAGTTGGAACCACGGTGAAATCGACGCGTGAAAAGATTGGCCACCTGCACAAGATTGAAGTAGAGGTAACGAGCGAGCGTGACGTGAAGGATGCTGTTGGAAGTGGCGCAGACGCGCTGTCAATCGAAGCGAACGATGTCGCAGTGGCTACGGACTTGGTCAAGAGGGCTCGGGAGCTTTCGCCAACGGCTTCGATCCTGGTTTCTGGCGCGGTGACCATCGGGAATGTGCGCGCGTTTGCAGAAGCCGGCGCAGACTTGATTCGCGTCGACTCGTTGACACAGTCGGTGCGGGCGATGGACATTAGTTTTCAGATTCAACCTGGGTAGTGTCAAAACCCGGAGCGGTAGCGACTGGATCATAGATTCAGGTTGGGACATGATCGGGTCGCTACCGCTCGCCGTTCTGACGCGAGGCAGCGCGATTCGCGGCGGCGGCATCATTGTTTTCAAGGGAGTTGGTCATGGGATCAAAATCAATTCGTCGATTCGTTATCTTATTTGTCTCTGTGTGCCTGATTGGTCTGATTCTTATCGACTCAAGTGCGCAGCGGCGACGACGCAGGCACCGGGCGCGACATCCCGGCGCGCCGCGAATTACAAATCCGGCAATTTACCAACCGTCGTCAGACGAGGCGAACGCCAACTCAAATACTTCGACAGAAGAAACGAGCGCGACACCAACAACGTCCGACGATCCCGAAGCGATGAAAAAGACGATTCGCGATCTCTCGACGCAGGTTAATCAGCTCACCGGCAAGATAAATTCGATGGAGCAGTCGCAGCGAACACTTGTCGATCTCGAACGTTTGTCGCGAGCAGAGCAGCGTTCGGCTGATTTGTGGAAACAGTTGCGCGAGGTGGAAGGGCAGCAAGCCGATTTGCAGTCACGCGCGGAAGAGGTTGATTACGCATTGAAGCCCGAGAATATTGACCGTGCAGTCGCAGGATACGGTTCGACGCATCCTGAGGAGGTGCGCGAACAGCGACGGAAACAGCTCGAAAACGAAAAGCTGCGCATTCAAAAACAACTGGATCAGCTCGCGGCCAACCATGCACGGCTGGAAACGGCGATTGCCGGCGCAGATGCGGAGGTCGAGCGGCTGAAGAAGCGTCTGGACGCTGCGGACCAGGCAGCTCTGGAAAACGCGAAGACCGCGACCCAGTCTGAAGGCGCAGCACCAGCGCCGACGCCTTCGCCGAGTCCACATCAGTAGAAGTTCATGGCGACGATCGCTCAACGAGATCTTTACCGCTTGATTGGCGACGCAAATGCGCGCGGCGAGCGCGTCGTCGTAGCGACCGTGGCGGATACTCGTGGCTCGACGCCGCAACGACGCGGCGCCAAGATGCTCTTCTTTCAAAACGGAGAAACCGCTGGGACCGTCGGAGGCGGTTGCGTCGAAGCTGAAGTTTGGGCCGAAGCGCGCGCAGCAATGCGTTCGGGAGAATCCAAGCTGCACCACTTCACGCTGACGGCCGACGAAGCGAGCGAAGAAGGGATGGTCTGCGGCGGTACGATGGACATCTTTATCGATGTGATGGGAATAGAAAGGAACACAAGTAAATCGTGAATCGTGAATCGTAAATCGTAAATAGACGAGCGCGGTTCTATTCACGAATTACGATTTACGGCATTTCTATGGAATCCTTCATCGAGAACTACAAAGCCAAGCATCAGCATCCGCTGAACAAACTTTGCCATGCGATTGGTATTCCGATGATTACGGTTTCCTGGCTGCTCTTCTTTTTTAATTGGCGTTGGGCATTGGCACTGTTCATCACCGGATGGATTCTCCAGTTTATTGGACACGCCATCGAAGGCAATCGGCCAGCTTTCTTTGGAAATCCCATTTACTTTCTGATTGGGCCGTTGTGGTTAATCCGTCGCGCCGCAGCGGCAATCGGACTTCTCAAAACTTCCACATCCAAATAGACTCTTCCGCAACTCTCGAAGTCATGGCAAACGAGAACGCGCAGACGACTGCGCAACTAATTAGCAACGCGATTACAGAGCTTCTCGAACGCGGAACGCGGGCGGTGCTGGTGACCGTTGTCGAATCTTCTGGAAATTATCCGACGGTGGGCGCGAAGCTTTTCGTGAATGAATCAGGGAAAAGAGTCGGCAGTCTCGGTAGTTCGGAATTGGACGACAGCATCGCCAATCAAGCGACGAAGTTTCTGGAAGGGCGTGATGAAGCCAGGCTTTTCAAACTTTCGGAATTCGCGTCGGAGTTCGCACAGTTGTCGGAGACGAAGGTCTTGTTCGAGCGTCTTGAGGCTGAGCCCCGTCTGGTCATCGCCGGTGCCGGACACGTCGGTGCTTCGTTGGCGCGCCTGGCGGAGATTGCCGGTTATCGCGTGACGTTGATTGACGACCGCGCGGAGTTTGTTGATCGGAACCTTTTCACGAGCTCGCTTGAAGAAAAAATAGAATTGATTGCCGCCGAGGATTGGCAGGATGCAATGCGCGAGGCCATCGGAAACGGCCGGGCTGTGTCAGTAGCAATCGTCACGCGGGGCCACAAACAGGATGAAGATTGTCTGCGCGCCGCCATCGCCGCGCGCCCGGATTACATCGGCATGATTGGCAGCAAGCGTCGCACAAACATCGTCCTGAAAAAAATGCGCGAAGAAGGTGCCGATGAAGTTGAATTGAAAAGAGTGCGGGCGCCGATCGGCCTGGACATCGGCGCCGTGTCGCCGGAAGAAGTCGCGTTGTCCATTCTCGCCGAAATCGTTGCGGAGCGTCGGGGTGGATCAGGCGAGCCTTTGTCGAACTGGCGTAAATCTTAATTTCTGCTTCCCAAATATTCAGCCGGCAAAGGATTCTTGTCATCCTCGCCCTGCCAGAAGATCGTCACGATCCACCAGCGCTTGCCGTCATTCATCAATTGAAAGCTGTTGATGCCGCGGGCGAACGGCTTCTCGTCTTCAGGCTTATGCCGCGATTCATAGGTGCTGAAAATGTGGGCGATGTTGCCGAATTTTTCCACACGACGCGAAACCTCTCGTTCAAAAAACCCGTTCTGTTCGAGCAGCGGACTTGAACGCGCGATGTATTCTTCGGGAGTGCGCACGCGGGATGCGACTTCGCCGGTTTGTGGATTGCGTCCGGTCGGAATCAATCGCGCGCCGGGAACGAACAACGACCGGAAACGATCCCAGTTTCTCTTCTGACCTGCCGGGCCGGAAATCACGTCATAAACCGCAGCGACGATTGAATCCATCGTCGCAACATCTTTCGGATCAACTGCTGGGGTTTGCGCCGCCGGCGAAGTTGCCGGTGTTTGCGCCGGCGCTGTTGGTTGTGGCGTGGTCGGCATGGCTGGCGCCGGTGCGGGCGGTGGCGGCGTTTGTGCGACGGCAACCATCGTCAACCCGGCGGTAAAAATCAAACTAAACGCAAAGGCAACTTTGGAAACAATTCGAAGATTGATCATTCTGGGCTCCCGATTAGATGTTGGTGCGTCGTGATTAAAGCATGACTGTATCGTCACAACAAAACCATCGCGACCCGCCTCCGGAGTTTTGCGCCGCTGCCCGCTCGATGTTATTAAAATATTCATGTCTGCCCGACTCGAAATCGAAAGCGCACGCCAGCGCGGCCTCAGCGAAATGTTTCGCGCGCTACGGCATCGCAACTTCCGCCTGTTTTGGTCTGGTGCCTTCCTCTCAAACACCGGCACGTGGATGCAGGCGGTCGCACAAGGCTGGCTCGTTCTTCAGTTGTCGAATTCACCATTTTGGTTGGGCGTCGATGCTTTCATGTCGACTGCCCCAGGGTTGCTTTTTACTCTCGTCGGCGGCGTATTTGCAGATCTAATTGATAGAAGAAAGTTACTCATCTATTCGCAGATTGTTGCGGGCCTGGCGGCGCTGGTACTTGGCACATTGGTAGTGACGGGCGTCGTCAAGGTTTGGATGATTCTCGGGCTGTCGTTCGTGACGGGTTGTTGTATGTCGATTGCCGGCCCATCGTACATGGCGCTGGTGTTCGATCTCGTCGGCCGCGAAGATCTGGCGAACGCCATCGCTTTGAACTCGACGCAGTTCCAGTTGGCGCGGGCGCTTGGACCAGTGGCCGCCGGCGTTGGATTCAAGGTATTTGGCCTGGCCGGATGTTTTTTCGCCAACGGTCTATCGTTTGCGGCGGTGGTCATCGGGTTGACGATGGTGCGCTATGACCAGACGCTAAATCCGAAACAACGGGAAAACGAGCGCATTGGTCGAGGCGAATTCTTCCATAATCTCGTGGAGGGCTTCCGCTACGTTGCCAGCCGCCGCCGCGTCTCGATGTTGCTGATCATTTCTGCGGTGACGAGTCTCTTCGGAGCGCCTTACATCGCCATGTCGCCGGTATTTGCGCGCGACGTTTTGCATCTGGGCGAAACTGGGCTGGCGCTGTTGATGGGTACGGCTGGCGCAGGTGCGTTGTTTGGAGCCCTGTTTCTGGCTTACCTCGGCGACTTTCGCCGCAAAGGTTGGTTTGTGCTCGGCGGTGACTTAGGGTTCGCGTTGTGCTTGATCGGTTTTTCGCTTGCGACCAACGTCATCGTGTCTATAGTTTTTCTGTTCGCGCTCGGATTTGGCATTGTCTGTTCCGTCGCCGTGACCAACACACTCTTGCAAAAGTTAGTTACCGACGAAATGCGCGGGCGCGTCATGAGTCTTTTCATGCTGTCCTTTATTGGCGCGATGCCTATCGGCAACTTAATCGCGGGCGCTGCATCACATCGATTTGGCGCGCCGCGAACCCTCGCTGCGGGTGGGCTTATCATTACCATTTTCGTGGCGACCGTGACGTGGCGGAGCCCGCGTCTCAGGGAGCTCTGACTAAAACAAGACACGACTTTGTTGGATTCTAATTTGTATGCCAAACTCAAAAACAACGATATGAAGAGACAGTTGGCCCCGCTTTTGATCCTGATCGCGCTAACCGTGTCCGCACCTGATCTGGCGGCGCAAAGCGGCTGGACGGTCAGGCGAATTCCATCAGGCGGGCGGGATCTGAACGCCGTCTACTTCACGGATTCAAAGCGCGGCTGGGTTGGCGGTGACGAAGGTTTTTTTGCTCATACGGAAGACGGTGGCCTGTCATGGGTCGAACAACGCATCGCGACACATGACGCAATCAATGACGTTTACTTTGTGAGTAAAGAGAAGGGATTTGTGCTGGCCGGTGGCGCCATCTTCAGCACTTCCGACAGTGGACACACGTGGCAGCAGGCCCACACATTTTCGGCGGCTGATTTTCATGGCGCCGCTCCCGAACTTTACAGTCTGCGGTTTGATGGGAAAAAGAGAGGCTGGGTCGTTGGCTCAGTTAGTCGTGGTGACCGAGTGGAGGACAGCATTCTGGCAATCACCCGGGACGGCGGCGCGACCTGGCAGGTGCTTCAAGCGCCGAGCCGCCAGGAACTTATTCACATAGATTTCATTGACGACAAGCAAGGCTGGATCGTGGGCGCAGGTGGCGCGATCCTGCACACGACCGATGCCGGCGAATCATGGACGCGTCAGGAGTCTGGAACGACGGTCACGCTCTACCATGTAGACTTCCGCAATAAGAGACAGGGTCTCGCGGTGGGCGAACGCGGAACAATCCTGGAGACAAACGATGGGGGAGAGTCGTGGTCGAAGGTGACCTCGACGGCGCGCGCGACGTTACTGAGCGTTCAGTTCGTCAGTGAAGATGATGGCTGGGCCATCGGCCGCAGTGGGACGATCCTCCGCTCCGGCGACGGCGGCCGAGTGTGGAGAGAACAGGAAAGCGGCATCAAACAGAATTTTTACGCGATGTTTATGACCAAAAACAACGGCTGGGTCGTTGGCAATAGCGGTTTGATGCTGATGTACGAACAGTAGGCACGTTATTTTATATTTGGCGATATGCGTTTCTTTAGGCAATTGACGACGAAACTTGGACTAACAAAGAGTCATGGCGAGCGCCATCCGATTCGAATTTTCCTGCTGGAAGACGATGAGCGGCGCTGCGATTGGTTCGCCAAGCGCTTCAAGGGCGATCAACTGGATGTTGTCTGTGAAGTTCCGCAAGCGAAAGAGCTGCTGAAAACGCGAACCTACGATTCGATTTTCCTCGACCACGACCTGAAACCTGAGCATTACGGCTCACTGACGAACGATGACGAGCACACGGGCTTTGCCATCGCACACTTTCTCGCGGCGCATCCGGAACTTCAGCGTTCAGCAACAATCATGGTGCACAGCTTCAACGCCGACGGCGCCATGCGCATGGTCGAAGAATTGAGGCGCGCCGGCCGTCACGCCGACTACGTTCCGTTTCATTTTCTGGAAGATCGAATCAAGAATCTTTGGGGGTGATAGAGCGGCTAAGAGGTAGGCAGCTTAAGCGTTAGCGAGTTTCCAACGTCAATTTCGCTGCGCCAGCGCCGCAACGTGCTGTTTCATGTCATCGAATGCCGCGCTGTTTTGGAAAGAATTCTTTGGCGGCATCTTTACGAAATTCGACTCCCACGAAAGCGCGAATGTGCGCTGACCCGTCGGTGGATGACTACCGAATAATAAGAGAAACAGTTTGCTGGGTCGGTCAGAGTCGGTCGGCTCGTTGTCTTGCCGCTGCAGTTTTTTCAACGACGTGGTTAGCGCATAAGGGTTGTAGCCGGCTTTGTAGATGGCGTAGAACGCCGCGCGATCTGCCTCCAGTTCGTCAAACCGAGCAAATCCCAAGAGCCGATCTCCAAGTGCCGCAAACAGATTGTTATTCAATTCATCGTTCAGCTCGGCCAATGCCGCTTCGGCGTCTTCCGGGGTTTGAATCTTTTTGATTTCCGTCAACCAGAACATTTGACGAGTAACCATTCTTGCCGCGTGATGGAAAGCATCATGAGCAATCTCATGTGCCAGAATTGCGGCCAGTTCATCTTCGTTCTCAATCAGTACCAACATGCCCAGGCTGATGTAAATTCGTCCGCCGCCAGCCGTCATTGCGTCTGCGTCTGCATCTTTCGTAACGATGAACTGGTATTTTGTATTTGGCGCCGCAGAGTACTTTGCTACATGATCTCCGACCATCGACACATAATCCGTGAGTGGTTTGTCCTGAAGTGGATCAGAGATTCCGCATTCCAGCTTTTCAATGGCATCAGCAAGCCACACGTCGGCATCCCTTTTGAAGATGTTATGTACTGGTAAAGGTTTCGGCGCGAAAGGAGTTTTTGCCTCTCGCGAACTCGGAGGCGTCCAAATTGTCGTTACTGAATTTTGAGAACGGACGACAGCACCGAATCCAAGCGCCAGCACGATAAGCAGCGCGACCAATGTGTTTGTTTTCATTGCTCGGTCACCTCATAAACTGTTCCGAGCAATGGTTATGCCTGTAGCCGTCATGCGTAAAAGCTGATAATCCCTGAGGCGGGAACGCCATAATTGGCCGACACCTGTGCCGAACCTGCGTCCCCTAGCTAACGATTCACGATTGAAGAGTACTGGTGGCCAGGGACGGAATCGAACCGCCGACGCCGGCATTTACAGGGCCGCTTACCGAATCGCCGAAGTGGTTTTGAAATCAACGGATGTCACTGAGCTTGAAGGCCTTATGACATAAGTGATTTGGGATGGTTTAGGATGTTCGGGGCCGGTTTAGGGTGTTCGATGTTCGCGTATTGTTCGCGCTTGGCAGCCCCGGCGCGACGGCGGCAAGCAGCAGTGCGATCAGGCCTATTCCTGCCGTCAACCATCGCAATCGCTTTAAACGGGAGCATTTGAATGTCGAGCGATCCGTCGATTGATTTCTTTCGGAGCACCCGCTCGCACTATGGGAGGTTCATGCGTCGCACCAAGTCTATGTAGCGCGGGTCGGTACGCAGACTGTCGTAGCGCTGGTTCTCCTTCATGTGGATAAGCCAGCCGTTGCGCTGTTCGAACGCTTTATCCAGCCAGGCAAACGCCTGTTCTTTGTCACCCAAACCCATAAAAATCTCCGCTACTCCGCGCGCTGGGACGAACTTTTGGGTCGAAAGGTGATTCAACTCCTGGATCGTTTTTAGGGCGTCGTCTCGATTGCCGGAAACGGCGTAAGCGTGACCCATACCGGCTAAATAGATGGGTTCGCGGTTTGCAAGATTGACGGCTTCTTCGAATTCGGCAATCGCTTCCGCAAACATGCCCATTTGCTCGTACGCTTCGCCCAGAAACATGCGCGCCGGAATGAAGCCCGGGTCGAGCTCAAGGGTCTTCAATAGCTGGTCGACGGCTTGTTGGTATTCACGCAAATAAAGGTAGTGCCAACCCATGTGCATGTTGAGGACCAAACCGAGCGGGTCACATTCGATAGCTCGCCTGCTTTCTTCGAATGACTCCTTAGTGCGTCCCAGCACCTTGAGGAAGTGGGAATACCAGATATGGACAGGAGCATATTGGGGCTTGAGCTCAATCGCGCGTTGGAACTCTGTCTCTGCTGCGACCCAGTCCCAGTCGTAGGCCGTAGCAGTCCAGCCGAGCGCGGCGTGGGCTTCGGCGCAGTTTGGATCCAGTTCCAGGGCCCTCTTTGCTGCTTCCTTGGCTTTCGGGAAGCTCTCAGCTGGCGCCAGGACCGCAAATAGATCCCAGCCCAACGAGTTATAAGCATCGGCAAGTCCTGCATAGGCCAACGCGTAGGTCGGGTCTTTGGCGGTGGCTTGCTGCAGATAGTGCAGAGCCCGCTTCAACGCGTCGGGGCTTCGCCTGTACCAGTGATGGCGACCATTCAGGAAGGCTTCGTAAGCTTCAGGAACCACCGGGCCAGTTCCCGCGAGGCGGGCTTTCTCCTGAGGGGTGAGTTGAATCTGGATCTCTTGCGCGATGGTTCGCGCGACATCGCTCTGCAGTGCAAGGACGTCACGCAAGTCGCTCTCATAACTCTTGGCCCAGAGGTGGGTGTCGGTAGCCGCGTGTATCAATTGGGCGGCGATCCGCACACGATTACCGGATCGCACCACAGTGCCTTCTATCATGGCGTCGACTTTCAGCTCGCGCGCGATCTCAGGCAGCGGCTTCCGTGCGCCTTTGTACCGCATCACGGAGGTACGCGAGATTACGCGCAGCACGCCGATCTGTGCCAGGGTCGTGATCAGCGCGTCAGTCATTCCGTCGGCGAAATACTCCTCGTCCGGGTTGGGTGAGAGATTCTCCAGCGGCAACACAGCCACTGAGCGGATGCGTGCCCGTTGCGCCCAGGCCTGAGCGGGTCGGCTCGCCCGGGAATCTGCCGTGCGCTGGCGTGCCGGCCGGGGGATTTCCAATGCCGCCCGGACTTCGCTGGCATGCTGATATCGCTCGGCGGGTTCCTTTGCGAGGCAGCGCTGGATCACTCTCCGCAAGGCGGCGGGAACCCGCGCCGATATTGGGGCCGGCGATTCCCGCAGAATGGCCGAGGTCAATGTGAACGCCGTACTGCCTCTAAAGGGACGTTGCCCCGTGATCATCTCGTAGAGAACGACGCCGAGCGCCCAAATATCGCTACACGCACTCACCTGTTCGCCACGCAACTGCTCAGGTGACATGTATGGCACTGTGCCTGGTATCGCATCAGGCGCGGTCAGCAGAAGCTGAGTTTGGGCTTCGGTATCAACCCTGCCCGCTTGCTGGATTACTTTCGCCAGGCCAAAGTCCATCACCTTCGCTTGCCCACGCGAGGTAATGATGACGTTAGACGGCTTAATGTCCCGATGGATGATGCCGTGCGTGTGCGCTTCCGTAAGAGCATCAGCGATCTGCGAGGCGATGCCAAGCGATTCCTTCAGTTCCACCGGCTTTCGCTTGAGTCTCAAATCAAGCGTCTCGCCTTCGATGTATTGCATCGCGATGAAGCTGCGGCCATCTGCTTCACCGACTTCATAGATAGAGCAGATGTTTGGATGATCGAGTGTCGCCACCGCGCGCGCTTCCCTGACCAGGCGCTTTCGGGCGTGTTCATCTGAGACTGTTTCCGGTGGTAAGAGCTTGATCGCCACCTGGCGGCCAAGCTGTGTATCTTCTGCCAGATACACCTCACCCATCCCGCCCGCGCCGAGCTTTGACAGAATGCGGTAGTGAGAAATGTTTGAGTTGACCGGTAGCGTTTCGTTCATCTCAGATCAGAACGTTCCTTATAAGCTTTTTCGAGCCAGTCAAATGTCTGATATTTTGTCGGAAAGTGTAACCATGACCGAACTGCGCCAGAGACTGATCGAGTGTCTCCAGCTTAGAAGCTTATCCGAACGCACGCAAGCAGCTTACGTCCGCGCAGTACGCCTCGCGAAACGCTATAACAAGTACCCACCTTTCTGACCGAGAAAGAACTGCGCCAGTACTTTCTGTTCCTCTCGGACATTAAGCATTACTCACGCTGCACTTCTACCATCGCCATCTGCGGCATCAGGTTCATTTACGAATAGACTCTCAACCGAGACTGGTCCTTCCTTCGGCCTGTTGCGGACGCCGCGCGAAAAGAAGCTTCCATTCATCCTGAGCCCTGTACAAGTCCGTCAGATTATAGGTCGCCTCAAACTGCCGCTCACGGCGCGGAACGTGTGGGTCATTTGAATGAGCGGCGCCAAAAGGGAAAGTAAGGCACACCGATGTTCGCGTATTATTCGCGCGAGAAATTCTTACACGCTTTTTGAGGGTGGCTAAGTTGTTGGAAGGATTGGTGGCCAGGGACGGAATCGAACCGCCGACGCCGGCCTTTTCAGGCCGCTTACCGTATCTCAGAAGTCGTTTGGCGTCAACGGGATCTCGCTCATGATGAAGGACTTATGAGGTAAGTCAATTAGGATGGCTTAGGATGATTTAGGCTGTTTTAGGCCCCACGATGTACGTCTATTGTACGTCGCCCTGTCGAGTCGGGGGTTCTATCGCAGGCCGTCGTCTATCGCCCTGTGAATGAGCTTCCTCGGTACGGGCAACTCTTCGACTTCAGAGACTCGTCGGATTTGAAGGACTCACGGGAACGCTTATGGGCTCTTAATGGACGCGCGGATCCCGGATGTTGGCTATCGATTCACGCGCAACATAACAACGCCATGGCTCGGGATGCTTGCGGAGTACTCAGGGCCCTGCGCCTCCAAGTCCCGATGCAACCACAGATCCCGCACACGGAAATTCCCGTGTATTCCCAGATCCGCCCAACGCACAGTCACATTCGCCGCTTCCTTCCCACGATTGAAGAGTGCTACTGCATGGGCGCCGCCGAAAAGCGGACGAGTCCAGATCTCTTGGTCGCCTGATTTCCAAACTCGCTCGGCCTGTTTTCCGAGTTTGTCCTGATCGACCGCGATTACTTCTCGGTTAGTAAGGATCGCGAGAATCTCCGGACTCATGCTGCGCAAGTCATTCCCGGCGAGCAACGGAGCCGCCAGCATGCACCAGAGACTCATGTGCATCTTGTATTCAGTCTCAGTCATTGCGCCGTTGCCGATTTCCAGCATATCAGGATCGTTCCAGTGACCCGGCCTGGCCCACGACGCCAGTTCATTCTGGCTAAATCCGATTCGCGTCATTGAATCCCACGCGTCGCGAATATCGCCCGTCGTGCGCCAAAGATTGCCGCCGACGTCGGCTCCCCATTTCCAAACATCCAGACGGCCATATTGACAAAGACTATAAACAATAGGACGTTTCGTCTTCAGGAGCGCATCACCCATGATTTGATAGACTGCCCGCATCTCTTCGTCGGTGTAGAGCGTGCGCGCGCCGCACCAGTCGTACTTCAGATAATCGATTCCCCAGGCTGCATACGTACGCGCGTCCTGTTCTTCGTGACCGTAACTTCCTTCATAGCCGGCGCAGGTGTTGGGACCGGGTGAAGAATAGATTCCCAGTTTCAAACCCTTGCTGTGTACGTAATCGGCCAAAGCTTTCATGTTGGGAAATTTCTTGTTGGTTTGAATGTTGCCGTTTGCATCTCGACCGGCTTCCCAGGTATCGTCGATGTTGACGTACACGTATCCCGCTTTTTTCATTCCGTTCGTCGCCATGGCATCGGCAATGCTGCGCACCGTCGCGTCATCGACGCGGCTGGCGAACTTATTCCAACTGTTCCAGCCCATCGGTGGCGTGCGTGCCAGGCCGTTGTCCGGCACCTTGTGCAAAGCGGGGAGAGGGTTGCGTGCCGGCAACGCGCCTTCGCCGGCAGGCGCGCGCACGGCGATCATCTGCGTCGGATTATCTGTTGGCCGCCGTCGTGTTGAAATGTGCAACGCGTTGCCGACCAATTTGCCTTCGTACTGAACTTTGCGTTCGCTCTTTCCATCCATCATCGATCCGGTCAGGGTAAAGCCGTCGGGTCCGCCGGTGCTTTCGCTGATGTGATAAAAGAATTGCGTGACCCGAATCGTGCCGGTGATGCGCGAACCTTCCTGTCTTAGATTCAAATAAGTAGTGCGAAAAGTGCCATCGTTGTTTGGCGTGCGCACGACCCAGTTGCCCGTCAGCGGCTCTTGAGTCTGCCGCGCCACAACCAGGGCGACAACCAGACTCGAAAGCAGCAGTAGTGCTAGCGTGATCGTGACGCCGAGCGGAAATGTGCAGCGCTGCCGGCGTTTTGCGTTCATCGATGAGCCTCCGTTCAAAATTTGAGAATGCAACTCGACCTTTTTACGCAACGGAAAACTTGAAGACGGTTGTGTGCCGATATGCTTCGTTTGGTTTCAAAACCGTCGATGGAAAAGAGGGCTGGTTCGGCGAATCAGGAAAATGCTGAGTCTCGAAACAACATCCGGAATGCTTGACATACGCTCTGCCGTGCTTTCCGACGATGCTGCCGTCCAGAAAATTGCCTGAGTAAAACTGCATGCCGGGCTGAGTAGTGAACACTTCGAGCATTCTTCCCGTCGTGCGTTCATAAGCCTTTGCGGCCTTCCTTAACGATTCTGCGCCCTTGCGCAGAACGAAGTTGTGATCATATCCGCCGGGGACCTTGAGCTGTTCGTAATTCTCGTTAATACGCGCGCCGATCGAAGTCGGGCGGGTAAAGTCCATTGGAGTGTTTCTCACGCTTCGGATCTCGCCCGTGGGAATTAAACCATCGCGAATGGGAGTGAACGCGTCAGCATTAATCATCACTTCGTGATCGAGGATCGTTCCCGCGCCCAGGAGATTGAAGTACGAGTGGTTCGTCAAATTCACAATCGTGTCTTTGTCTGTCGTCGCGAGATATTCAATTCGCAATTCATTCACTTCATTGATAGTGTAGGTCACCCGTACCTGCAGGTTTCCGGGATAACCTTCTTCCCGGTCCTTGCTGAAATAGCTCAGCTCCAGTCCCAGAACGCCCGGCCCGTTGACTTCTGTAGCTTTCCAAACGACCTTATCGAAACCGTTGAGCCCTCCGTGCAGATGGTTCTCTCTATTGTTCTGCGTCAGTGAGTGGGCAGTTCCATTCAGAGAAAACGTTCCCCGAGCAATCCGGTTGGCATAGCGGCCAATCAGCGCGCCAAAGTATCGCGACCTGTACAGGTATCCCTCGAGGGTGTCATGGCCAAGCACTACATCGGCGACTCTTCCGCCGCGGTCGGGCACGCCTATCGATGTGATAATACCGCCATAGTTGGTAATCTTCATTTCCAAGCCGCGTTCATTTGTCAGAGAATATAGCTGCACTTTTTCGCCTTCGGGCGTTACTCCAAATTGTTCCTTCGTTAGGTTCACGCTATGAATCTCAAATCGTCTGCCGAAGTTTTGCGGCTTGGGCCGTGATGTTGGCCGACGCGCTTTCTAAGCCGGAAGCGTGGGCATCAATGCGAATCTCGCCCGGCTGTTTGCGCGCTTGAACGATCGCCAGGCACAGGCCATTGAACGAGCTGCGCTTTCCCTCGTTTGGATTTGGAGGTTTGTCGGCCTCATGACAACTGGGATCGCCGTTGCCGATACCAATCAGGTGGCCCGGGCCACTGATACTGAACTTGATTTCATTTGCAGCCGTAGGCACTGAACGGCCACGCGCATCGAGGATTTCAACCGCGATCATCGATACATCTTCACCATCAGCAAAGATCTTTTCGCGATCCGGATGAAGCGCGATTCGCGCGGCGCCGCCGGCCGTCTCACGCTTATCAGCCTGCGCCACTCTGCCATCTTTCCAACCTCGCGCTTCGATCACACCGGGCGCATACTTAACTTTCCACTCCACGTGCGAATTTCGCTCGACGATTTTCGATCCAAGGCTCTCGCCATTCAAAAATAATTCAACCCGCTTGAGATTCGAGTAACACCAGACATCGATCTCCTCGCCTTCCTTTCCCGGCCAGTTCCAATGGGGAAACAGATGCAACACGGGCTTCGAGCCCCACCACGATTGATAGTAATAAAAGATGTCTTTCGGAAAGCCGCACGTATCCATCGCGCCAAAGTGCGAGCTAATGCAAGGCCAGCCATACGGCGAGGGCTCGCCACGATAATCAAACCCAGTCCAGTTGAAGCCGCCTGAGAGAAAAGCGCGCTCGGCGAAAATCTTCCACCAGCCTTCCGTCGTCAATGTGTAGCCTGGATGATTTACGTCGTACGCGCTGACATACCCTTTCTCTTTGTCATTTGCATAAATGCCGCGCGTGAAGTATTCGCTGCCCATTTCAGAACCGACGGTCGGCAGGGTCGGAAACTTCGCGTGAAAGTCGTCAATGTTTTTGCCGGTGCTCGATCCACCCTGGCCCCCGCCCCCGGCGTAGTTGAAGCCCATCACGTCAACGACGCTGGTCACGCCCCGGCCCCATGCTCCGTTCATGGCGACAGTGACGGGCCGCGTCGGATCAAGCTTCTTCACCAAACGTTTCATGGTCGAGACAATTCGCGCGCCGCGATCGGTTCCTTGCTCGCGCTCTTCGTTGCCGAGCGACCAGATGACGACGCTCGGATGATTTCGATCGCGCCGGATCAGGCTTTCCAACTGGCTTAACCCCTCCGCTGTAGAAGACATCACGCGGGTCTCGTCCATCACCAACATCCCGAGACGATCGCACGCATCGAGCAGTTCCGGCGTTGGCGGATTGTGCGACGTGCGATACGCGTTCGACCCCATCTCTTTGAGCCGCTCGATGCGGTAATACTGAAGACGATCGGGTAAAGCTGCGCCAACACCAGCATGATCCTGATGATTGCAGGTGCCCTTCATCTTCACTGGTTTGTCGTTGAGGAAGAACCCGTTGTCAGCGTCGAAACGAATTGTGCGAATGCCGAAAGCCGTCTCGTTACGATCCGTGATCACACCCTGATTCTCGATCGTAGTGATCGCGCGATATAGAGTTGGTTGTTCGATCGACCAGAGCATTGGATCGTTGATGGTGGTTTGAAATTCAAATTGATAAGTTCCCCACGCGGCGATCGTGGCGGACTTTGTTTGAGTTGAAGCGATGACCTTACCTTCGTTATTTACAATCTGCGAGATCACCCGGCAGGTTCGATTTTCATCGGAATCGTTTTGGACTTCAGTCGAAATGCGAATCACAGCCGTTGCTCTGCGCACTTCCGACCTAACATACGTTCCCCACCGCGCAATGTGCAACCGATTGGTTTTCGTGAGCCAGACATGTCGATAAATTCCCGCCCCTTCATAGAACCATCCTTCGCCGAGCGTTGCATCAACTCGCACTACCAAAACGTTCTTGTCGCCGAAGTTCACAAAATCCGTGAGGTCATAACGGGAAGGTACGTAACCACTCGCGTGCTCGCCGATGTAGTGTCCATTGAACATCACCATCGCATCGCGAAAGACGCCGTCGAACTCGACTGAGATGCGCTTGCCTGTATCTGCTTTTGCGATTTCGAAAGGGCGCCGGTACCACCCGACGCTGGTTTCGGGATAATCCCGGCCAACCGGCTTCGCGCCATGATGGAAAACCAGGGGCGCATCAGTGAATGGCAGTTCGACGGCCCAATCGTGAGGCAAGTCGATCGCTCGCCAGTCATGGTCACTGAAATCCAGACGAGTGACAGGCAGAAAATTTCCCGACTTGGCAAACTGTGATTCGCGTCGTCGCGCCCCGAAACCGAAGTCCTTTGCTGGATCATTCGCATGGCCGAATTGAAAGCGCCAGCCGAAATCCATAAGTAGGCGCTCACGCGGTGATGAATCATCGATAAGCGATCCGTCAGGCGGGAAAACTTGTTCAGGTCCAATTGCTGCTTGACTCGACAGTGGTGCAGCGTCAGCCGCGAGCGCGCCAACTGACGCCGCCAGTCCGGTCTTCAACACATCGCGACGTGTCCAATGTGACATTGCTCTCTCAGAGCATCAATTGCCCGCCATTAACTTCAATCGTCTCACCAACCACAAAACTCGATGCCTCGGAGGCGAGGAAGGCGATTACGTGCGCGCATTCCGAAGACGTTCCGATTCGTCCTAGCGGAATTGTCGCCACGAAATTACGAATCATTTCGGGCGTTGAAAACACTTCGTGAAAGGGCGTGTCGATCACGCCCGGCGAGATCGCGTTGACACGCACACCATGCGGCCCGAGCTCCTTTGCCATCGACTTTGTGAGCGCGATCAAGCCTGCCTTCGCGGCCGCATACGCACCCGCGCCTGGCCCACCGCCGGTTCGTCCTGCGATTGAAACCACGTTTACGATCGCGCCGCTCTTACGCTCGATCATCGATGGGACCACGAACTGCGAACAAAACATCGCACTCGTCAGGTTAAGATTGATAATTTCATTCCATCGTTCCTCGGTCATTTCGATCACAGATTGTCGTTCGACGAGCGAACCGGCGTTGTTCACAAGAATATCGATTGGCCCCAACTCTGCAGTCGCCTGCGCGACCATGGCGCGAATTTGATCGGGCTCACGCACATCCGCGCGAATCGCTATTGTTTTGCGGTGAATATTCAGAATCTCTCTTCGAATTTGCTCGGCGCCCTCTTGATTATGGTGGTAACTGATTGCAACGTTCGCTCCCAGCTTTGCGAAAACTCTGGCCGTCGCCGCCCCGATGCCGGATGAAGCGCCAGTAATCAACGCAACCTTATCCGTTAGATCGAGATAGTTGTTCATGTTGGATTCAATCCTGTTTCGGCAAACGGTATTGTTTGGATTCGTCCACCGACTGCGAACAGAATCCCTGTTCCCAACAGCGGCAGTAAGCCGGCTATGATCAAGATCGGAGTATATGAAAAATGATCGACCACCCACCCGGTCGTGAGAACATAAAGGATGGCTCCGACTCCCGCGCCCACGCCGCCCAGCCCAGCCACAGCGGCGACGGCCTGCTGAGGAAAAAAATCGCTCGGCAAAGTTTGCACGTTATTAATCCAGCTCTGAAACCCAAATGTCACCACGCCGATCAATGCCAATGCGACCAACGCGTTGTTGGTCAAAGCTGCTGGAATGCCGGCAACCATGAAAATCGCGCCCGCTACGATCACAGACTTACGCGCCTGGTCGGCGGAGAATCCTCGCGAAATCAGATGACCTGAGAACCAACCACCCAGCAGACTGCCCGCGTCCGCTGTCAAAAACGGGAGCCACGCGAACATTCCAATCTTTTTCAGATCAAAACCGCGCGCATTATAGAGATAGAGCGGCAGCCACGTGATATAGAGCCACCAGACGGGGTCCGTCAAAAATCGCGACAGCACGATCGCCCACGTCTGACGAAATCGCAGGAGTTCCAGCCAGCTCACCTGACGACTGTCGGCAACTGGCGCTTGCCCCTCTTTAATGAGAGCGTATTCTTCAGGTGTAATTGCCCGATGCCGTTCGGGGCTTTCGTAAAATAGCAACCAGAGCGCCAGCCAAATGAAACCGAGTGAGCCTGTGACGAGGAAAGTGGTCTGCCATCCAAATCTCAATTGCAACCAGACGATCAGTGGCGGCGCCAAAATCGAGCCGATGCACACTCCGCTGTTAAAGATGCCCATCCCGATTGCCCGCTGCCGCGCGGGAAACCATTCGGCAATAACTCTGGCTGCCCCCGGCCAATTACCGGCCTCACCAAGTCCAAGCAGAAAGCGAAAACAACTCAGACTTACGAAACCTCGGGCAAAAGCATGAGCAGAAGCTGCGATGGACCAAACCAGAATCGACAACGTGAATCCGCGCCGGGGCCCAATTTGATCATAGAGCTTGCCCGAAAGCCCCTGGCTGGCAGTGTAAGCAACCAGAAACCAAGTAGTTAATTTCGCGAACTGAAGATTAGTTAGACCAAGTTGGGTTGTAATTACGGGCCCCAGAATCGAAATCGTGAGCCGGTCGATGAAATTGATCAGCGTCGCCAGAAAGATCAGCGCAGCAATCCACCAACGTAAACCACGCACGGTCATTCTGATCGCTGGTAGCGCGGGCGCGGAGACTTGAGTTTGTGAACTGTTCAAGCGAGCCTCAATGGTTGATGCGGCGCACCCACCCAGTTGGTTCGTGAATTACAGGCACTGCTTCACTTGGCAGGCAGATCTGATGCGTAGAGCGGTGTTGTCGGCCACAAGTGAAAGGGCTTGCGCACGGCGGTTATCGCCATGATCCTAATTCTGTCGTCGTTTGGTAGCCGCACTTCACGAACGCCAGGCGGCAAATCAATCGCGTAGGCAAAAATGTAGCTGGCAATGTATGGTTGATTACGCTGCGAATCTTCGTTACATAGTCGCCCGGATTCAGGGCGGCGATGACGGTGCTTCCGTCAACACCTTTCCAGCGCCCAATCGGAAATGGAATTCCATACGATGAGCCCCAGGTTAATTTTTGCGTGGAGAATTGCGATAAACCGCAATGCGTCGCGATCGAGGGCAGGGCAAAGCCGAAACCAAAACAATCGGGCAGGTAAACATCTTGACTTACCTGGCCGAACTCTTGCCGAAAGAAACGCTTTCCATATAGAGCCTGCCGCATCAACGATTCAGGCGACGGAATGTTGACGTCAACCGCATTAATCCATGAGCCTGCGAGTTTCCAGCGCCCTTCGGCGACGTACTTCTGCACCACGGGCCAGGCCTCGGGATGGTACTCCTTGAACCACATGTAATGGATCGCGCCTTCATAGTTGAATCTGTAATCGGGATATTTTTCGAGGCGTTTGAAATTCTCGAAGAATGTATTGGGTACGAACTCGCGGATGGTGTCCTGCACCGTCCAGTTCCATTGCGAGTCGAGATGGGACGTTCCAATGACGTAAAGCACCGGCTTCGGATTATTGCGAGGCTGTTGACTTTGAATCGGTGAATAGCCGCTCAGAATCGTCGCCGCAAGCAAGATGAGTGTGCGCGGGAAAGCTGGAATTACTAATTTATCTTTGGACTTCGGCATCGCCACCGAGAGCTGATACATTCACTTCTTCGCTATCACGTCGATTTCGCTATAAAACGTGTTGCCAAAGTTGTCGGCCACTTCCGTCACATAACAATCGAACAGTAAGTAGCGGAACTTGCCGAGGCTTCCTCTCGCATCGGTGATGGTGACGCCGAACTGGCCGCCATCCTTATCTTCATCGGCCGACCTTGTATCGACGGTCGCGATCAGCTTCCAGCCACAGGCGCGAGGGTCAAGGTTGGCCTTGGGTTCCGCGTTGAAGTTATGGTCGGCGCCGTCACTCGCCCATATGCGATAGACCTGCGGCGCGCGCGAATTCGGATGCCACGAATAAGAATTAACCGCCGCGACCTGGATTAGCTTCCCTAAATCCATCAGCAAGCGCGCGCCGCCGCTGCCGACAGTGATGAAGAAATTTCGAAGTGGCTGATCGCCGGAACTTGGCAGAAGGCCATCGACTAGCGCCGTGACATCAGCGCCATTTGGGTCGGCTTCACCGTCAACGATCACGACTCGTGCGTTCGTGGCTGCGTCATCACGCGCAGGCGAAGCGACGTTGGCGAATTTGAATTCAGCATTGGCTGTTTTGTTATCGTTGTGTGCGATGGTAATGCGCGGCTGCGCATTTGCGGTCGTTGACATGAGCGCGAACAGCGCAAGCACGACGATTATGCGAAAGTGTTTCTCTGTGTGACCTCTGTGATCCTCCGTGCGTCTGTGGCGCAAGTTCGCTAACCAGTATCCACCACAGGGACGCGGACAATCACAGAGGTGGGACAGAGAAAACATCGGGCTATCTCTCCAGCGTGTCATAGAGTGGCTGCGCCGGCGTGATCACCCACGGTTCCGCTGCTACTGTCATTGCCAGGATGCGGATGCGATCATTATCGGGCAGCGTGATAGTTTTCGCGCCGGCGGGAATATCGATCGCGTAGGCAAAGAGATATGAGTACGCGTAAGGCTCGCTGTTGCCGGCAGCATCGTGGCGTTGCGAACTGAACCAGGCAATATCCGCACGTTTGATGAATCCGGGCCGCAAGCCAGTCATTTCGCCGTAAGGGTTGACGCGAATACGCGGCGGCGTGCCGGGTGGCGAGCCTTGCGGTGGAGGTACCTGCTGTTCGGTAATCTTCCAAATCCGATCGTCCCATTGGCCGACGAAGCCGGTCCACTCTTGAATCGCCAGGTCGGCTGATTTGTCTCCAACGCGGAGCGTCGCTTTTTGATCGGCGTTCGCCGCAGCCGCCAACAAGTAAACTCGATTGTATTTTCCGGCTGGCAAAGTAATCGTCTGACCGTGCGGCACCACCGCGTTCGGTTTTCCGGCGGGCGCGAGATCAAAACGAATTCCGCCGAAAGTTATTTGCCGCGGCAAAATCTCGGCCGGCAGAGCTTTTCCTTGTGACGCGCCTTGATTGTTGGGCGACCAATCAAAGCTGCCATCGGCCGGCCTTCCGCTACGCGATGCAACCGACATGTCGTAATCGAGCGCGACAGTTTGGAAAGTAGTTTGGGCAACCTTGGTGCGCGCAGGCGCGAGCTTCAGTGCGAACGTTCGCGGTTGATATGCGCTGAATGAAGTTATCAATTCGCCATTTGAAATATTCGCCGGACCAACCGGCTGCTCTTGTCCGTTTACTTCGCGGGCAGCGATCACACCCGAGGCGAACGTGACGCGAACATTCGCAGCCGGCTTTCCATCCATTTCAACTAGGCGCACGATTAGCTCATCGCTGAGTTCAGCTTTCTTCAATGCCATCACGCGAATTCTGTCGTTGCTGATTTTCAGCAGAGAAAAATTCTTACCGAGTGCGCCTGAATGTGACGGACTCTGAAAAGCAATCAGCGGTTGATTCAGCCGATAAGCCTGCCAATCGGTTTGCGCTTGTCTCCAATCATTCGCGTGGCCGGCGAGCCCGAAAATGATTTCGTGACGGCCGATGTCCTGGGTGCCTTGATCGGCGTAACCGCCGCGCGTTCCCGGCGTGCGAATCAGCGTTAAGCGCAGCGTCTGGTCATCAGGTTTGTCGGAAGCATTCTTGCAGTCAGTCAATACCGTGACGCCGTATGCGCCATTCTTGTCCGTCAAGTCGATCCATTGATGTGAAGCAACTTCGAACTGTCGTTCTTCTTCATTTGGCCGCTGGATTGTGCCGATATCCCAATTGTAGGTTGCGAGATTGTTGGCGGCGCTCAGCGGAAGCGTCGCTTTGAGGTTTGCTTCCTTAGTATTCCATTCGATGACGTTGCTGAACTCGACACGATTTCCGGCGTCACCGCTGGCCAGTCTGACAGTTTGCACGAATTTCGATCCTTCAGTCTCGCGCTCAACTTCGATGGCCACGCGCACCGGGCCGGCTTCGACGACGCGAACTTTGGCGGCACCGGACACAAACGCCCGCGGCGCGCGCTGTTCGTCTTCGAAATCCATGTTCCACGCGGGCCATTGACGCGGATTGTCAGTCGAAATCGCCAGGCGAATCGGCGCGGAAAGCAATTCGCGATTCAATTGCTTGTCAAAAATGCTTGAGACATCGCCCTTCTTGTCGATCGCCACGCGATAACGAGCATTCTCCAGCGACGATTCGGTAACCTTTAGCTCGCCTGCCGACAAGAACGAATCCGCGGGCTGGACGTCGTACACTGCGAAACCAACAGAGGGGACTCTAGCTGGGAACAAAACCTTGCCGTTTGAAATTTGCGAGGGAAGTTCTTTGCCATCAGGACCGACCACGCGCACAGCGCGCGGCGCACCATTCGGAAACGCAATGTTCGCTTCGACGATGTCTTCGCGTTCGACATTTAGCGGGTTGTAAACAACCATCGACGCGCCCTTCGCCTCAGTATTCAAGCCGGAAGCGATCGCGTTGCCAGCGCTGGTGAGGACGCCCGCGAACTGGTTCATCGCGATCACATCATCGTTCCAAGCAAACTCGAAAGCTTTTGGCGTCGCGGTTCCTGGCAGGAGATCGTGAAATTGTCCGCCCATTATCAAGGTCCACGCATTGTTCAGTCGTTCACGCGGATACGTCCGACCTCCCAACCATTCCGCCGCGACCGAAGCTTTCTCCGCCGCGTCGGCGAGCAATTCGTTCTTACGCATCCAGCGCTTTTGATAGGCCTGCGAAGTAATCGAACCGGCTGAGTGATTGATTAGTTCGAGGTCGCCTTTGTAACGCGGCAACCGGTCGGTTGCGCAACAATTAAGGATGTCCTGAAACATCTGATCGGCTTTCGACCAAACGACGCGAATTGGACCATCGCCAACCTGAACCGGAGGGCTTGCGGAAACCGGTGTCGAGCCGAATGGAAAAAGTTGCGGCAGCGAAGCTCGGCTTCGCGTGGTGATTGCCTCCATCAGCTTCACGGAAGATTCATTCGGCGAGCCGCCGACGTCGCCGGTGCCCACGTAGTGATAGTCAGCGAAGATGCCCGTCAGGTTGCCGTTGATTTGAATTCGCCGCGGCCAGTCTTCCTGCCCGCGCGTGCGAACCTGATTCTGTTGCGGAGTTAAGTTCGGATCCGGGCCGGGCGGTGGTGGCGGCGCCTTGCTTAGATCGTAGAGGACCTGGCTACCATAACTGAGCGGATTCAGCGCGGCGATGACGGTCTTGCCGTCAGTGCCTTCCCAGATACCAACGTTGAAGGGAATGCCAACGGGAGTCTTCTCAGGTGAATCCGGTCCGCCGACATGAGGCGCAGGCTGCCAGCCTGATGATAGTTTTTGTGTTGAGAAACCTTTAATGCCTGAGTGCGCGAGAATGCTGGGA
>DATBSG010000233.1:0-4493 GCA_036559945.1 Pyrinomonadaceae bacterium
GCAACGCGCCGGGATGCTCTACGCCGGAACTGAGCGCGCTGTGTTCGTTTCGTTTGATGATGGCGATCACTGGCAGTCTTTGCAGTTGAACCTGCCGCCGGCCTCGATGCGCGACCTCGCGATTCACGGAAACGATCTGATCGTGGCGACTCACGGTCGCAGTTTTTGGGTGCTCGACAATATCTCGCCGCTGCGACAGCTCGCCGGCAACGTTGCGAATAGCGCGGTGCATCTCTTCGAGCCCGCGGAGGTCATTCAGCTTATTCCCGGTGCTGATTTTGTCGGCACGCCGATTCCGCGTGATGAACCGATCGCTGAGAACCTTCCCGCGGGAGCGATGATCGATTACTACTTGAAATCGAACGCCAGCGGCCCGGTGACGCTGGAGATAATCGATCCTTCGGGCGAAGTAATTCGCCGATACTCAAGCGAAGACAACTTTCCGCCAATCGATCCTGACAAACTGAACTATCCACCGTTCTGGGCGCGCACCCAGGAGCCTCTGCCTGCGACAGCAGGGTTTCACCGTTGGATTTGGGACTTCCGTCCGACGCCACCGGCACAAACTGGACGAGGTGCCGGCGGTGGCTTCGGCCGCGGTGCTCAACTCGCGCTGCCGGGAAACTACATGGTGCGGTTAACGGTAGGCGGCAAGAGTCAGACGCAGCCGCTTATCGTGAAGCCCGATCCGCGCATAAAGTGATTAGTCGGCGGAAACCTCATGCACGCGCCAGGCAGACATTGACAGCAGGCGATTCGCGGTGTAGAAATTCGACCCAAATTCCAACCGCGCTTGTTCTGCGCAAAGGAAAAACTCGGTGTCAAACAGTCGCGGCGAGTTAGTTAATACACGCTCCTTGCTCGCCCGAACCGGAGGTGCGAAGAGTGCAAAAGAAAAGAAGAATCCACCGGGCCGCTTGGTCGCTGCCGCTTGTATTCGCTTTCTCATTGATCGGCTGCTCGAATCTCGAGCCTGAGTTAAGGAAGCTGGCTTCTGACCCGTCCGTAATCATCGTCATTCAAGACGAGAGCGATCAGTATTGGGCCTTCAGCGCGTCGCGCATCAAGGAAGTAAGTAAGAACACCGTCACGCTCAAGCAAGGCACAGTGGTGGCTAAGGGCTCAGGAACGGCCCCTGCGGATGAAATCGCAAGCACGCTGATCGATCTCAGGTCTAAAGCCAATCCCGGCGGTTTCGGAGCCACCGAAACCAACGTCAGCGGCACGTCAGGCACGATAAACGCCAAGATCGACGTGCTGGCACAGGACGTGTCGGTATCGGTTGCGAAGATCGTGTCGCCGAAAGCGTGAGACTGAGCTGTCTTGGAAAACGCAAAGGAGGAAAAATGAGACGAAGAATCCTGAATGCTTCTGTCGTTCTTTCCCTGTCGCTGTGCGCTTCCTGTGCCAGCAAAGTCTCGCTGCCAATCAAGACCTCGCTCGGCGATCTCACGAAGATCGAGAAGAAGGACAAAGTAAATACGAACAAGGAGGGTATTTCGCCGAAGTCCGGGGAAGTCATCTACGTTCTGAGTTTCGAAGGCAAGAAGGAACACGAGGTCAAAGCAGTTGCCGTCCCGGAACTCATCACAATGACAGGCGGACTCAGTGATAATTCCGATATTCGTTTCGACAACTTCAATGTCTCTGCCAGCCCCGGAATGGCCAGCGCGCTGAACCTGCCACTGGTCGATTCGAGCGGCAAAGAATTCGCGCCCGTCTTCTTTGGAACGCCAAACACCGAAGGTGTCATTTCCAACAACGGCGCGCGCTTTAACGGTCACGTGACGGGAAGAGATGGAAAGCCCTGGGTGACCACCGGGAAGTTCGACTTCCCCGAAGCTAAGGTCACCGTAGTCTACGTTGTTCCGGAGAGCGCAACTCTGTCGCTGAAGGATGGCGAGCAAAAGCACTCGATCAACTAGGAACAATACGAAGGAGAAATCATGCGCTACAGACGCATTGCGGGTGCATTGCTGTTGCTTCTACTGGCTCTTTCTGCTTGCAAGAAGAAAGCGGACGCCGTCCTGCTCGTCAAAGAGGACGGCGTCACCGCCAAGGGTCAGGCAGAAGTCGTGTTTGACCAAAACGGCGGCTATCGCATGAACGCATGGGTGCCGGGGAACATCGTCATCTTTCGCGTCGACAAGACAGTCGAATTGGGGTCGGGCAAAGCGGGCAATGTTTACATTATCAACCAGGACAAGAAACTCGAAGCTATTGACACGGTCGACTTGAAAAAGAGTGACGACGAACTGATCGCACAGTATTTAAAGAGCGGAAAGTGATTAACCAAATAACACAGCGATCGGGGAGAGACGAAACGGGGAAATATCTTGAAACCGGTTTGCCGGACGACAGCATCGGCTGATTTTGAAAGTTGCGGCGGCTCACGCTAGTTAGCCGCCGAAGTTCATCGAGCAGTCGGCGGCAGTTGGAGGCGGCAGATGAACTTCAGTTTCACAGTCGGCATTAACGAGCAACACCGCGTCGACTTCTCGTTCGATCAGATGATCGGCAATCTGGAAATCAAGGTTGACGGTCAGACCGCCATCAAGGACTTTCGGTTCGCGTCGCTGAGCCTGACGAAGCGTTACGACTTAATGGTCGGCATCAATGAAAAGCATCACGTCGCCATCGAAAAGAAGCGCAAACTTTTTCTCGCCGGCCTGCGACCGATGCAGTATCGCGTCTTTATCGATGGGCAGTTAGCGCAAACCTACGAGGGCTGAACTGCCTGGCAAGAGTCTAATACGACCAACTCCCGCGACACCTGCATTTCCAAACTTGACTGCTTTCCAAAAATGGCGTTGCCGGTGCAAGTCTTCATCGGTCGAGCGTTCCCTCTGTTGATTGTTGGATCTTTTTGAAAAACCAGAGGAGATGCCTTAGCCATGACGAAGTTTACCCGACCCGCCCGGACATTCGCATTGTCCGCGACTTCCCTGATTGTTTCCGCAATCGCCACTCTGCTCGTGATTTCCGCTTTGGCGGCTTGCGCCGGCGCGCCCGGCAATAGCGCCGCAGCCGCGGGCAGTTGGAAGAAATCCGACCGGAAAACCATGCGCGCCTTCGCGTCAGAAGACGAGATGAAGGCGTACTTTCGCAAGCTTGCTGAAGAGCAACGGCGCCAACTGCGCGCTCGATCAGAAGCGATGAGTCCGCCAGCGCCGGCGGCGACGGCAAATCAAAGCGTGGCCGCGGCCAAATCCGGCGAAGGATATGCCGCTAAAGACGAAGCTGAATCGATTACCAACACGCAACATGCCGGCGTCGACGAAGGCGGCATCGTCAAGCTCCACGGCGATCACCTGGTCGTACTGCGGCGTGGCCGTCTGTTCACCGTCGCGATTGGTGATGGCGCATTGAAACCAATTTCCGCCGTCGACGCATTCGGTCCCGAAATTGAGCCCCGCTACACATGGTACGACGAGATGCTTGTGTCTGAAGACACAGTCGTCGTGATCGGCTACAGTTACGAACGCGGCGGCACGGAAGTCGGCCTGTTCAATATCGATCGCACCGGCAATCTTTCCTATCGATCGACTTACCATCTGCGTTCGAATGACTACTATTCATCACGCAACTATGCGAGCCGCTTGATTGGCAACAAGTTGATCTTCTACACGCCGCTTTACATGAATCCGTACGCGGACAATCCGATCGACACGTTCCCGGCGGTGCGGAAGTGGCACAAAGGCGCGACGCCACAGGAGTTTCAGCGCATCGTTTCCGCAACGCGCGTTTACCGGCCAGAGAAGCCTCTTAATCCAAATTCAGGATTGGCAATGCACACGGTGACGGTGTGCGACCTGGCCAATGGCGACTTCAAATGCGATGCGACTGCCGTGCTCGGACCTCCGGGACGAGTGTTCTATGTGTCGCCGGAATCGGTTTACGTCTGGACGACCGAATGGTCGTACAACGGCCAGCGCAACACTGAACGCTCTATGGTCTATCGCATGCCGTTGGATGCCTCGAGTCCGAGCGCGCTCGGCGTTTCGGGCAGCCCCGTCGATCAATTCTCTTTTCTGGAGAGTGAAGACAAGCACCTTAACGTCCTCATTCGTTCGAACGGATCGGGCGACGGTATGTGGAGCGCAGAGCGAACCGCAGGTGATGTCGCCCTTCTCCGCGTTCCGATTTCGGCGTTCAACGATGGCACGGACGACGCTTCGTCATGGGACTATCACGGCCTGCCGAAACCGCGTGGCTACACGTTTCAGAACCGCTTCGTCGGAGATTTTTTGTTGTACGGCACGGGCAGCGGCTGGGGCGCGCCTGAAAATAAGAACCAATCGAATCTTTACGCGGTGCGCTGGGCTGATGGCGAGATCAGCGAATTGAAAGTGAATCACGGCGTCGATCGGATCGAGGCGCTGGGCGCAAACGCAATCGTAGTCGGCACCGATGGCAGTAACTTGCACTTCTCAGCCATCAGGCTCGGCGATCAGGCGGAGGTCGCCGACGAATACATTCGCAAGGGCGCATCG
>DATBSG010000234.1:0-14300 GCA_036559945.1 Pyrinomonadaceae bacterium
CAAAAGCAAAGGCGCCAACCTCCCCCAAAGTTGGCGCCCTACCCTTCAGTCTCAGTTCTCACAAGGAGAATCAATGAATGAACGGATGCTAAACCGTTTCTAGACGCCATCGGTTGCAAAAGTATTGCGATGAACTTGTGAAGGTATGTCCGGCGATTTTGTTTGACGGCTCACGATGCGTCGTCAGCGACGATCTTCCATTGACTCCAGCCCGCAGAAGACTAGAATTCCTGCAAACTGTTGCTGCTTTCGCGGGAGGCCAGTCAAAATGATTAAGCTTCGCTCCATCCTTTGCTGTGTCACGATTGTCGTTGTGGTGGCGCTGGGCTGCTTCGAAACCCACATCTCGAGCGCCGACACTTTTCGGCCCGTAGTTCGGGGCCGGCGAGGCGTGGTTGCCGGCGGTCATCCGCTGTCAGTCGAAGCGGGGATGCGCATCCTGCAACACCGCGGAAACGCCGTGGACGCCGGTGTCGCGACGATACTTGCCGCCTCCGTGATTGAATTCTCGCATTTTTCGTTCGGCGGTGAAGTTCCGATTCTAATCAAACTCAAAGGCCGCGATGTGGCTGTGGTCGAAGGCATGGGCACGGCTCCTGCAAAAGCGACGCGCGAGTTTTTCGTTAATCGGGGGAAACCGCGCAAGACCACCGCTACCGCTCCTGATTCCGCAGCGACGCAACGGGCCGAGGGCGACATGCCCACAATGGCCGGTGCGAAATCTGGTTTGATCCCGTCGACTGGCCCATTGTCGGCCACAGTTCCGGCAGTGCTGGACGCCTGCGTAGTCGCGCTAGATCGTTTCGGAACGAAGAGCCTGGCCGAGGTTATGCAACCGGCGATCGAACTCGCTGATGGGTTTCCCATCGACGAGCTGCGTGTGCAGTACATCAAGACGCGTTCGCCAATTTTCTCGCAATGGCCGGATGCAAAGCGGGTCTTTCTGCCTAATGGCGCGGTGCCCAAAGTTGGCGACATCTTTGTGCAGGCTGATCTCGCGCGGACGCTGCGCGCAATAGTCGCTGCGGAAAAACGCAATGCGGGACGCGGACGTCACGCTGGCCTGATGGCCGCGCGGGATTATTTCTACAAGGGTCCCGTCGGCAAGCGCATCGGTGATTACATGCAGACACATGGCGGACTGTTGGCCGCGTCGGATTTGGCCGGCTGGCATGCGACAGTTGGCGTGCCAACGCACGGCGAATATCGCGGCTACGAAATTTACAAAACAGGTTTTTGGGCGCAAGGCCCGATGATGATCGAGGTACTAAACCTGCTCGAGCGTTACGACCTGAAGAAGATGGGTCAGAACTCGCCCGAGTACATTCACACCGTGACTGAGGCCTTGAAGCTGGGCTTTGCTGATCGCGATCGGTTCTATGGCGATACGAATTTCGTCCGTGTTCCGGCGCAGTTGCTTTCGAAGGATTACGCGGCGATGCGACGTAAGCTAATCGATGCGGAGCGCGCATCGCTGGATCAACGGCCGGGCGATCCGACGAACATGAAACCTCTGCTTGCGAGTTTCACTCCCGTTGCCTTCAACGCGGCGCCGCTGCCTGAAATTGAAAAAGCAAACGACACGACCTGCGTCAACGTGATCGACAAAGATGGCAATATGTTCAGCGCCACACCGAGCGGTGCGTGGCTGCCCGCTGTCGTCGCCGGCGACACGGGTGTATTGATGGGCCAGCGGCTGCAATCCGCTTTGACTGATCCGAACAGCCCAAACGTCGTCGCGCCCGGCAAACGTCCACGAATCACTCTGACGCCGACACTGGTTCTCAAAAATGGTCAGCCGTTTATGATTTTGAGCACGCCCGGCGGCGACAATCAGGATCAAGCGTTACTCCAGGTGCTGCTGAACATCATCGAATTCGGCATGAATCCACAGGAAGCCGTTGAAGCGCCGCGCTTCGACACGCAACACTACGTCAGCTCGTTCGACAATCACGAATTTCTGGCTGGCGTCTTAAATGTCGAGTCACGCATTCCCGCCGACGTCATCAGCCAACTCAACGCACGCGGTCACAAGATTAAGACTCAATCGGCGTGGGGGACAGGCTCATCGCCGACCGTAATCATGTATGACGTTAAGAGCGGGGTGATTTCGGGCGGCGCCGATCCGCGACGGGGCAGGTACGCGGTTGCCTGGTAGCTGCTATGCGAGCGCCTTTGCCTCGATGAAGATGTGTTTTATCTTCGGATGACGAGCTCGGATGGCGTCCTCCAACCGATTGATTGCCTCGCTGATTTCGTTGGCGGAAAGATGTGACTTGAATCCAACGTCGAGCGCCAGGAGCACTTCATTTGGCCCGAAGTGCATGGTCAAGGATTTTCTTACTTCCTGAACCGCCACGTCCGCCGCGGCGATCGAACGAATGCTCGCGAGCGTTTCCGGATCGACGCCCTCGCCGATTAGCAAACCCTTAGTTTCGTAAGCGAGAAACACAGCCACGCTCGCGAGGATTGCGCCAATCACAATCGAAGCGACGGCATCAAGGTATGGGTTGTCGAACATTTGCCCGAGGAATATGCCGAGAAAGGCTACGACCAATCCGGCCAGGGCGGCGGAATCTTCAAACAGAACGGTGAACGTCGTTGGATCTTTGCTGGCTCTGATCGTCTCGATCACACCCGCGCCGTTCAGTTCTTTGCGGAAGGCCCTGAACGCCAGGTACGCCGAGATGCTCTCAAACACAAACGCAATACCCAGCACGAAATAATTCCACGTTGGGTCGCCGCGATGCGGGTGAGCCAGGTGCGTAATTCCTTCGTAGACGGACATGCCGCCGCCCAGCGAGAAAACCAGAATCGCCACAATCAGCGGCCAGAAGTAAAGCTCTTTTCCGTGTCCAAATGGATGGTTGCGGTCCGGCGGTTTCTGACTCTTGCGTAATCCGACGAGCAACAGCGCGCCGTTGCCGGTGTCAACCAGCGAGTGAATGGCCTCGGATAACATCGCGGAGCTTCCGGAGAAAAAAGCCGCCACGAATTTGGTTATCGCGATCGCGAGATTGGCGGCGATGGCGGCAAAGATGGCAACCTTTGATTCGCCCGTCATGTGTCACACAATAACAAATGAAGTAGTAAACTCCGACCGGCGCGCGCCGTGACGCGCTGTAGATTGCGAGTGCCGTGACCTGCTGATATAAACACGGCAGTCTTCCGGATTAATTCTGAGGGAGCGCAATTTCTTGCGGCCGCGGGTGTTAATTTTTGATGTCCGAAAGCGTCAACAAAAGGATGGATCATATCGAAGCGGGTCATTACTGGAACGCGAGCGCGGAATCGTGGACTAAACTTTCCCGCGCCGGGTACGACATCTATCGTGATTATCTCAACACGCCGGCCGCCTTTGCGATGCTGCCCGATGTGCAAGGCTTGACGGGCTTGGATATCGGCTGCGGTGAAGGTCACAACACGCGAATGTTGGCCCAGCGCGGCGCGCGCATGACGGCGATAGACATTGCGCCAATCTTCATTTCTCACGCCATTCAAGCCGAGAGAGAGAACCCGCTGCAAATCAATTATCGAGTCGCCAGCGCCGTCGACGTGCCATTTGCCGACGAGAGCTTTGATTTTGCAACTGCCTTTATGAGTCTGATGGATGTGCCGGAAACTGATCGGGCGCTGGCCGAAGCCTATCGCATTCTCAAACCGGGCGGCTTTCTTCAATTTTCCATCACGCATCCTTGCTTTGACACGCCACATCGGCGAAATCTTCGTGGCGAGAATCATCGCACCTATGCCATCGAGGTAGGAGACTACTTCAGACATCGCGAAGGCGAGATTGATGAATGGCTTTTCAAAAGCGCACCAGTCGAGATGAAAGCCGGCTTGCGCAGATTCACGATTCCAATATTCTCACGCACGCTCAGTTACTGGTTGAATCTCTTGATCAAGACGGGCTTTCAACTCGAGCATGTTGAAGAACCGCGCCCCACTGACGAAACCGTCTCTGCGTGCCCTGAACTGCAAGACGCGCAAGTTGTCGCTTACTTTCTGCACATGCGCGCGCGGAAACCAGGCATGCGGCTTTGAGAAACCAGCGCAATTCACGCTAATCTGCCGTCGATATGTCTTCAAACTGGCGCGACAATCTGATCGACGATTCAGTGCGGATTCGCGAGCTGCTTTCGCAAACAAAAACCATCGCCGTGCTGGGGATCAAAACCGAAGCGCAAGCAGATCAACCCGCGTTCTACGTGCCGAAGTATATGCAAACCGCCGGCTTCAAAATCATTCCCGTGCCGGTTTATTATCCTGACGTCAAGGAGATTTTGGGCGAAATAGTTTACCGTCATGTTTCGGATATTCCGGACGAAGTCGGCATGGTGAACGTCTTTCGCCGACCGCAGGACATCCCGCCGCATCTCGACGATTTGCTCGCAGCGAAACCGAAATCCGTTTGGATGCAGCTCGGCATAAGTCACGCGGCCGTGGCTGAAGAGCTCGCCAGAGCGAGCATCAAGGTGGTCCAGAATCGTTGTCTGATGGTCGATCATCGGCGCTTCGAGTAATCGCGGAATCTGATGAAATCTGCAAATCCAAAACGCTTTCCGAAGACAATCGTCGAGGCAATTCACGACGCCAAGATTCTCGGCATTCGCGCGGGCGCGAAGCCGCATCGCATCATCGGCATCTGGGCCGTCGTCGTCGAAGGCCGCGTGTTCGTGCGCTCGTACAGCTTGAAAGAACGAAGCTGGTATCGCACCTTCCTGGAAGAGCCGCGCGGCATAATTGAAGTGAACGGCAAGCAGATTAAAGTACGGCCCGTGTTTACTCGAAGCGAGCGTCTCAAGAAATTGGTGGACCGGGCCTACGCTGAAAAGTTTCCCACGCCGGGTTCGCGGATCTTTGTCGAAGGCTTCAAAGAGAAAAAGCGACGAGACACGACGACTGAACTGGCGCCGATGTAAGGGCAAAGTGCAAAGGGCTAAGAGCAAAGTGAAAAGGCCAAGGGCAAAGGGCCAGGAGCAAGAGGCAAAAGGCAGCAAGAAGGAATTAAAAGGCGAGAGGCTTAAGCTCGACCCTTAGCGCTTGGCTCTTCGCCCCTAGCCGCTCCGACCGTAACCTTTATCCTCCCCGAGAGTTTATACATTTAGAGAGTGATGACTGGCAGTGAACCTGCACAGCAAGTTCGCCTCGATAAATTGCGGGAGGCGGATGAGCGGCAACTTGTCGAAGCCGCGCAGCGCGATCGTGCGCGGTTTGCGGATTTGTACGACCGATATTTCGAAATGGTTTATGCGTACGCGGCACGGCGACTCCGAGATCGCGCAGCGACTGAGGATGTCACTAGCGAAGTTTTTCGGAAGGCCCTTCAGAACCTGGCGAAATTCAAGTGGACCGGTGCGCCGTTTGGCGCGTGGTTGGTGCGGATTGCGTCGAATGTAATAGCCGATCGCGCGAAACGTGCGGCGCGGGAACAACAAGTGGAGCCCTCCCTCACGGTCGGGCTACTGCCTCGTGGGCAATCCGCCGCCGTACAAGCGCAGGAGGCCGATCTGGAACAGGCTGAAAGGCGCGCGCATCTCTTCCGGATTGTGAGTGACCTTCCAGACGATCAGCAGCGCGTGGTGATGTTGCGATTCGCGGAAGAGAAAACGATTCGCGAGATTGCCATCCAGTTGGAACGAAGCGAAGGAGCGGTCAAGCAGTTACAGTTTCGCGCGCTGGAGAAGCTGCGAAAGCGAATCCTCACCACAGAGGACACAGAGGAAAACTGAAGAGAAAGTAATGAGTGAAGTTGAACTAACAAACGAACTAGATCAGGCAGTTGAAGCGCTCATGCAACGGCCCAGGGATGCATCGCGCGAGACGATCAGTGCGTCAATTATGAAGCTTGTCGATGTCGCGCGAGACTTGCGCGACCTGCCGCGAAGCGAGTTCAAAGCGCGATTGCGCGACGAATTGGAACGGGAGGTGTCTATGTCAACAGCAGCTGAGGCGAAGCAAACCGCCGCGGACGTGCCACAGTTGGACGAATCAAAATCGACAGTTCGCACAGTCACGCCCTACGTGATCGTTTCTGACGTGCACCGCGAGATTGAATTCATCGAGCGAGTGTTCGACGCGAAGGGCAAAGTTTACGGACTCGGTTCGCGGGGCGGCTATCACTCCGAATATCGCATCGGCGACTCGATGCTGATGATTGGAGGTGGCGGCAAGGGCGCGGAGTGGAAAGGAACACCCATGCCCGCGTCGCTCCATGCGTATGTGCAAAACGTCGATGGAGTCTATCAAACGGCGATTGCAGCGGGCGCAACTTCGCTAATGCCGCCGACCGACATGGACTACGGCGAGCGCGGCGCGGCGATTGAAGACCCGGGCGGCAATCATTGGTATCTCGCGACTGCGTTCGGGCCGAGTTATGTGCCTGAAGGCTTGCCGGATTTGATACCTTTCTTCAATCCGGTCGGGGCGCCGAAGATGATCGAGTTTTTGAAAGACGCTCTGAACGCGGAAGAGATTGCCGTTTATCGCTCGCCGCAGGGAACTGTCGAGCATGCAAAGATGCGCATCGGCGAGTCGATTGTCGAAATGGGCGAGGCGCATGGCGAGTGGCAGCCGCGGCCGATGCAGTTCATGGTGTACGTCGACGATTGCGACGAGTCGTACGCGCGCGCGATGCGAGCTGAGGGCGCCGTCTCAGTGAGCGAGCCGGCCAATGCGCCATACGGCGGTCGCACTGGAACAGTCAAAGATCCGTGGGGGAACACCTGGTATCTGAGTTCACAAGAGCAAAAGAAAGAAGAGCCAAAACAGCAAAGGAGAGAATCGATGGCCACGGCAAAACTTTTCCGAGTCGCGTTGCAGGTTGCTGATCTCAATCAGGCGGGAGCATTCTACGCGAAACTGCTGGACGATCCCGGCATTCCCATCCCGCGCGGCTCGCGACACTATTTCAACTGCGGCCCCGTGATTCTGGCGCTGGTCGATGTCGCGAAAGGCGCGGGCGAACAACCGCAAGCGACGCCGGATTACATCTACTTCGCAGTCGATAATCTCGAGGAAGTGTTTGAGCGCGCGAAGGCTTTGGACTGCCTTGCCAAAGATCGCTATCACGATCAAAATGCCGGCGAAATCTTGAAGCGGCCCTGGGGCGAAGTGTCTTTCTATTGCGAAGACCCGTGGGGCAATGGCCTGTGCTTTGTCGATGAGAAGACATTGTTTACTGGGAAGTAACTTTGCGGGTCTTTGCGTCTTTGCGTCTTGGCGGGAGAAAACCTTTCACGCAAAGGCGCTAAGACGCAAAGTTAACGCAAAGGAAGAATTGCGTATGCGGATAGAGTCCGACAAATCGAAGAGTGGAGAAAAAACCAAATGTCAGTCAAACACATTCCCGAAGGTTACCATTCGGTAACGCCTTACTTGATCGTGCGCGGCGGCACCGCAGCAATCGAGTTCTACAGCAAAGCATTCGGCGCGGTTGAGTTGTTTCGTTTCCCAACTCCCGACGGAAAGATTGGCCACGCCGAGATCAAGATTGGTGATTCGCCGATCATGCTCGCAGACGAATATCCGCCGATGGGCTACAACAGTCCGCAGACCGTTGGCGGCTCGCCTGTGAGTCTGATGATCTATGTCGAGGACGTCGATACCGTCTTTAATCGCGCGGTTGAAGTCGGCGCCACGGTAAAGGAAGCAGTAGCAGACAAATTCTACGGGGACCGCAACGGCACGGTTGTCGATCCGTTCGGCCACATCTGGCACATCGCGACGCATAAAGAAGACCTCTCAATGGAAGAGATGGAGCAGCGCGCTAAATCGGCGCATGGCGGCGGCGAGTAGCTTTGCCTAACTAATAGACACGGTGTAGATTCTTCTGCCGAGGCAATTATGAACCGAAAAATCTACGCCACTGTTTCGCTGGTGCTCGCCATTTTCGCGGCCGCGTGTTCGAGCAGCGCCAGCCGCACCGCAAACCAAAATCAATCGAACTTACCGGCCAACGGCGAGCTGCACTTCAGAGCGCCGGACGCGTGGGTCACTGAGAAGCCCACCTCCACAATGCGTGTGGCGCAGTACAAGCTGCCCAAAGCAGGAAGCGATCCGGAGGATGCCTCGCTTGTGCTTTACTACTTTGGCGCCAGCCAGGGAGGCACGACGCAGGCGAACATCGATCGGTGGATTGGGCAAATGCAACAACCGGATGGATCCGCTACGAAGGACAAAGCGAAGACTGACAACTTGACTGTCAATGGCTTGAAGGTCAGCACCGTCGACGTCACGGGAACTTATACCGCTGAGATGTCCCCTGGCAGTGGCGACCGTCACAACAGCGCAAACTATCGGCTTCGCGCCGCGGTGATTGAGACGCCGAAAGGGAATTACTTCGCGAAGCTCGTCGGGCCGGCAAATACGATTGCCAAGTGGGACCAGGCATTCAACGATTATTTGAAGTCGTTCGAATTCAAATGACGAGCGCATCACCCAAACCATCTTCAATTCGCGATCAAATCACCGAGGCCGAGTGGCAGGCGCGCGTCGATCTTGCCGCGGCATATCGCCTGGTCGCACTGTACGGCTGGGACGACCTGATCTTCACGCACATCTCCGCGCGCGTGCCCGGACCGGATCATCATTTCCTGCTGAATCCGTACGGCATGATGTTCGAAGAAGTCACCGCCTCGAGTCTCGTGAAGATCGACCTCGAGGGCAACAAAGTGATGGACTCGCCGCATTTCATCAATCCGGCGGGCTTCACCATTCACAGTGCCGTGCATGCGGCGCGCGAGGACGCACTGTGCATCATGCACCTGCACACTGACTACGGCATCGCCGTGTCCGCACAGGAAAAAGGATTGCTGCCGATTTCACAGCAGGCGATGTTTCCCCTCGCCTCACTGGCTTATCATGACTACGAAGGTCTGGCGTTGAATGAAGAAGAGAAACCGCGACTGGTTAGCGACCTTGGCGACAAGAACTACATGATCCTTCGCAACCACGGGCTTTTGACGATCGGAAAAACGGCGGCGGAAGCTTTTCTGTCGATGTACATTCTCGAGCGCGCCTGTCGGATTCAAATCCTCGCTCAGTCTGGCGGAGGCGAACTGCACAACGTTCCGCCGCCTATCATCGATCTTACGGCAAAGCAGTTGAGCGCAGTGACCGTGGGTCAGGGCGCAGAGCTGATCTGGCCGGGCTTGCTGCGCAAGCTCGATCGAATCGATCCATCGTATCGCAACTAATCGCTATACGCTTACGGAAAAAGTAGAGGAGACTTGCTTATGAGGCGCCGCCTGCTGTCCGCAATTGTCATTTCGAGCAGTTTACTGATCAACGCCGTCGCCTTTGCCCAGGAGCCGATCGATCGCGACACGATTGCCAAGATAAAAAACGAAGGACTCAATCACTCGCAGGTCGAAGAGACATTTACGCACTTCACTGAAGACATTGGCCCGCGCTTAACCGGTACGCCTGCGCACAAGCAAGCCGCCGAGTGGGCGCGCGACAAACTGGAAGCATGGGGATTGAGCAACGCGCATCTTGAATCCTGGGAGTTTGGGCGCGGTTGGACGATGGACAAGTTGACTGTTGAGATGATCGAGCCGCGTTACTTGCCGTTAATCGGTTTCGCCGAAGCGTGGTCACCATCGATGGCCAGTGAAGTAGTGGCCGCACCGGTATTTCTCGGGGACAAAACTGAAGAAGCAATCGCACACATCCGGTCGAAGCTGCAGGGCGCAATTGTCCTGAGTCAACCGATCCAGACGGTGTTCGAGCGCGCTGATCGGCCCCAGCCGACGCTCTCCGATACGCCCGTGGCAATCGGGCAGCCGCGGCGGACTGCGCCGCCGCCCCTGGTGACGCGGCAAAACATGACGCGCATTCTGAGCCAGGCGGGCGCGGCCGTCATGCTGCGCCCGAACTTTGGCGAACACGGGACACTGTTCGTGATGGGAGTGCCCGGAAGAGACACCGCGCAGGCTTCAGTGCCGAGCATCGTCCTCAGCGCGGAACACTACAATCTGATTGCCCGGATGGTGCAACGCGGGATTCCGGTGAAGCTTCGCGTGAATGTTCAGACGCGTTTTTTGAGCGATGACAAGAACAGCTACAACGTGATTGCCGAGTTGCCCGGTAGCGATCCGGTTTTACGCGATGAGATCGTGATGATGGGCGCCCATCTCGATTCATGGCACGCAGGAACCGGCGCGACCGACAATGCCGACGGATCGGCAGTCGTGATGGAAGCAATGCGAATTCTGAAAGCCATCGGCGCCCGTCCGAAACGTACTATTCGCGTGGCTTTATGGAGTGGCGAAGAGGAAGGGTTGCTCGGTTCGAAAAACTATGTGGCGCGGCATCTGATGGGCGATGCGAACAAAACAGCCCGGGAAAAGTTTGACGTGTACTTTAATCTCGACCCTGGAAGCGGACCAATTTATGGTTGGTACCTGGAGAATAATGAAAAGGTGCGTCCGATCTTCGATGCCTGGCTCGATCCGTTCCGCGACGTTGGCGCGCGCAGAAACATTATTCAGCCGATTGGCAACACGGATCATTTGAGTTTTATCGCCGCTGGCATCCCGGGATTCAATGCGGTGCAGGACTACACTAATTATGATGTGCGCGAGCATCACACAAACATGGATACGTTCGAACGCGTCAAACTGGATGACCTTCGGCAGTGTGCCGTCTTAATGGCCTCGTTCGCCTATCACGCGGCAATGCGCCGAGAGAAGATCCCGTTCGGCGCACAGTAACGCTCACGAAGGAAACAGGAATTACACGGCTGCGTCGCTTGGGTGTATCTTGCGGTCTTGAGTCTAAGCCAGGGACGGCGCGTGTTCGCGCGCCTGCGTACTGATCGAGTAGATCGCTTCCATCACGGCCGAGTGAACTTCCGGCGGCAGAGCTTCGCGCGCGGCCAGATGCCGCAGCGAAGAGAGCACCTGCTGCTGATTGCTCAACGCCAGCAACTTGATCGAGGTCAACCGCACATCAAGGTTCGAATGGCGGCCGATTGCTTGCATGAGCGGAAAAACTTCTCCGGACTTGGCCATCAAAAACAGCAGTGAGTACGCATCGTAAGTGCGCTCGCGGCCTTCACCGCAAAGGCTGTTAATGGCGTTCGCCGCGAGGCCCGAGCCCGCGATGGCGGCGCCGATCTTTCGCCGACGTTCGGGCGAAGCTTCACGCAACGCGCGCGTGAACGAAGCCGCTCGATCATGGCTCAAGTCATAGAGGGCCCGCGCCGCGGCATTACGGACTTCGACTGCCGAGTCGTCAAACGACTTAGTGATCAGGTTGAACGCCTCTTCGCCACCAACTTCGGCCAAGTCGGCAAGCGCGGCTGCCCGGTCGGTCGACGCTTCGCTGTTCAGCAGCGCCAGAATCTCCGCGGAAACAGTCGAATCGTGAGCCGGCTGTGCGCCCCGTGAAGCTGCGAGTTTCGGCGCGGCCGTCTTAGGCAGAGTATCGTTCGCTGCCGCATGATCTGCCAGTTCATGAACCTGAGGCGATACCTCATTGCCGTTGTCCGTGTGCTCGAGATCGATTTCCAGCCATGGCACTTCGAGGGGTGCAATTTCCTTGATTTGTCTGGTCGCCTCGCCCCAATCCTGCTCAACCACTGGCGTAATAGCCTTTACGTTGTGGGCGTCGTCATCGTCGATCAGCTCCAAAACCCCGTCGGTTTCACCGGGCTCGAGTGCTTCGATTTCGTGCGCCGGCGATTCTGACTCAACTGCGGGTTCACCCGCTTGCGACTCGCTTCGGTCGAGGGTCTCTTGCTGCTCCGCGATTGCCTTTTGTTCAGTTTCGGCTGGTTGCGCGAAATCCCCACGTTGGTGGAGCGTGCCGGACACCTGTTGAACCGCGACTGCTTGTTCGCTTATGCGCGTTTCGATTTCTTTGAGCCGCGCCAGTTGGGCCGCCTCGGCACTTTCCTGCGCCGCTAATTCATTACGCAGTTCCTGCTCTTTGTTAGTTAATTCGGTTGCCTTTGCCCTGGCTGCATGTCGCGCTTGCTCCTGTTCTCGCAGCCGCGCTTCGGCCTCTTCGATCCGCTTCAGTTGCTCTGCTTCCGCGACGCGCAGCGCCTCAATCTCAGCGTTGAGTTGCTGCTCCTTTTCGCTACGTCGACGCCATTGCGTCTGGCTATAGTTCCGTGACTCCTCGAGCGTTCGCAGCTTTGTTTCAACGTCTTCGACCTGCTTTACCTGTCCGCCTTTTGCGTTCTTCAGCTCTTCAACCTGGCCGGCCAGCTCCTTTTCCTTTTCAGCCTCTTCGCGAACTTCAGCCTCGAGTTTCGAGCAAGCCTGAACTTGGGCCGTCAACGAGGTATGAATCTCTTCGAGTCGTACGGTCTGTTCCTGCTGCTGATCGCGCAACACATTGAGCGCCGCCACCAGTTGCTGCTCCTGTTGACTGCGCTTTTCCGACTCCTGCTCGGCCACGCGGCGCGCTTCTTCGAGTGCGGGAATGCGCGCGCTCATCTGCGTGATGCGCTCCAGGTGCTCGGCTTCAGCTTTTTGCAGAGCGGCCATTTCCGCGTTCAGCCGTTGTTCTTTTTCGGCCTGCGCTCTCGCTTGCACGTCCGCCTGTTGTCGCGCTCGGTTCGCTTCGCCAAAGCGAGCTTCCACCGCAACGATTCGCTTCAGTAATTCCTGTTCGGACCGACGCGCTTCGTCCGTCTGCGCAATGAGCGATTCTTCGCTTTGATTGAGGCGCACAAGCTCTGCTTCGCATTCGCGCAGTCCCTGTTCCTGATTAGCGATGCGTGTTTCGGCTTCTTTAATCCGTTCAATTTGTTCGCGTCCTTCCTGGCTTAACTGAGCGATCTGCTCGCCGAGCGTCTTTTCTTTCTCCGCCAGCTCGGCTGCCGGGGCCTGCATTTGAGTGCGCTTGTCTTCGTACTCTGCCAGCCGCCGCTCGTAATCTGACGACGCGCGCTCGAATTCATGTTGGGCGCGTTCGACCTCTTCCTGCGCCTGCTGTGCGCGGGTTTTGACCTCCAACACGCGGGCACTTTGTTCGTCCCGGTCTTTAGTTAGTGCCTTGATCTGCGCGATTAGTGAATGTTCTCTCTGTGCGCGCTCCTGGACTTGCGCGCGCGCCTTCGCGCGTTCAGCCTCGAGCTCCGTCAGGCGCCGCTCTTCTGTTTCGGTGCGGCGTTGTTCCTCGAGTTTTGCTTCGTGGAGGGCTTCAATCTCAGACTTGAGTCGTTGCTCAGTTTCGTTCTGCCGGACCACTTCGTCCTCGGCAACTTTTCGGTCGGCTTTGAGTTTCGCCAGTCGCGCGTTAGCCGCGTCAATCAGCGCCCGCTGTTCTTCCGCGGCATTGTTCGCTGCCTCGATTGCGCGATTGACCTGCCGCAGCTTCTCGTCGCGTTCGCTCGCTTGCTGTTCGGCTCGATGCCGCGCTTCCATTTGCGTCAGTATTTCTGACTCAATGGCTTTCAGGCGTTCCAGCTCTGCCAGCTCCGCGTTTGTGAGCGTCTTTAGTTCCGCAGTGAGCCAGGCTTCCCGTTCTGCATGCTTCTTTGCGCGCGCTTCGGCGGCCTCGCATGCGGCGACCGTCTCGCGCAGGCGCGCTTCCGCTTCGGCGACGCGCTTCAATTGATCTTGTTCGGCGCGCCGGACTCCGTTGATTTCGGCGTTCAGTAATTGTTCTTTGCGCGCGGCTTCGAGTGCGGCGGCCTCGGCGGATTTGCGCAGGGCTTCAAGTTCGTCCAGACGCTCGGCGTGTCCGCGAGCGCGGCGGAGCGTTTCAGCTTCGATCGCGAGGCGTTGCGCTTTAAAGGCCTTGTGCTCTGCTTCTTCTATCGCTTTTCGTTTTGCGGCCTCGACTTCGCGCCGGCGACGCCCAAGTTCCTCCTCGGCGCGTCGGAGTTCTTCTTCCTGTTCGCGAAGAACATCTGTGGAAACAGAGTTCGCCGCAGTCGCGCGCGGCGCCGATCGGCGCTCCAACCGCGCGGCTAAATCCGGCTGATCAGACGCGCTTGCCTCACGCGGCTCTCCGACGAACGCTTCGCGCGCGTGCTCCAACTGTTCGAGGTTTCCGCCTGTCAGGGCAGCCAACAACGAATCGGCAATCGTTCTTTGATCGACCGCGTCACCTTTCGGGCTGCTTGCTGAAGTGCTGGCGGGATCGTCGTTCGATTTTGGGGCTGGTAAAGACGATTTCTCCATGGTTTCTGTTTTTCCATCCGTCGAGGAGATGGCTGTGAAGTTGTGCGCTCGTGCTTGTCAAACCTTGCAACGCCGCAGCAAACAGTTGCGCCCAATCGAGGGACGTTTGCGATCACTTGCAAGGGAAGGCAGGACGGCGGGTTACGTCCGACTAAG
>DATBSG010000235.1:0-10603 GCA_036559945.1 Pyrinomonadaceae bacterium
AGAGATTTGGGAAGCGAGTGAATTTGCTCCCTTCATTCAAGCCGTGCAGAAGCATGAGGCATACAAGCCCAAGGCGGAAAATGTTTTGTTATCGAATCGTCCGAGCCCTCCACCGGGTCTCATTGACGAGACGCTCCCGTCGTTCAGTCCGCTCTTTCGGTCGGCAGAGCAAAACCAAGCTGCGCTTTATCTGCTGGTGAACACGCAAGCCAATCCCCAGCTCGAAAGCCGTGAATATCGTCAGGAGCAGCGCTTGGCCGCAAACTGGCCGAAAGACAGCGGCTTCACAATTCAGAGTGCGTTTCCGATCTTCTCGCAGATGCGCGTGCGCAAATCGCCGATGGAACTCGAAATCATGCAGCACGCGATCGACATCAGCATCGAAGCCCATCAACGCGCGCAGGCTTTTGCTGTTCAGACCAAGTGGGAATATGAAGTCGATGCGCAGGTGGCGTACACGTTCAAGCTGCGCAACGCGGACAACTGGGGTTATCCGGATATTGTCGGATGCGGACCGAATGCGACGACTTTGCACTACGAAGAGTCGCAAGGTCCGGTGAAACCGGGCCAGCTTATGTTGATGGACGTCGGCGCTGAATACGGTCATTACTCCGCTGACGTCACACGAACATTTCCCGTGAGCGGCAAGTTCACGAAAGAGCAGGCTGAGATTTATCAAATCGTTTATGACGCGCAGGAAGCGGCCGCGAGAGTCATCAAGCCCGGCGCGAATCTTTCGCAGGTCCACAACGCGGCGACTGAAGTTATCAAGGATGGCTTACTGAAACTCGGGTTGGTCACAGACCGCAACGCGGACTGGCAATACCGTCTCTGGTTCATGCACGGAACTTCGCACTGGCTCGGCATGAATGTGCACGATGTTGGCGGCGGCACAACATTCGAACCCGGGATGGTCTTCACCAACGAGCCGGGGATTTACATTCGGCTGGATGCGCTGGATAACTTGCCGAAAACACCGGAGAACGAGAAGTTCATTGCGGCGATTCGGCCGGCGTTTGAAAAATACAAAGGCATTGGCGTGCGCATAGAAGACGACATGCTGGTGACCGAAACGGGCGTGAACTGGATGACCGGCGCCTTGGCGCGCAGCATCCCGGACATCGAGGCTTTTATTGCTCGCGCTCGACGTCAGGGCGGCGTTCGCTGAATCATTCGCACTATTTGTTTAGGAGATAAGCATGAGACCCAGAATGCATCGATCTCTTGTCGTAATCGTCTTTTCGCTGGCGGTTTGTTCAGTCACTGCTTTCGCGCAAAAGGCCGACAATGAGTATCAGGTCGCCGCAATCGTTTGGACACAGACTTCGGCTGAGAAAGCCGCGCTCTCTTATCAGGCATTTTCCTTGGCGCGTCTGCGTCTCGATCAGGACTTGCGTAGCAATCGACGGAACAAGATGCGTCGGGCGGTAATCGTCGATGTTGATGAGACAGTGCTCGACAATAGTCGCTATCAGGCGATGCTGGTTAAGAGCCGCCGTCCGTATGAATCAAAAACCTGGACCGATTGGTGCAATCGTGCCGAAGCAACGGCGCTGCCGGGCGCCGTTGAATTCCTGCGGTATGCGAACTCGCGCGGCGTGCGCGTTTTCTACATTACGAATCGCAAAGTGGCTGAGAAAGAAGGCACCGCGCGAAACTTGAAAGCGGCGGGCTTTCCCGACGTCACTGATGAGACGTTGCTCATCCGCACTGACAGTTCGAGCAAAGAACCTCGCAGGCAATCAGTGGCGGCAACGTATCGAATTGTGTTGTTGATGGGCGACAACCTCAACGACTTCGCGGAAGTGTTTGAGAATAGCAAGACAATTGATAGTCGTATGACCGCTGCCGAACAGAACCAAAATCAGTTCGGCTCGCGCTTTATCGTCTTGCCGAATCCGATGTACGGCGCGTGGGAAGATGCGGCCTATGGCGACACTTCGAAGCTGACGGAAGAACAGAAAGCGGAAAAGAGAAGGAACGCGCTGAGGGGTTACTGAACGGCCTATCCGAAGATCTCATCGACATTGAGAACTACTTCTTTAACGATCATTGATTTGAACTGCTCGCCACGTTTTAGGATCTGTGTTACTCGATAGCCGGCGGTCTCTGGCTGGGAATAGTATTCAAGTTGTTCGTCCGGCAGATTGAAGATCAGCGCTTCCGGTATTCCGGCGCGCGCGTAGAGAGGAATCTTCACCTGTCGATCGAATTGTAGAGTCGTGTCCGAGACTTCCACGACCAGCAAAACGTCTTCCGGCCTTGGATGCGCTGCGCGATAAAAATCTTTTTGAAGCTTTAGCACTGCGATGTCAGGTTGTGGTTCTGAAAAGTCGTCCAGAACGATTGGATTTTGTGTGCGGACGAGAAGTCTTCTGCGCACTTGTTGACGAATGATTTCGGCGGCTAACTCCACGCACGCCGCGTGAGGACTTCCGATGGGAGACATCTCAATTATCTCTCCTTCAATGAGTTCGACTCGAGCCTCGGGGGCAAAGACACCAGTCTGGCCCATGCGCTCGTACTCGCTCACCGTGAAGTGGTGTTGTCTGGCAAATTGAACTGACATCCAATCCTTTTCCTATTTCCTAAGCTTGGCTGCGAAAAAGTATAACACGCTGAATCGTGCCATCAGGTTATTGACCTTGAGCCGTATCCGAAATGTCTGCGGGAGATTTCACTTCAACTTCGAGCGCGGAAAAGAATCTCGCCGCCATCATTTTTGCCGCGCCCTCAATCATTCGCTGGCCCACGCCGGCGATTGTTCCGCCGATTTGCATTTCACCTGAGTACTTGATCAGCGTGCCGCCATCTTTTTCTTCCAGATCGAAATCGGCGGAACCCTTGGCAAATCCGACGGCGCCTCTGCCCTGCACGACAATCCGGTAATGTTCAGGAGGGCGCATGTCTTCGAGGCGAACTTCACCTTTGAAGGTTCCTTTGATGGCGCCCACGCCGGCCTTCAGGGTCGCGGCGTACGCATTCTCGTCAATTTTTTCGAGCGATTCACAACCGGGAATGCAGCGACGGAGGATTTCAGATCGAGTTAGCACCTCGAACACGCGTTCGCGCGGCGCGTGGATTTCGTAAGTGGCGTTAATCTTCATGAAAAATTATCCGCAGATTATGCGGATTGTGTCAGAAGCCCGCGCGTGAGCAAGGGCGTCGCTGCGAGCAGGTGCCCTCCCTAACGGTGGGCTTCTGACACGCTCATACTTAATCTGCGGATTTTTACTTCGCTCTTTCTGAAGCCGCCGCGATCGCGCGTCGCGTGTAGACCGCCGCCAGATGGCGCCTAAATTCATCGGACGCGAATACGTCACCGTTGATGTCGATGCCATCGGTTGCATGTGCGGCCGCACTGTCAATCGTGGAGTCGTTTAGTTCCGCGCCGGTCAGGGCAGTTTCTACCGCGGATGCTCGATATGCCTTGGAAGAGACGCCCGTAACACCGATGCTCGCTGCCTTACATTCGCGCCCGCCGTTGAATGAAAGGTTTGCCGCGACGCCAACAACAGCGAAGCCTGACGCCGGATGCGGCATCTTCACGTACGCATGACCGGTGCGACCATTCGTTTTGTTGACGCGAATCTCGCGCAAGATTTCGCCAGGCTCGAGCGCCGTCGTGAGCAGATCCACAAAGAAATTGTTAGCCGCGATCGTGCGCTCGCCGCTCTTGCTGATGGCCACCAGTTCCGCATTCAGAGCGATGATTGCCGCGGGCCAATCACCCGCCGGATCTGAATGCGCGAGGCTGCCGCCGATCGTGCCTTTGTTTCTCACCTGCATGTCGCCGATGTGCGACGCGCATTCCGGCAGCAGCGGACAAACGTTCTGCAGCAGGTCTGATGATTCGATCTGATAATGCGTCGTCATCGCGCCAATGCGAATCTGGCCATTCTCTTCGCGAATGTACGAGAGATCTTTGATGCGGCCGAGATCGACGAGCAGAGAAGGCTGCGTCAACCGCAGCTTCATCGCCGGAATCAGGCTATGCCCGCCAGCGAGAATCTTCGCCTCTTCGTTTTGCGCAAGAAGATTAAGCGCTTCGTCGAGTGTGTTGGCTCGAACATAATCGAATGCTGCTGGAATCATGTTGTCTCCTTCGCTGGGAGCGCGGGCGCCTCGCCCGCACTTTCGCTATAGCGCGATGCGGACGAGGGTGTCCGCGTTCCTAGTCACGCGTGAATGATTTTCCAAATCTTCTCTGGTCGCATTGGCATGTCCAGGTGCTTTACTCCATAAGGAGCCAGCGCATCAACCACCGCATTGACGATCGCGGGCGTTGCGCCGATGGTTCCTGCTTCGCCCACGCCTTTGACGCCCAGCGGATTAACCGGTGAAGGCGTCTCAGTCCGATCAGTTTCGAACCAGGGAATCTGCGCAGCCTTCGGCACCGCGTAATCCATCAATTCCCCTGTGACGAGCTGACCCTGGTCGTCATAAATCACTTCTTCGTAAAGCGCCTGGCCAATCGACTGCACGATGCCGCCGTGGACTTGCCCATCGACGAGCAGCGGATTGATCACCTTTCCGCAATCATCGACCGCGACGTACTTGATGATCTTGGTTTCGCCCGTGTCTTTATCGATTTCGACCACGCAGATGTGCGTGCCGAATGGGAAAGTGAAATTCTTGGGCTCGAAAAAATAAGTGGCCGACAATCCGGGTTCAGTGTCGGGAGGAATTTCCTTGGCGATGTGCGCCGCCAAAGCGATCTCCTGTATGGTCAGCTTTGTGCGGCCATTCGTTGGTGTAGGCACTTCATTCAAAGCGCCACCAGGGGCTTCACCGACGGGAACGACCGGCTCGGACTTGCCGGTCGCAGCAGCGGCCGCAGCTTCCTCTCTCGTGTAACATCCGGCTTCAAACGACAAGCGCGACGCATCGCACTGCATCATGTGCGCGGCAATCTTTGCGGCTTTCTCTTTCAACTTCTGAATCGCAATCAGCACCGCCGTGCCACCAACCGCCGTCGCGCGACTCCCAAAGGTGCCAATGCCGTATTGCACGACGCCCGTGTCGCCGTGAATGACGGTCACGTCGTTGAGATCGACGCCGAGTTCATCCGCGGCAATCTGCGCGAACGAAGTCTCCTGCCCCTGCCCGTGCGGAGAAGTCCCGGTCAGAATTGTCACTTTGCCGGTCGGCTCGATTCTGACAGTTGCGCTTTCCCAACCGCCCGCAGGCATCGCCTGTGACGGTCCCAGCGCGCAAATCTCGACATAGCTGGATAGGCCAATGCCGATCAACTTGCCGTTATCGCGAGCTTTTTTCTGCTCTTCCCGCAGCTTCTGATAGCCCGAGAGATCGAGAGCTTTGTCGAGTGCCCCGTCGTAATTGCCGCTGTCGTAATCCAAACCCGTCGCGGTGTGGAATGGGAACTCAGACGCCTTCGGAAAGTTCTTGCGTCGCACTTCAACGGGATCGAGATTCAGTTCACGAGCTATCACGTCCATCACGCGCTCGACGACATAGGTTGCTTCGGGCCGGCCCGCGCCGCGATAAGCGTCAGTAGACATCTTGTTCGTAAAAACGCCGGTAACGTTCATCTGGATAGCCGGAATCTTGTAAGCACCGCTCAACATCAGTCCAGTCAGCGTCGGAATCGCGGGCGTCAACAGTTGATGATAAGCGCCGAGATCGGCGACGACGTTGTAACGCAGTCCGGTGATCGTGCCGTCGTTCTTCACGCCCACTTCAACCGTGCCGACCTGCGCGCGGCCGTGAATTGTGGCCTGCATGTTTTCGCGGCGCGACTCGATCCATTTCACAGGCTTGCCGAGCTGCATCGAAATCCAGCCGAGCAAAGCTTCTTCCGCATAAACGTTCAGCTTCGAGCCAAAACCACCGCCGACTTCCGGGGTGATCACGCGCAGCTTGTTTTCGGGAATGCCAATCATCAAAGCGAGTTGGGTGCGCAGCAGATGCGGAATCTGCGTCGAAGACCAGACAGTCAGCTCTTCCTCGCCCGGAAAATATCGCGCGAGCACCCCGCGCGGTTCCATCGCTATCGGCGCGAGTCGTTGGTGAATCATCTTTTGAGTCACGATGCGATCCGCCGCCTTCATGGCTGCGTCGATGTCGCCTTCGCCTGAGGTCAACTTATACGCGATGTTGTCGCCGAAGTGTTCGTGGATGACGGGGCTGGTGGGTACTCCGTCAATCACATGGACGACCGCAGGCAACTCTTCTAAATAGACGCCCGGGTATAGATATTCGACCGCGTCACGTGCGGTGTACTTGTCGGTGGCGACCACGGCGGCGATCGGATGGCCCACGAACAACACTTTATCGGTCGCCAGTACGCGATAATCCGGAACTTTCAAGTCCGGCAGCGCCGCCGCGCAGGGCACCGGCCCAATTTTCGTGGCGATATCTTTGCCGGTATAAACCGCGACGACGCCCGGCGCTTTCATCGCTTCAGCAGTATCGATGCCGGTAATGCGCGCATGCGCGTACATTGACCGCACGAACGCGACGTGCAAGGTCCCAGGCAAATCGATGTCGTCAACGTAATGCGCGAGACCCTTAATCAGCCGCGGATCCTCTGTGCGCTTAATTCTCTTCCCAATGTATTTAGCCATGATGCCTCCAGTTTAGAGTTCACGCTTCAGCGTGCAGCCCAAGGCTGAACTCTCAACTTCACGCGCTCGCTTTCTTCGCCGCATACTCAACCGCCTCGACGATGTGCTGGTAGCCAGTGCAACGGCACAGGTTCCCTTCCAGTCCACGCCTAATCTCTTCGCGCGAAGCATTCGGATTGCGATCGATGATCTGCGTCGAGGTTAAGATCATTCCCGGCGTGCAGTAGCCGCATTGCAACCCGTGGCATTCCCAGAAACCTTCCTGCACCGGATGCAGATTGCCGTTTGCGGCGAGGCCTTCGATCGTCGTGATGTTCGATCCGTCGGCTTGGACGGCAAACATCGTGCACGACTTGACCGCCTGTCCATCAATTAAGATCGTGCATGCCCCGCAGATTGAGGTCTCACAGCCGACGTGAGTGCCTGTCAGCCCCAACACGTCGCGCAAATAGTGGACGAGCAAGACACGTGGCTCGACTTCAGAGGTGTGATCGACACCATTGACGTTGATACTGATAGCTTGCTTCATCAGAGCTACCTCGCTTTGATATTGAATTCAGAGAAGGGAACTTGCGTGAAGTTTTCTATGCCAGTTTCAGAGGAAAGTCAATCGCAAAGACCACGCGATGAATCTGAATTGATTTGCGCGAACAAACAAAAGGCGGGCAATCAGCCCGCCTGTAAGCAACCGCAACGACCTTCAGCAGATTAGCTGCGACGTTTGCTGTTCTTGATTTCAGTTTCCACGCGTTTCACGGCTGCGTTGGCTTCATCCTTGCCCCACCCCAGATTCCGCAGAGTTCGTCCCAGGCTATCACCGTTTGCCAACCCGTTCAGGATTGCCGCGCGGGTGATGTTTGGATTTCTATCTCCGAGATTCGCGGCCAATCTGGTTGCAGCTACGAATTGTCCGAATTTCAAATTCGGATTGACCGCCAAAGCTGCCTGGTAATCTGCACGCAAGTCGTTCGCATTAACGTGCATGTCATTCGCGAGGTTTGGATGACGTCGCAGATCATTATCAGCCGCTCTTAAATTATCACTCGCGAGGCGGGCGCGTTCCAAACCCGCGTCCGAACGTCCTCCCGAACGTGTCGAGGCATTGTCGCGGCCTTCGTCAGAACGTCCCATTGACGCGTCCGAGGATCGACCGAGACCGCGATCAACTCCCACGCCACTGGGCGGCCCACTTGGCGACGCTCCGCGACCGCCACCACCACCAGCGCCACGGCCTCTGCCCTGGCCGCTGACACTGGTTGTGAATGCAAAAGCGAGTGCGATTGTGATTATGAGTGCCGAAAGCAAACTCTTTTTCATATTGTCATTCCTCCTTGTTTGAAGTTAGCGTTCGGAGGAGAGAGCGAACGCAATTAGGGGACATAGATCCGAAGAAAAGGTTACCGGACAGGTTGTCCTGCGATCCGCACGAAATCGTTCGCCTTTGCTTGCGAGAGTATTGCGGCGGACGCAGCGAACAAAATCGTGATTAAAGTTACACAGTTGCTTTGTGAATCTGTCGCTTCAATCGGTGAATGCCACGACGCGCGATCTTCAACTGCTTGTGATCATGCGCGGCAAGGGCGGCGTCACGCTTCGCTTTCAGTGCTTTGATGCGTGTCTTGATTGCGCTCTTGTCGACTCCCACAACCTGGTGGTGCTCGTGCATGTCGATATTCAGGGCCTTGCATAGCGCGACGATTAGATGCTCCTTGTTCAGTTGCGTGTATCCCTGCACAGCTTCATGCTCGATATCTTTGGCGATGTCGCGCAGCTCCGCAAGCGTCTTATGTTTTAGTTCGTGATGTGTGTAAGCCATGTTTGTCCTCTCGAAAAAATAAGTGCCGAAATCATCTCACGGCCGCGCCTTTTGGAGCGAGCGCCCGGTGAGCCACGGAATTATTAGCAGAAGAAAGTAAGCAAGCCAAACCGTCAGCGATGCAAAGTAGCCGCTGCCGGCTTTGAGAAGCATCACGAGCACCAACAAGTCCAGAATGAAGTTCATCAGAGAGAACACGATCCCGAGCTTCAATCCTTCCGCAGCCGGATTGGAAACGCGCGACAAATAAACCCTCGCGGTGAAATATGCTGCGATGATCCAAACCAGCAGAATGGGAAAACTAATCGCCGGATTGCCCGAGATGTACGGAATCGGGGGCGTCGCCTTCAGCGCCGGGGTCATGAACACGATGCTGCCCCAGACAAATCCGATAATCCAGATTAGAATGGCGAAACCCAGAGCTTTGAAAAGTTTCTGCGGCATGACGGGCGACTGAATATCACGTTGCGAATGTCGATGTCGAGTGCACGAGCGGAGCTATGAAGAAGATTATTGTTCGATCCCTGGGATTGATTCTGGTGCTGCTGATCGGCGGCGTCCTCTTTGATTTGTATTTCCCGCGCACAGCCAAGATGCGCGAGTTCGATCCGGATGAAGTAGCGCGTCTCGAGACGGCGATGTGGCGTTCCTATTACGAGAAGAAGCAGTTGCAGCTTTTCAATCAGTTATCAGAGCTTCTGCGCACGCAGTATCACATGCCGCTCGTGCGCTCGAACCAGGTTGCTTACTACGCGGCGAACGCAGCGTTCACCTTCAAGGAAGGGAAGACTGAAGCCGATTACGAAAAGGCATTGCCCGACCTGGTGAAGTTCTACGGCGCGATTCGCAAGATGAGCGACATCCGTTTTGACGTCGATCGCGTTGCGCGGCTCGAATTGCAATGGTGGATTATTCATCGCGAGCGCTGGAAACGACAACCGGACGAATTGCCGAAAGCGCTGGCGGAATTACAATCAGCGATTTACGGCGTGCCGGTCGAGCGTTTGATGGAGCACGGCCGTCTGCGCGCTGAAGCGATGAAGATTCGCGACACGAAAGCCGAAAGCGGCGCAGTGACCGAAGAAGACTGGAAGAAAATTAGTGAGCTGTTAAAACAGTCGTGGCGTTCACTGGCTGAGGCAGTGAAGAGTTCGACAACCCAGCCGACACCGAATAGCCAATCAGACGGTTCCCATTAGCCGAGTAGAGCACTCCCGCAACTTCGTCAGTCACAAATCGCTCGTCCAAATCGCTGAGACGGACCGCGCGCTCGGTCGCGCCGGAGTGGATGTTTATGCCTGCGAGGCCGTGGCCGCCGGTTTTCAAATCCGTGTAGAAATACATCCAATCACCGCGCAGCGCCGCCAAACGTTCGCGATGCCACAAGAAACGGGAGAGGCGTTCGAGCTGGTGCGCCGGGTCCAAACGATCGAGCAGACGATCTTCCACATTCGCCGTGCGCCGTTGTGCAAATCGATCGCGTCCGCCCAAGTTTGGTCGACTGGTGCGCGCGGCAATTCCGAAAGCACGGAAGCGATTAGTTGCGTACGAGCGCGCGGAATTCGTGGCGAGACTCTGCAAATTTGAAAAAGACGATCGGCCCGCCAAGCCCGACCAGCTCAATGAAGACAAGCCGCGAGCGAGCTGAACGCCGCGAAAAGCAGTAGTCGCTACGCCGCCGAAACGAAAGTATAGCGACGCGGCGCGCGCGGCGATTGCCGCAATGGTTCGCAAAAAACCACGACCGGGCGGTGGATAACGAGCCCGCCAAACTTCTCGACCAGAATCGAAGGCCGCAATTTCTTCGCGGCCACCCACCACGACATCCCCTTGATTGTTCAGTAGCAAGAACGACGCACCCTTCACGTGATGTGAAAGATGAGCGACGCGTTTTCCCGTGGCCGGGTCGATCGCGATTACTTCATCGCGATCCGCGATCGTAATCGTTGATGGATCCGGCAGAACGATATTTGTGATTCCTTTATCTGCGCCTTTGTAACGCCAGAGAATCTTGCCCGTCCGCGTGTCAATCGCGGTGACGCCATAAGGTCCTCGCTCGACTGTTTCGCCGTCCTTCAGCCTTGTGAACTGGCCGCCGGTGCGCGCGTAGATGACCGTGCCGGCGAGCAGCAACTCCGGCGTCAACCCAAGGTCTTTCGCTTCCCACACGATTTCGCCGTTGTCGCGGCTAATCGCACGC
>DATBSG010000236.1:0-2306 GCA_036559945.1 Pyrinomonadaceae bacterium
TTTTCGATCGCCGTGCGGACCTCTTCGTCCAGCCCTTCGCCCAACAATGTCTGGGAAACGCCGATGCGAAGCCCTTTCACGTCCTTTTCCGTCTCGCCGATGTAGTTCGGCACGGGCACGTCCGCGGTCGTCGCGTCATGCGGATCGCGGCCGGCGATAATTTGCAAAACCGCGGCAGCATCGTTCGCGGTTTGTGCGAAGACGCCGATTTGATCCAACGAAGAGCCGAACGCGACCAGGCCGTAACGCGAAACTCGGCCGTAAGTCGGCTTCACGCCGATGACGCCGCAAAGCGAAGCCGGTTGCCGCACCGAGCCCCCTGTGTCGGAACCGAGCGCCACCGGCACAATGCGGGCGGCGACTGCTGCCGCCGATCCGCCCGACGAGCCACCGGGAACACGCGCACTGTCCCAGGGGTTTTTCACCGGGCCAAAGGCTGAGTTCTCGTTCGAAGAACCCATCGCGAATTCGTCGCAGTTGGTCTTGCCGATGATTACTACGCCGGCGTCAAGCAGACGCTGGATCGCCGTCGCGTTGTAAGGTGGCTTGTACGGCCCGAGAATTTGGGAGCCGCAAGAATTCTGCATCCCGCGAACGCAGATGTTGTCTTTGATCGCAATAGGAATGCCTGCAAGCGGCGCAAGCGCGTGTGCCCCGCCGGTTTTGATTTTGTCGTCAATCGCCTCGGCCTGTCTCAGCGCGCCGGCGCGGTCGATTTCCAGAAAAGCATTCAGATCGTCGTTCAATTTTTCGGCGGCATCGACGGCAGACTCGGCGACAGCGCGCGCGGACATTTCGCCGCGTAGCAATGCTTCACTGATTTCAGGGACCGTTCTCATTCGAATGATAGGGAGCTATTTAGCCAAGCACTTTCGGCACGCGGAAATGTCCCGACGCCGGATCGGGCGCTTGATCGAGCGCGACCTTCTGACCGAGCGACGGCTGCACCTCGTCAGCGCGCGAGCTTTCCGTCTGTTCGCCTTCCGGCGTCAAACCCCCGAGCGCCGGCTCGACCGCCGCCGTATCAACCTCGTTGAGTTGCTCGACGTAAGTGACTATTTCAGCAATCTGCGGTGCGAATGTGTGCCGCTCGTCGTCAGTGATTTCGAGGTGCGCAAGCTGCGCGATTTTTTCGATGTCGGATTCTGAAATTGGCATAGGTCAAATTTCGGATTGCGGATTTCGAATTTCGGATTTGATCGACTCTCGCCGCGCGATGCAGTTTTCCGCGGCGCGCATAAAACGTTCGCGCAACTCTGGATCGTCAATCGCGGCGGCAGATGAAACAACGTTGGCCGGCAAAGGCGGAACAGTTGTGCGCCGCTGCGCGTGGGTTGCCGACGCCCTGCGACGAAGCGCCAGCGGATCGATTCGGAATTCGATCGACTCGACAACTTTGTCCTGCAGCAACTTGTTAATGCGAAAAACAAGTTCGGCGGACATCGCCTTGAGTTGCTTTTGCCAAACGCCGTCCGCTACCGCGACGATCAAAGTCTTCTCGTGCAAACGAAGCGGCAGGGCATGGGGGAACAGGCCCTCGCCCGCGGCTCTTTTCCATGCGATCTTTGCGGCGGTCTCCCTCATCTCGCGATTGTCACCCGCCCGCTCAAGAATCTTTGGTAGTAGCAAAGCTGCGTCGATCATGATTCAAGTTTGAACTTCAGGCCAAAAACTTTCAGAATGTCCGGCCAACGAACCAGATTTCGGAGTGTAATGGAAGAGGCGCTCAACAACCAAGCGAAGCAACCTCGGTCGCAAGATTCAAGTGCAAGTGAGCGTGCGAGCGCAGCAACGCCAGCGCAACTACCGATACTTCTGCTTGCGTCCTCCAGCCCGCGTCGATCGGAAATCCTGCGGATGATCGGCTGGCCTTTTCAGGTCGGGGCGGTCAAAGTGGACGAATCCTTGCACGGCGATGAAACACCACGCGCGTACGTCGAACGGTTAGCGGCCGCGAAGGCAAACTCTGCGGCTGAAATCCACTCGCATCGTCCGGTGGTCGCGGCGGACACGACTGTTGTGGTCGACGAACATCTTCTGGCGAAACCCAATGACACCGAAGACGCGAAACGAATGCTGCGAATGCTTCAAGGGCGCTGGCACCAGGTGCTCACTGGGATTGCTCTCATTTGTTCGTCAGAGACCAGAATCGATTGCGAAACAACCGAAGTTAAGTTTGCCGCGATGACTGAAGTCGAGATCGACTGGTACGTCTCAACCGGCGAGCCAATGGACAAGGCCGGCGCCTACGCAGTCCAAGGCCGCGGCGCGCGCTTCATTGAAGCAATCAAGGGCGACTACTTCAA
>DATBSG010000237.1:0-6959 GCA_036559945.1 Pyrinomonadaceae bacterium
CGCCAGGTCGTCTTCAGCACCGCGACAAGTTTCGGTTGCTTCTCATTTGAAATGCGTTGGGCGTCTGTTCGCCGCGCAACTTCTGTCTTCTGCGAACGAGTCACGTTTAAGCGCCGGTTGTGAACGCGTGCTAGTGTGCGCGCAGTTGTTGCTCGCCGTCGCGCGCTCGCCGCGGATGAACCAGGCGATGTGGTGATGCTCCCGCGCGTCGAAGTGGCGGGTGTTTTGATTTGGGCGGGCGATTGCTCGGCATCTTGTGCGACGGAATTCGCAATGCCGGGTGAATTCGGCGAGGGTTGCTCTTTGACGACCGGTACCGGTTCGGTGGCTGATTCGAACTGAGCGATTAAGACCGCACTCAAAAACAGCGCGAGTATCGCCAGACTCGTCAACAACATTGGCGCTTTCAGGCTGCGCCGAAGACGTGATGGATGTGGTGGTGTCTTTATTGGGACTTTTATTAATGCCAATCGCTCTGGATCAGGTACGAGCGCAGTCCCGTCAAAATCGCACACACGATAAGAGTCGGGAAAACTAAAATTGCATGCTGGACAGTGTTTCATTACAAACCTCTGATTCAAGTGGCAGGAGAGACGGTGGAAGCCCAAGAACAACGATACACGCATTCGGGGAAAAGGGACAAGAGGGATACAGGTCAAATCACTGCAAAGTTGCGCGCGCTTGGTGTATCATCGCCCGCAAATTTTTGCCATAAGGATTATTCGATGACAAGACGCTTAATCCCTTTCGTGCTTCTTTGCTTTTTTCTGACCAACCTGTCTGGCCAAACCAAGCCCGCGCCGGCGACGGATGACTACAACGCCATTTTCAAAGCGCTGAAGTGGCGGTCGATTGGACCGTTTCGCGGCGGGCGCTCGAATTGTGCCACCGGAGTCGTCGGCGATCCGAAAACTTACTACATGTGCACAACCGGCGGCGGCCTGTGGAAAACAGATGACATGGGAATCAGTTGGCGGAATGTTTCGGATGGATTTTTCAAGACCGGTTCCGTCGGCGCGGTGGCGGTGGCGGAAAGCGATCCGAACGTCGTGTATGTCGGCATGGGCGAACATGCGGTGCGCGGCGTCATGACGTCTTCGGGCAACGGCGTTTACAAATCAACCGACGCGGGAAAGACGTGGAAGAAGACTGGCCTCGATGAGACGCGGCACATTTCGCGCATCGTCATCGATCCGAAGAATCCGAACATCGTGCTGGTCGCAGCGCAGGGGGCGCTCTACGCTCCAAACAAAGAACGCGGCCTTTACAAATCGACCGACGGCGGCGCGAGCTGGAAGAACGTTCTGTTCGTGAACGACAAAACGGGCGCGGCGGAATTGTCAATGGACATGACCAATCCGCGGATACTCTACGCGGCCATGTGGGAGCACGGCCGTCTGCCTTGGAAAGTGATCAGCGGCGGGCCCGGCAGCGGTCTGTACAAATCGACTGACGAAGGCGACACGTGGGAACGGATGAAGGAAGGCTTGCCTGAAGAGATGGGCAAGATGGCGATCGCTGCGAGCCGTTCCAATCCGGAAAAAGTCTATGCGCTGATCGAAAGCGATTCCGACAAAGAGGCTGGCGGCCTGTTTGTTTCAAATGACGCGGGCAAAAAATGGAGCCGCATCACGAACGATCATCGTCTGGTGCAGAGGGCCTGGTACTACATCGAACTCTTCATCGATCCGAAAAATGACGACACGATTTACGTGATGAGCGCGCCGGCGCTCCGCTCGACTGACGGCGGGAAGACCTGGGAGAACCTGTCGGGCACCCACGGAGATTTTCACGATCTTTGGATCAATCCCGACAATCCGAACAACTTCATCATCTCGAATGATGGCGGCTCAGCAATTACTTTCAACGGCGGCAAGAGCTGGAGCACGCAGGCGAACATGCCGACGGGCCAGTTCTATCGCATCAACGTCGACAATCAGTTTCCTTATCGAATCTACGGCGGGCAACAGGACAACACTTCCGTGTCGATCGCGAGTCGCGAACTGGGAAGCGGAGGCATCACCGCGGCAAGCTGGACGCCTTCAGCCGGCGGCGAGAGCGCCTTTCTTGCATTCGATCCGAACGATCCGAAACTCGTCTTGGGCGGCAGCTATCAAGGCACGATCGAGGTGCTTAACGTGAACGCCAAGGGCTCGACGCAGATCATGGAAGCGCCGATTCAATACCTCGGCATGGATGCGAAAGACCTCAAGTATCGTTTCAACTGGAACGCGCCGATCATCTGGAGCCAGCACGAGCCCGCAACCTTCTACCACGGCGCGCAATATCTCTTGAAAACGAGCGATTGGGGCAAGACCTGGCGAGAGGTTTCACCCGATCTCACGCGCAACGAAAAAGAGAAGCAGGGTCGCGCCGGCGTTCCTTACACGAACGAGGAGGTTGGCGCGGAGAATTACGGTACGCTGAGCTACGTCATCGAATCGCCGCATGAGAAGGGTGTGATTTGGACTGGCAGCGATGATGGCTTGGTACAGTTGACGCGCGATGGCGGCGCGACGTGGAAGAATGTCACGCCGCAGGGCTTGGCTGAATGTCTGATCAATTCGATTGAGATCTCGCCGCACGACAAAGCAACGGCTTACATCGCCACGACGCGCTACAAGTTCAACGATCACAGACCGGGTCTGTACAAAACGACGGATTACGGCGCTACCTGGACCAGGATCGATGACGGTCTGCCCGCGAACGCCTTTACTCGCGTGGTGCGGGAAGACGACGTGCGCAAGGATCTTCTGTTTGCGGGCACGGAACTCGGTCTGTTTCTGTCGTGGGACGGCGGCAAGAACTGGTCGCCGTTCCAATTGAACCTGCCCATCACGCCGATAACTGACCTCCGGATACATCAGGGCAACTTGATCGCGGCAACCTCAGGCCGAGGGTTTTGGATCCTTGACGACTTAAGTGTGCTGCGTCAGTACAAGAATGATCGAACGATGTTCGCGATCTATCGGCCGGACAATGCATATCTGGTGAATGGATCGAGCGAACTTGACGAGACGAGCGAAGAGTTCACCGGCGCGAACCGCCTTCGCGGCGTGAATCCGTCAACCGGCGTGGTCATCTACTACGAATTGCCCGAATTGAAAAAGGATGACCAAATCGCGTTGGAGATCAAAGATGCGGACGGTAATGTTGTGCGCACCTTCTCTTCGAAAGCTGATGAGAAATACAAGAAATACGAAGGCGCTCCGAAGGCCGAACCGCTGCTGTCCAAAAATAAAGGACTGAACCGGTTCGTTTGGGACATGCGTTACACGACGATGCCGGGCGTGCCGGATGTCGATATGGAGGTAAGCTTCGCCGGACACAAAGCGCCGCCTGGAAAATATTCAGTGACATTGAGGATGGGCGACCGGACCGTTGCGAGTGAAACAGAGATACTTCCCAATCCACTGTATCCAACCGAACCGACAACGTACAGGGAATACCACAGCACGATGTTGAGCATGGAAAACGAATTGACGACCATGCATCGAATGGTGGACGACCTCTACGACAAGCAGAAGCAGTTGACATCGCTCCTGAGTTCCCTTCCCGCCGGTGACAAGTACAGCGGGATAAAGAAAGACGGCGACGCGCTGCTTAAGAAAATGAAAGCCTGGGATGAGGACATGGTGCAGCGTAAATCCAAGGCTTATGACGACGTCGAGAACTTTCCGAATAAGTTCACCGCGAACTACCTGTTCCTAATCAACGCAACTGAGAGCGACATCCCGCGAGTGAATCAGCCGTCGCTCGATCGCTTGAAGGAACTGAATGGGCAATGGTTCGCGTTGAAAGCGCGAGGCAATGAAATTCTCGACAAGGACATCCCGGGGTTCAACAAGCGTTTGTGGGATGCAGGACTGGGCGCGATCTGGAAATTTTGATAGTCACTGCGTCGCTCTGTGGATTGGAAGTACAAACATTTTCGTCAAGAGAGGGTCTTTCTCGCATCGCGTGACGTTGTTACCGAAGCGGCTCGCGCCTACATGGCCGAATCGCTCGGGTGGAGGACTATGGACACGTCTGACGGTTTTTCGGCAGAGGGTTACAGTTTTTCCCACAGCGCAAGAGCTAATCTCCGAATTGAATCAGCAGCCGCTGGAACCAAAGTGACGTTAGAGCTACTGGTCGAACGTGCTGGTGTTTCCGGATTCATGCTGTTCGACGTCGGCGGCTACTACAACATCCAGATTCGAAAATGGTTGGACGGTATCCAGTGGCACATCCACCAGAATTTCACGTCCGGGCAGCCGCAATCTCCGACGCCGCCCATGCCCCAATCGAACAAGGGCGCTGCATGCCTTTTCAACGGCTGCCTGGGATTCATCGTCGTGATGTTTGGGCTTTCGTTCATTGTCGCTCTTATCTGCGCGGTGGTTGGACTCATCACCGGCCATCTTTATCTCTTGGGCCGAGGTGGCACCCTTGTGATTGAAGGAATTCTCGCACGCATTGTTTCGGCGCTAATCCTTCTGGTTGGAGTTTGGATTGTGTGGCGGCTTAAGAAGCAGCGTTTCAAGATCGGCTAGTGCCCCCATTAAAGCATCGTCAGCAGTTGATCGATTAGCGCGGCCTGGCCGGTTAGCGCTTTTCGCTTTGCGTCTTCAGGTGTGAACCATTCGGCGCGATCGACTTCAGGAAATTCTTGCATGCGGCCGGACTTCGGCGGCCATTCCGTCTCGAAGGTGTTGCTCTCCAGCAATGCCGGATCGAAATCACCCTTGACGGCCCACGCGTGAACGATCTTCCCGTTCTTCTGTTTGATGGGTTTCAGTGGAAGATACTCGCCGTCAGGTGGGGCCGCGGCGGTCTCCTCTTTGAACTCGCGCTTCGCAGATTCGAGCGGATTTTCATCATCACTGAACTCGCCTTTGGGAATTGTCCACGCGCCTTCGTCTTTGTTTCGCCAGAACGGGCCGCCGGGATGAACTAACAGAACTTCGATTCCCCCATCTTCGCGCTCGCGATACAACAGCAGGCCTGCGCTTTTCTTTGTCATGACTAATCAGCATAACCTTGCGGGTGATTCTGTAGCCACTGCCAGGCTGATTCGACAATCTTGCGTAAGTCCTGAAACTTCGGTGTCCAGTTCAGCTCTCTCTTGATACGATCGGAACTCGCAATGAGTACGGCCGGATCGCCGGCCCGTCGCTCGCCGATTCTCGTGGGAATGTCGCGACCGGTTACTTCCGTGGCAACATCGATCACTTCGCGAACCGTGTAGCCATCGCCGCCGCAGCCAAGGTTATAGATCGCGCTGCGCTCGTCGAGAATCTGCAACGCGAGGATGTGCGCGCGCGCCAGATCGGCCACGTGAATGTAATCGCGCACGCAGGTGCCATCGCGCGTCGGATAGTCATCGCCGTAAATTTCCACATGCTCGCGTTGACCGGTTGCAGCTTGCAGCACCAGAGGAATCAAATGCGTTTCCGAATCGTGCCACTCTCCACATCGTTCAGTTGCGCCGGCCGCATTGAAGTAACGCAGCGCGGCGCAACGAATTCCGTGGGCCTGTTCGTATCGACGCAACTCATGTTCGAAAGCCAGTTTGGTTTCGCCGTAAGGATTTGTCGGATTCGTGGGATCGGTTTCTTCGATTGGCTGCTTCGCGGGCTCGCCATAGACGGCCGCGGTCGAGGAGAAAACGAGCCGCTTCACGCCCGCCTCGTGCATTGCGTCCAGCAAAGCCAATCCCGCCACGACGTTGTTTTGATAATACTTGTCCGGATGTTTGACTGATTCGCCCACCAGCGAGGAAGCCGCCATGTGAATTACTGCTTCGATGGAATCATCACTGAGTGTCGCGGAAAGCTGCTGACGATCAATCAAATCCGCGTGCACCAACTTTACGTTTGACGGAACACTCTGGCGATGTCCTTTCGACAGGTTGTCGTAAACGACAACTTCATGGCCGCCGTGCAAAAGCTCTTCGACCACCACGCTGCCGATATAGCCGGCGCCGCCTGTTACCAATATTCGCATTTACAGGTTTTCCTCTGGCGACAAATGTTGCTGAACCATCTTCGCTGAAATATGTATCCGTTCAGCCGCCGCCGCAAGAGCATACAGTTCTTCGAATAGTTTTTCGAAATCTCCAGGTTCGTCAGTCGAAGGGAGCGGCTGTTTGGTAAACAAGACCTCTTCAACTAGACTGCGGATCTGCCCTTACGAGGAGGTCATCGCCGATGCCCGCAGCAAGCGACGATACATCGCCAAAGTTTGATCGCCGCCCATGGGGCACGTTCACCGTGCTCGATGAAGGGACAGATTACAAGGTGAAACGCATCGAGGTTTTACCTGGCAAGCGCCTCAGCTATCAGAAGCACGCGCAGCGCGCTGAGCATTGGATAGTTGTGCAGGGCACTGCGAAAGTAACCCTCGATGACCGCGAGATTATGGTCCGCGCGGGCGAATCGATTGACATCGGCGTTGGCTCGGCTCATCGAGTAGAAAACCCGGGCGAGGAATTGCTTATCTTCATCGAGGTGCAGCGCGGCAGCTACCTCGGCGAAGACGACATCGTTCGTTTGCAGGATGATTTTGGGCGGACCGGGTAAGTGGTGTCATCGCGTGACGCGCCTGTCCAACCAGTTGTTGGGTTTTGCGCACGATGCACGGTCAGCGTGGATCCCGCATCAACCAGCCGCATAGCAGCTCACAGATTATGAAGCGCACTCGGTGCAGGAAAATAACTGGACTACCTTTTCCAGGCTGGTTCCATCCGAGCACATTAATCAGCATCATCATCCGTCCGAGCGAGGAATCTCTTAGGAATCTGGTAGGCACGAGCGGACTCGAACCGCTGACCCCTACCGTGTCAAGGTAGTGCTCTACCAACTGAGCTACGTGCCTAAAGGTCAAACTCGCTAAAGGATTGGATACTTCGGCGAGGAGCCGAAAGTAACAAACGGCTGATCGAGAAGTCAAGCGAGTGTTCCGTCAGCGACACGAAG
>DATBSG010000238.1:0-6868 GCA_036559945.1 Pyrinomonadaceae bacterium
GCGGGATCGGGAGTGCCGGCGAGATAGCTCTTGATGTAATAGAGCAAAGCTTGATCGTGCTTGTTGTTCGCTTCGAGCGCCGTACCCAAATGCCACATCGATGAGCGCCACAGCGGCGTGCCTTGCGGCGCCACGCTGACCGCTCTGCGCAAACGCGCTACCGCGTCCAGGGGCTTGTCCAAATTTAAGAGCGCCATGCCGGCGGTATCTTCGATACGCGCGCGCAACAGGCCCGATAAGGCCGCGCGCGGAGCCGTCGGAATGTCGGGCGTCCCGCCCTGCGAGAGAGCACGCGCGCGCGCGTCGGCGAGTTCTTCCGCCTGCACCGCGACCGTCGCGGCGGGAACATTCAACGCCGCTTCGACGCCGGACGTCGCGTTGTCCATCAAATCAACGACACTCGCCAGCGCGACGCCTTTTCTTAACAGCTTCCCCGCGACGTAAGTCTGTCGGTAGGTCCGCATCGGATCATCGCCACCGATAAACTCCTGGGCGATGGTCCGCAGATCGTCATCGCTCGGACTGCGGCCTGACGGGTTCAGTGCCGCGGCCAAAGCCAACAGCCCTTTCAGCATCCTTGCGTTGGCTTCTGTATCAGCAGACTTGGTTTGAAAGATCGCCGCGCGACGTTCGGGCGCAAGCAGTTCGGTGAACGTTGGCGCGCGCGCGGCAATCCGGCCGGCGAGCTTGGTTTCAATCTGCCCGTCCTTCAGCGAGAAAGTTTTCGACAGCTCGGCGAGTGCTTCATCGTACAACCCGACCGAGGCGAGCACCGAAGCCAATTCGTAATCAAGCGTCGGGAACCGGCCATAGCTGCGCGCGAACCGCAGCGCGCGCTCGGCGTCGAGCGGCCTTTTGTCGGCAACCAGCGCCCGCGCGTAAGCAATCTGGGCCCACGAATATCGCGGCTCGATCGGGACGGCCTTCTGCGCCAAATCGAGAGCGCGGGCCGCGTCATCGTGCGCCATGAACCAATACGCAGCACCCACCAGCAAAGGAAGGTTGCGAGCTTTCTCGGCATCCTCCAACGCGGCAGTCAACTCCTGTTCGGCCTCGTCTTTTCGGCCGAGTTCGAGCAACGACAAAACTATTCCCGCCCGCGCCGAATTGTTCTTCGGATCGGCTTGGGCAATTTCGCGATACATCGTGAGCGCTGCTTCGCTTTTGTCGGAAGCGCGCTGCAAATCCGCCAGCGCCAGTTTCGCCGACAGCAACTTTGGATTCAGCGCGACGGCCTTCGCATATTCGGCTTGGGCATCATCAAGCCGCAGAGCGATGTGACGTGCCGCCCCCAACACTTGATGCGCAGCGGCAACCTCGGGTGCATTTTGCACAGCGAGTTCCGCGAGACGATTGGCTTCTCTGGCGTCTTCTATTCCTAAATAGAATTGAGTCACGGCGAGCAACCGAGCAGGGTTTAGCTTGGCGAGCGCCTCGGCTTGATGGGCAGCTTCGAGCGCCGCATCGCGTTGTCCGCGCAGGAACAAGTTCATGGGAATGCGCGCGATGACTTCGGTGAACAACCGATCGGACATCTCGGTCGGCGCTTCCGAAAATGCGAGCTTGAACTGGGCGAGCCCGCCGTCGACGTCACCCTCAGCCAACTTTTGATCGCCGAGAGTCGCGTGCGCTGACACAATTAGTTCTTGCGCGCGCGCGATCGCTACAGATTTCGGATGCGACGCAATAAATGCTTTCAGCAAATCAATCCGCTCAGCCACGGGCTTTGTCAGAGTTAACTCGACTTCCTCTTTTTCGTCGTCAGGATTCGCGCGCGTGACGACCGGCGAGCGACTGGGTCGCGCTGGTTTCGTCGAGTTCTTCGCCACGTCAGTAGTGGGCGAAGGCGATTCCGAAGGCTGCGGCGACGGTTCGGAAATTGACGGCGTTTGCGTCGGCAATTCAGCAGGCGACGGTCCGGATGTCGGTTCTGTGTCCGGAGTTTTCGTAGGAGTCGGCGATGGCGTCGGGCTTTCGGAAGGAACGGGTGTCGCCTCAGGCGTTGCCGTCGCTTCTGCTGTCGGAGTTGCAACGGGAGTTTGCGTCGGCGTTTCACTCGGCGTCGAAACGGGCGAAGGCTCGGGCGTCGGCGATTCCGTCGGTGGCTGCGTCGGCGTATCCGATGGCGTTGCCGCCGCTTCGACTGTTCGCGGGCGAGTTTGTGCGATCTGTGTTTGCCCAGCTTGGGTGTCCAACTCCGCAAACGTGAAGTTGTGAATCTCGCCGAGGCCCGTGACGAATGTCTGTATGGCCGTGAGCAACCCGCGATCATAGTCGCTCGCCTCAAGTTTCGGCCGCATGCGGCGGCCCATTTCGCCGATCAATCCGTCGGGAAGAATTGATTGCGCGGCGCGGCTGAATTGCGTAAAAAACCTTCCGTTGTCGGTCGAGATCACCAGCAGCAGAGTCTTGCGCGGCGACACCCGCGAGCCGACGTTCCACTCGTTTGCCAGGCGCAGCGAATAGTCGTATAGGTCTTCAGCGCCAGCGGTCTTTACAATCGCGACTACCAAATCAACATCAGCGCGGCCCTTGAGATTTTCCAGGATTGCTTCGAGCCGTTGTCTGTTTCCGGATTCCAGCACCCCTGCAAAATCATTGATGTGACCGGTCGGCGCCGGCAACTTTTCCTGTGCCAGACCAACCGCGAATACGTGCGTCAGTGAAAGTGCCGCCAGCAGCAACGAAAGAACGGCAACGCGTGAATTGTAGTTGGACGTTTTCATTCGAGAGTTGGCCCGAGGGTACGGCGATACGCGCAAAATTCGGAAGAGTTTGATTCGGTTCGGCATGATAACATCTGAATCACTTAATGAGCGAACTTGAAGAAGCCTGGGAATTGGCGCTCAAAGAAGCGCAAAGCCGCGCACAGGCGGCGGGCCGCCGCGACATCGCTGATTACCTGAGTCTACGACGACGTCATGATCTGTTACGTCGCACAGGCACCGAATGGTTAATGAATGAGTTCATTTTGCTGGCCGGCGAAGCGAACCGCTCGGGAGCAGGCATTCAGCTCGAGCAGCAGGATGAACACAGGTTCGCGCGCGGCACCGCGAGCATGGTTGGCAAACAGGTTACGCTGCGAAGAGGCGTTCGCGCGATGACGATTGAAAGCGGCTGGCCACGAACGCCAAGAGACGGGATCGTCCGCGGCGCCGGCTTGGCTTGCGCTAACATCAAACACCTTGGCCGGCCGCGATTGAACGAAGAGCTGCTGTTGATTCGTTCAGCCAAAGGCTCGCCCGAATGGTTCGTCCTGAAAGAGGATCAGCGGGCACGGCTTACTGAATTCGATCTTCAGCGCCACATCGCCGTTCTTACCCAATCTTGAAAATCCCTTAGTTCTCTCTTGCATCCATCTAAAGAGTTCGCGTTCTTTGTTGCGATGACTGCGCATTTGCCTTCTGATGCGCGCCAGATACGCATCCGGGTTCGCTTCATCACAGTAATTGCCTGCAAATACTTATAAAGAGGAGGTGAAGAACGATGCGGAAGAACATTTTAGTTAGACTGTTATTGGCAATCGCTCTTCTAATGTTTGCGATACCGGTAGTGGCCTCAGCGCAGATCCAGATTTACGAGCGCGACCGTTATGACCGCAGCGATCGTTATGATCGATCCGAGTTGCGTAACGCGCTTGCGCGGCTGGAAAACTCGAGCGCGCGATTGGAAAGCGACTTGAGCACGACGCGCGGACGCCGAGTCTTTGGCGGTCTTTTCTGGGTAACCAATCCCACCGATAACAACGCGATCGCCGAAGTCCGCGATTTCCGTATCGCGGTGCGCCAGCTCAGACGAGCCTCGGCTGGTGGTCGCGATTTGAGCAACAGCTATGACGAGGCGCGCAGCGTCATCGATCAGGGCTTACGTCTTGATCGATATCTGAGACTGCGGACCGGCAGGGCAGACGTGGATGAGGAACTGAGTGAAATCAGATCGAATCTTCACGTCATTGCCGATGCGTATGACATAAGCATGCGCTACTAACTCAGCTAGCCGCTAAGTCCCACTAACTTGCGGTGAAGTTGGACGAGGCCTCGTCGCTTCCTCCCAGGCGACGAGGCTTTTGTTTTGTCCCATCAACGACGTCGTAGTCCAAACGATTTCCGCCGCTCCCTGCACGGTATGCGACGCCTAGATTGGTCGCGACTCTGAATCCTGGTTCCGCAACAGACATTTTCACGATTGCGATGTCCCAGGACGCCCGCGGCACGGCGGTTGCCGAGTCTCGGGATGGTTCTAGCGCGGAGCGCGTATTGGAACTTGGTAAGGAGAATTAAAATGAAAAGACAACTGATCAGACTCACGTTTTTGGCCGGGTTGTTGGCCTTGTTTATTCCTGCGGTAGCATCGGCGCAAAGCCGCAACGATCCGTGGGGGTGGCCGGATTATCGGCGCGACCAAGATCGCGACTACGGTCGCTATGACAACCGCTATTTACGCGACAGCATTCAGCGATTGGATCGTCTGGCGAAAGATTTTGAGCGCGAACTCGATCGCGACCTGGATCGAGACCGCCGTGAAAACGGCTCGCGTCACGAAGATCGAGTGAACAATGAAGCGCACGATTTTCGCAACGCTGTCGGTAATTTGAAATCGGCGTTCGGCAATGGTCGCGACTTGAATCGCAGCGCGGATGAAGCACAGCGTGTCATGCGCCAGGCGAACATCACGGAGCGCGCGACCCGCCACCACTTCGATAATTATCGGCTGTCCTCTTTGTGGTCGCAGATTCGTAATGAGCTGAACACGATTGGCAGCGCCTATGGCTATCGCGGTTCGGTTTACGGCGATGACGATTATGGCCGTAGTCGACGTAATGACGATGACATTTACCGTCGGCGTGATGACAATCGTCGTCAGGACAACCGGAACAACGTGCCCTGGTGGCAGCGAATTCCAGGGTTCCCGTACTAACCTCACGCGTTAATCCGTCTCTCTTCGCAAAGCCTTGCTCGATTCGTCGGGCAGGGCTTTCGCGTTTCACGCCCCGATGACAGAATAGCGCCGTGGCTGGCAAGTTATTCATTGTCGCAACTCCTATCGGCAATCTCGAAGACATCACGCAGCGCGCGCTGCGAGTGCTGCGCGAAGTTGATGTAATTGCCTGTGAAGATACGCGCCACACGCAGAAGCTCCTGAATCATTTCGGAATCAGCACGAAGGCGATCAGCTATCACGAACACAACGAGCGTGAACGCGCCGCGGAACTCTGCCAATCGATCGAATCGGGCAAAAACGTGGCGCTTGTGTCCGACGCCGGCACGCCGCTTATCAGCGATCCGGGTTTTCGCATCGTGAACGCGGCGATCGAACGCGGCATCTCCCTGGTGCCCGTTCCCGGCGCCACCGCGCTAACAACCGCGCTGGCCGCATCGGGTCTGCCGACCGATCAGTTTCTGTTCGCCGGATTCCTGCCCTCACACGCAAACGCTCGCCGCGCAAAGTTGGAAGAGCTGCGGGCGAATCCGGCCACACTGATTTTCTATGAAGCGCCACATCGCATCGTCGCGACGCTGAAAGATGCGCGCAACGTGGTGGGTAACAGGCAAGCCGCCGTCGCCCGTGAACTCACCAAGCTGCATGAAGAATTTGTGCGCGGAACGCTGGCTGAATTGTTTGAGCGCTTTTCAGGAAAGCCATCGGTACGAGGCGAGATCGTTCTGATGATTTCCGGCCGGGGCGGCGAACCTGCACCCGCGGAAGCGACGACGCCTCCGGAGCAGCAACTGCGCGCCCGTGTCGATCAACTTGAGCGCGATGGCCTGGGTTCGAAAGTCGCTTTGAAGCAAGCGGCGCGCGAACTGGGAATCAAGCGGGCCGACGCTTACCGGATGATGGTGGCTCAAAAGAATCGTCGCAGTAAATAAAACAGCAGGCTCAACAGGACTGAGGCGAGCAGCGAAGAAACTATCGGAAAGTAGACGCGTGTATGCTCGCCCTCATATCTGATATCGCCCGGCAGCCGGCCGAACCACGAAAGCGCGCCGGAATAAATCAGCAGACCAACGACCACGAGCGCTCCGCCCGCGATCACCACCAATAATCCAACGTGCCGGTTCATGTTGCGACAACATTTAACCAGCCAAACTTCCAATCGGCCCGTCAGACTTCACGATCGGCTTCAAAGCCGAGTACGGAACCAACACATGCTGCGGCCCGGCGGCATAAGCTGCGACCTGATAAGGATCGAAAACAATCCAGAGACCTTTGCGGGTAATCGTCCACGCTTTGTAATTATCGGCGCGGGGTGCTGCGCCTTCCTGAATCTGATCGTCCATCAACATCGAATCTTTTTCTTTCTTGCTCTGGTCTTTCAGATCCTTGATGCAGTACGCCGAGATGACGTTCAGGTAATTCGACTTCGGATTGAACAGATCCGCCAACGCGATCTTCTTGCCGTTCTTCACATCGTAGTTCAGCACTGTCGTAAAACTGTTGGGATGCGCCGCGCCCCGCGAGTATTCGCTCTGCGAGAATTCGACACTAATCAGATCGTCGGTCGCAAACCGCACCTGATAACCAATGTTGAGAGTTGACGTTTGTGTCTCTTCCGGTAAATCCATCTCCTCTTCGCCGGCCGCGCTGGTTTCCGCCGTCTTGAAAGCTGTCACGTCTTTGGCGATCATCGCGCGCGCTTCGCGATTGAATTTGTCAAAGCGCGCGTCGCCCTCGATCTGTGGATACTCTGCGTCGACCGAGTACTTCGCTTCCTTGTTGTTCTCGCGAATCACTTTCGGGACGACACGAACGACGGCAGTGAATTCGATCGGCTGCTGCGTCAACAGGAAATCAGTCTGCTTCGAACCGTCCGGCCGCGACCACTTGCATTCAATCTATGCCAATCCCATGTCATTTGATTTCAATT